>NMUI01000113.1 GCA_002221445.1 Phenylobacterium zucineum | reverse complement strand
TTAGAGCCTGTTTTATCCCTTTAAACGTTTCCGTCTAATGGGAACGGACTCTAGAGATACCGCCTTCAAATAGGCTTGATGCGCACGGCCCTGCACACGGGCAAGCCGCGACCTCAGGGTTCGAAAATCACGAAATTCCGCGGCCCGAGCCATGATCTTGCGAAACGACGACGGCTGATCCTCCGGCGCATCGTCCGGAGTTAAGGCGAGTTTCAGAACTTGCGTTAGATTCTGTTGAAGTGACCAGGCGGTCAGTAAGGCCTCCAAGTCATCCTGCCCAACAAGTCCGCCATCCCCCAAGGCCACCAAAGCTTCCGCAGTATTCGCGCACAAGGGGCCACCCTGGGCCGCATTGGCAATCTGCAGGAACTGGGCGGCAAATTCGATATCCACAAGGCCGCCGGATGAGAGCTTCAAATCCCAAGGGCCCTTCGGCGGACGGGCCTGCATGAGAAGATCGCGCATGTCCCGGGTGTCCCTGGCCATAGACTTGGCCGGTCGCGGCTTGCGCAAGGCGGTCTCGATCGCCTCATTTGTGCGTCGGGCGAAGGTGGGGGATGTCGCCCAGACCACTCTGGCGCGGGTCAGGGCCAATAGTTCCCAGGTCTCAGCCTCACGGGCGTAATAATCCTCAAGGGCCGCTATGCTGACGGCGACAGGGCCTTTGGTTCCCGATGGCCGAAGCTGCATATCAACCTCGTACAACTCACCCTCCCCGGTGGGCATGGACAAGGCCGCAATCAGTCTTTGGGTAAAGCGACCGAAAAAGACATCAGGAGTCCATCCCTTCAAGTGTGAAACCGCATCCGGCATTGCGGGGGCATAGACGGTCATCAGATCCAGGTCCGACCCCGCGCTCATCTCCCGCGAACCGCATTTGCCGAGGGCAACCACAGCCACATCGCCATCTATGGCACCTCCCAAACGCTCGACTTCCATCATGGCGATGGGGGCCAGACCCGAAATGCAGGCATCGGCCAGGTCCGCAAAAGCATGACCGGCGGCTTTAGCGTCCGCCGTTGCGCTCATAACCTGAACGCCTATGCGGAAGGCCTGTTCCCTATGAATCCGGCGGGCGACATCCATGGCCGCTTCGAAGCCATCAGCCTGCGCCAGCGCAAACCTAACCGCTTCCTGATCATCCTGACCGTCAAAGGGTGCAAAAAAATTCCCGTCCAGCATGGCATCCAGGGCCGCCGGACGCCGCGCCAGGGTCTCGGCAAGTCTGGGCGCGAAGGCCATGACCTGCACCACCAGTTCAAACAGTTTGGGGTTGGCCAAGAACAAAGCCTGGAGCTGAACCCCAGACGACAGTCGACTGAAGAAATCGGCAAAGCGTTTGAACGCCACGTCGGCCGCGCCTGTGGCCTGGGCTGCATCCAGCAGGCGTGGTGCCAGCCTTGTAAACAATTCTCGCCCCCGCTCGGTCCGGGTGGCGGCGATATTGCCATGATGCCAACTACGAATGGTTTGGGACACCAGGCTGGATTGACCATGCCGATCTTGGCCAGGGTTTTAAGGGTTTCAGGGTCATCATCGACCCCCGTAAAGATCAGGCTGCCGAATTTCGATGACAACGGTTCTTCGTCGGGAAAGAGCTCGCCATACCGACCATTGACAGCTTTCAATGTCCGCTCCACCAGCGCATCAAAGCTCGCCAACCGACCTTGACCCATGAGGGCGGCGATCCGCCGCCTGTCGGCATCTGACTCCGGCAATTTGTGGGTCTGCTCGTCGGCCAGCATCTGGATACGGTGTTCAATGGCCCGCAAACGCTTGTAGGCCTTCGTCATGTCCTCACATGCTGCAGGGGTAATATGACCAGCCAAGGTCAGGGCCTGTAGGGCATCTAAGGTCCGACGACTGCGCAGACTTGGGTTTCGACCGCCAAGGATCAGCTGTTGAGTTTGGACATAGAACTCAATCTCTCTTATGCCGCCACGCCCCAACTTTACATCAACGCCCTTGGCGGTCAGACGGTCGTCGACCTTATGGACATGGATCTGACGTTTGATCGCATGAATGTCGGCAATGGCCTCGAAGTCCAGATTCTTGCGCCAAACGAAGGCGGTCAGATCCCGAAGAAAGGCCTGGGCACAGGATAGGTCACCCGCACAGGCCCGCGCCTTGATATAGGCGGCTCGTTCCCAGTTCTGCCCAACACTGCCGTAATACTCCAAGGCCGCCGGGACGGAGACTGCCAAGGGCGTCGAACTGGGGTCTGGACGCAGACGGAGATCCACGCGGAACACATAACCCTCGGCTGTTCGCTCCTGCATGATCAGGGACAGGCGGTTGGTCAGGCGGACGGCCACTGCCTGGACGTCTTCACCGATTGCCACCGGCATTCGATCCGGCTCGAAGAAAACCGAAATGTCGATGTCGCTGGAATAGTTCAGCTCAAAGGCCCCATGTTTACCCATGGCGATGCAGAAAAGACCGGGAACTGGACCTTCCGCGTCTTCGCCTAGGCGGGTCAGTCGCCCCGCATCGACCTCGGCTTGGGCTGCCAGGTGCAGGGCCGATTGCAAGGCCGCGTCGGCAAATTGCGCCATGGCATCGGTTACCTGATCCAAGGTCCAGATTGCGCCAAGATCACAAAGGGCCGTCAGCAGATGAGTCTGGGCCTTTAGTCGCCGAAGGGTCGAAGCCCCGACCGTGAGGGGCTCTCGGGCTGTGGCCCTTGCCCGGTGCAAAATGTCCTCGAAACTGAGATCTGGGTCGCGGCGGAGGAGGGCCGCCAGCCCGTTCGGGTCACGCCGGGCTAGACCAGCCAGATAGGGTGAGGCCCCAAACGCCGGGGCCAAGGCTGACCACGCGGTCTCAATACCGGCAAAATCGTCGATCTCTTTTGAAGCGATGACGGCCAGGAGCCGATCTGACGCCTTTACATCCGGATTCGGACCGCAGGGTAGCAAGGCCTGGCCAAGACTCGCCATCAGGCCCCCGGGAGGATTAGGGCAACCCTGAGACCTGGCCCCATATCATCTACCTTGCCCGGGCCCTCGGCCAATTCCAAGCGGCCTCTATGGGCTTGTGCAACGGCAGCGACCAGAGACAAGCCCAGTCCGGCACCCGGTTGATTGCGACTGTTTTCCAGACGCACAAACCGATCCACCACCCGATCACGATCTTCTTCGGGAACCCCTGGCCCAGTATCAGTTACAGAGAACTCAATCTCACCGGAGGAGGTTTGCCGGACTCGCAACATGATGGCTCCGCCAGCCGGCGTGTATTTGACGGCATTGTCCAGGATATTAGCCAAGGCTTGGGCCAGGAATTCGCGATTGCCTCGAACGGTCAAATCCTGGGCCAGCTCGGCGCGGAACTCAAGACCGACATCTTCGCAGACAGGCTCATAGAGCTCGGCCATGTTATCGGCCAACTGCCCAGGATTGAGTAGCTCTGAATTTGGGACCTCACCGGCCGCCTGTAACCGGGCGATCGCCAGGACGGCCCCAAAGGTCTTAAGTACACCATCGGTATCTTCCAGGGCCTGAGCCAGAGCCTTTTCAGCATTGCCTCGCCCGGCCTCGACATCAATATAAGCGGCCTCTAGCCGTGCTCGCAGGCGGGTAACCGGAGATCTCAGATCATGGGCAATGGCGTCGCCCGCGTGCTTATGGGCCGCCATAGATCGTTCAAGACGGTCGAGCATGTCGTTGATGCCCTCGGCTAACTCGTCGAACTCGTCGTTTGATCCGCGCACGGGCGCACGGGCATTGAAAGCCCCATTTCGCACAGCAGCGACCACCTCGGTAAGGTTGGCCATGCTTCGTGAAACATTGCGGCTGACCAAAACCCCACCCGCCAGGCCCAAAACCACCACCAGGGCCCCGGCCCCCCAGAGGGCGCGAACAATCTTGACCACATAGGCTTGATCCTCGCCGATATCAGCCCCGACGAAGAGAATCTCACCCGATCCCAGGCGCTCTTGAAACCCTCGCGCCGGATGTTTCACCGGCCTGTTATCAACATCCACATCGCTGATCGCGAAGCTGGCCCAGGTCGGCGCGCGTCGAATTTATCTAGGGGACTCTCGGCGATCGACCCCGAAATTCTTTGACCCTGGGGTGTCATCAGCAGGTAGAGGAAGGGCCGTTCATTGGCCGCGCGTTCGATCAACGACTGATTCAGGCCATCAAGACCGCCGCGGTTATAGGCCGCTGCGAGAGACGCTGCCTCACGGGTGATTTCCTTATCGGTTCGTCTCTGGGCTTCGCCCGCCGTGGCAACATAGATATAGGCCAGAAAGGCACTTGCTGCAGCCCCGAACAGAGCCAGGAACAGCAGGGTCAGACGGAATGGAGTGGTTCGAAACAGGCGCGGCAGGCGCATGGGGACGCGCCTCCGTACCTAGGTTTCCAAGCGATACCCGGCACCGCGTACGGTCTGCAGCATGGCGCGGTCAAAGCCCTTATCGATTTTTGAACGGAGTCTGGAAATGTGGACATCAATCACATTGGTCTGCGGATCGAAGTGATATTCCCAAACCTTTTCCAGCAGCATGGTGCGCGTTACCGACTGACCCGCGTGACGCATCATGAATTCCAGCAGCTGGAATTCCCGGGGCTGCAAATCAATTTCCTTGCCCTGGCGATGAACGGTCCGACCGATCAGGTCCATTTCCAGATCACCGACCTTGAGCAAGGTCTGTACAGATCCGGTTTCACGGCGACGGGACAGGGCCTCAACCCGAGCGATCAGCTCAGCAAAGGCATAGGGTTTGACCAGATAATCATCTCCACCCGCCTTTAGACCGGCAACACGATCATTGATCTCGCCCAAGGCCGAGAGAAAAAGCACCGGGGTATGGTCGCCATCTCGACGCAGGGTTTCGACCAGGGTAACCCCGTCCATCTTGGGCATCATGCGATCAACGATCATCACGTCGAACTCAGCTTGTCCGGCTATGATAAGGCCCTCCTCACCGTCGGCGGCGCGGCGGCATAGGTGTCCTGCCTCTGAAAGGCCGCGCTCCATGGCCGCCGCCGCCTCAACATCATCTTCGACAATCAGAATCCGCATGGTACCCCCCGGAACCCAGAACTCCGTCCCTTCAGGCAGACTCACCTGAAGGGATAAAAAGAGTTCTAATTCAAAAAGTTAGAGCGCTTTTCGATCCGATGACCGGTTCCCCGTTATCGGAACGCACTCTAGCCGGACACCTTGAGCGGCAGGAACAAGGTCCGACCACCGCGATAAATGCCGACCAATACGCTTTGGCGACCGGCCTTCTTAGCCGCCTCGACAACAGAGTTGAAATCGTCTGCTGTGACCACTTCACGATCTCCGGCGCGAACCAGAATATCATCAGGCCGCACACCCTTTTGCGCCGCGTCGGAATTCGGCTCAAGCGCCGAGATCACCAAACCCTTCAACCCCGCGCCAAGCCCAAGCCGACGGCGGCCAGCCTCGTCCAAAGGTGTAAGGGTCAGGCCGATGATGGCGGACTTCCCGACCACGCCGCCGTTGCCCAGGGTAGAGTCATCCTTCCTGTTGTCATTGGAGGCCAGTTCCTTTTCGCTGGGTCGAACACCGGAGCGAATGTCCAAGGTTCGCGCCTTGCCCATGCGCAGAATATCGACGTGAAGGACATCGCCGGGGCTGGCCTTAGCGACTTCCCGGGTTAGCTCGGCTGAGGTTCTGACCTTGGTGCCGTTAACGGCAATCACGAGGTCGCCCGCCATCAGACCGGCCTTCTGGGAAGGTCCGCCCGGGACCAGATCGGCGACAATTGCCCCCTTCTGACCCGCCATACCCTGAGCTTCGGCCATTTCAGAGGTGAAATTCTGGATCGAGGCCCCGATATAACCACGGGTAATCTTACCGCCGGCGATCAACTTCTTGGTGATGGTGTCGGCCACGTCTGCCGGGATGGCAAATCCTATGCCCACCGAACCGCCGGAGGGGGAGAAGATTGCGGCGTTGACCCCGATAACCCGACCATAGACGTCAAAGGTCGGGCCGCCGGAATTACCCCGGTTAATCGGCGCGTCAATTTGAATATAATCGACAAAAGTCTCGCCGATGTCGCGACCATAGGCCGAGATGATGCCTGCGGTCGCCGTGCCGCCCAGGCCGAACGGATTGCCGACTGTAATCACCCAGTCGCCGACCCTGGGCTTGGCTGAATTTTCGAAATTCACAAAGGAAAAGCCAGAGCCCTTCACCTTAATCACGGCCAGATCAGTGCCCTCGTCACGCCCCACGACCACCGCGTCCAACTCCCGCTCGTCCTTGAGAACCACCTTGATCTGATCTGCATTTTCCACGACGTGATTATTGGTAACAATGTAGCCGTCTGCGGAAATGAAGAAGCCAGACCCCGCCGATTGCTGGGTCGGCAACCTGGGTGATGGCCTACCCTTACCCGAGGAGGGAGCGTTGTCATCATCTCCCTCCGGTGCCCCGCGCGGCACAATGTCAAAGGGCAGACCCGGGATCTGGCGACGGAGAGAGCCGGGATCGACCTTGGAGGTCACATTGATCGACACCACAGCCGGAGACACTTGTTCGAAAATGTCGGCAAACGAGAGCGGAGCCCCCGGCGGAGGTGCGAAAATCGGGGCCGTTGACGTTCGGATAAGCTGCACATCCCCAGCCTTCGCATTTGGCAGCTGAACCGCAGCCCCCGCCATGGCACCCGTAACAATGAGGCCGCCGGCCAGGACGCCCAAGAGATAACCGGTCTTCTTTGAAGTCATTGGTCTTTCAATTTTCTGTAGGGCCAGGGTTTTGACCCGGCCCGATCCCGACAAATTAGGTTCGATCACAAAGAGTACAACTCAGCTCAAGTTAACGATAGATCACGCTTAAGAGCGGTAACGCGACCGTTCTGCGGCGTAATCATGTCATTGTCCTTGATCCTGCGATAATCTTTTGAGCCTCTCGGACTCATCAACCGTAAGAACCATTTCGACGGAGGGTCTGCGTAAAGTCAAAAGAAACAAGCCGAAACCCAGAGCCATCACCCCGAACGGGGCACCCCAAAGCACAGCATTGGCTAGCGAAAAAGCAGGTTTCAACAGAACGAACTCGCCATATCGTGAAACCAGATAGGCCTTCACTTCGGCATCTGAGTGGCCGGATTTTATGTCGTCCCGAACAAGTTTTCGCAGATCGGCGGCGAGATCGGCGGTTGAGTCGTCGATGGATTCGTTCTGGCAGACTAGGCAACGCACATCGCGGAATATGGCTCGGGCCCGGGCCTCCTGAGCCGGATCAGGCAGACGTTCGCCAGGATCAGCAGCGGCCGCTAGGCTGAAGACCGCCGCGGCAATGGCCAGGATCTGCTTCATTCGGGTTTGGCCGAAGACTTGCCCGCCGCCATGCGCAGACGCCGATCAGACAGGGACAGTGCTCCCCCCAGCGCCATGATCAGGGGCCCCAGGAAAATCAGGACCGCAAGCGGATTCCAATAAGCACGAACCAACCGGACCGGCGTGTCTGCACCGGTCCGGCTTTCCCCTAGAACCAGATAGAGGTGGTTCAGACCCAAGGTGCAGATGGCGACCTCTGATGTGGTTTGCCCCCCTGCCGGATAGAACCGGCGTTCCGGCGAAGGATGGCAAATTTCAGCACCGGCTAAGCGTGCGGTTAACAGGCCGCGCTCAGCGTCGAAATTCGGGCCATCGACCGCGACAATGCGATCAAGGCTAAGCTCATAAGCGCCAACCTTAAGGTGCCCGCCCACCGCAAGGGTTTCAGCCGCCTCAACCCGCCAACCGGTTTCGAAACAAGCCCCCAGAACGAAGACACCCAGGCCGATATGGGCCAGGGTCATACCCCAAGCACCCCGAGGTAGGCCGGTCAGCCGTCGCCAAGATTCCGATGCCGGGGATTTCAGGAAACGGATGCGCTCTGCGACCTCCGTCAGCGCCCCGATAATAAGCCAGGCCGAGAGCCCGAGTCCGGCGCTGGCAAGGGCCTTTCGAGGACTGACAAGGGCAAGGCTCAACAGGGCGACACCGACCCCGCTCAGGGCCGCAAAGGTAAGTCTTTGATAGACCCCTTTCGCGTCGCCGCGTTTCCAGGACAGCAAGGGTCCAGCCGGAAGCAGCAACAGCATGACCACCATGAGCGGTGTGAAAATCAGGTTGAAATAGGGTGCGCCAACAGAAATCGGCGTTCCAGATACCGCCTCGCGGATCAGCGGAAAGAGGGTTCCCATCAGAACCATCACCGTCGCGGTCGACAACAGGATATTGTTCATGACCAGGGCGCTTTCGCGGCTGATCGGCGCAAACACACCCCCCGGTGCCAGCACAGGTGCCCGCCAGGCGAAAAGTCCAAAGGCCGACCCTGCCGTCACGGCCAATATGGCCAGCAGGAGGGCACCGCGTTTAGGATCAACTGCGAAGGCGTGGACAGAGGTCAGGACACCCGACCGAACCAGAAAAGCCCCGAGCATGGAGAAGGTGAAGGCGGAAATCGCCAGAAACACGGTCCATCCCGGCAGTGCCCCTCGCTTCTCGGTCACGACAGCCGAATGCAGAAGGGCGGTAGCGATCAGCCAGGGCATGAAGCTGGCGTTTTCGACCGGGTCCCAGAACCACCAACCGCCCCAACCTAATTCGTAATAGGCCCAGAATGAACCCATCATGATGCCGATGGTCAGGAAGCTCCAGGCCGCCAGGGTCCATGGGCGTACCCACCGGGCCCAGGCCGCATCCACGCGACCTTCAATCAGGGCCGCAACGGCAAAGGAAAACACGACGGAAAGGCCCACATAGCCCGCATAGAGAAAGGGTGGATGCACGGCCAGGGCCGGGTCCTGCAGCAGGGGATTGAGCGAACGCCCTTCAACAGGAACATCGAGAACACGCAGGAACGGGTTGGACGCCAAAACCGTATAAGCCAGGAAGACGCTGCCAAGTGCCCCCTGGGTCATGACTGTTAGAGCTTTCAACCCCTTGGGCAGATTGCCGCCATAGCCTGCCACGGCAGACCCGAAGCCGGTTAGGGCCAGACACCAGAGGAGCATGGAGCCCTCATGACTGCCCCAGGTTCCGGCAATCTTGTAGAGTAAGGGTTTTTCTGTGTGTGAATTGGCTACGACATTCGCCACGGAAAAGTCAGAGGTGATGAAGGCGTGCATCAGGGCACCAAAGGCTAGGGCGACCGCAAGAAAGGCGGCCAGACCAGCCCCCTCTCCGGCCCCAGCCAAGACCGCAGACCCCCTTCGATACCCGATAGCTGACAAACCTGCTTGGGCCAATGAAAGGCATACCGCCAGGACCAGGGCAAAGCTGCCAAATTCAACGATCATCTTGATGACCCGTAGGCGGGGGCGGTGCCGTTGCCCCGCCATTCGCCCTGCTTCTTCAAAGCGGCTGTAAGTTCCTTGGGCATGTAGCGTTCGTCATGCTTGGCCAGAACCTGTTTGGCCTCAAAAATACCGTCCTTCCGGAAATGGCCTGTGGCGACAATGCCCTGCCCCTCCCGAAACAGATCCGGGAGGTCGCCCTGGAAGGTAATTCGATCAGACATGGTTTGGTCCTGAACCACGAATTCTACCCGGCCATCTCCGTGTTTCGCCACACTCCCCTTCTGAACGAGCCCCCCAGCTGGACGGATCGACCCGGCGGAGGCCTGGCCGTAGCGGCTTGCGACGGGGTGTAAAAGTAGGAAATCGAATCCGACAACCCCCAGAGCGTCAAACCGACCGCAAGCGTAAGGACCGGTGCCACGGCCGCGAGAATAACCAGGCGCCGCCGTGCTTTCGGCGATTTGGGCAGCAAGCGGGTCACTTCATAGCCTCCGCCTTTGACGCCGCATCCAGTTGAGACAGAATGTCTATGCGCCCCCGGTATCTGGCGCGAGCTTGAGCCAGTGCGCCATCCCGTGCCGCTGCGTCGCCGAGAACGGCATAGGATCGCACCAGTCGAACCCAGCCTGCCGGATCATCCGGATTGGTCTTCAGCCTTTCGGCAAGGCCCGCGACCATGGTCCTGATCATGCTCATTTGATCACCGCCCATGACCGGAGCCGATGGCGGCGATGTCTGATGCGGCAAAAGGGCTTCCTTGATGGCCTGTTGCAAATCCTGACGACGCGGATCTGCCGGCGATAAATCAGACAAAATCGCCCGCAAGACCGCAACGGCACCATCGCGATCTCCGGCCTGGTCTCTAGCACGCGCCAGATGGAACCGTGCCGTTATAGCCTTGGGATCCCGTTTCAGAGCCTCATCAAAGGCCTTCCGGGCGGCTTCTGATTCTCGCCCTTCTGCCTGAGTAACGAGAACCTCACCCAACATTTCCCAAAGGTCGGTCCTTTGGGGGGCCAGGGCAATGGCTTTTCGCAGGGCGCGGGCGGCCCCTGATGGATTGTCGGACTGGGCCTCGGCCAAGGCCAAATAGCGGAACCCCTCGGGGTCCTGCCGTTTTGTTGTCACCTGTCGAAGGACGGCAACCATTTCCCTGGCGCTTAGATTATCCGGTTGAGTCCTGCGCCAGTTGGTGATCCGAGCGGACATGGGTTGATCTTGTAGAGTCGGACTGCCGATCACCAAATAGAGCGCCAAGGCCGATCCACCGGCCATCGCGATAACTGCAGCGACCCAGGGCCTATCAATAACATTGGAAGACCAAACTTTCGGCACCTGACTCGCGGCACCGAGGAGGCGTCGACCGGCTTCGGCCTTGGCTATGGCATATTCGCCCGCATCAATAAGTCCGCCCTCGGTAAGGGTGTCAAGTTCGCGGAGTTGTCGGCGATAAACCTCCAGCGTCGGATCACCAGACCCGGCGTTGGATGCAGCCCCGGCTGCACGAAGTAGGATAATTATCGCGGCGGCGGCAGATAACACCCCCGCAGCGACCCAAAGGGTGATCATGGACGGGGTTTAGCGGGTTTAGGGCCTTCGCGCGAGAGGGCGATCAACCATATTTAGCCACATCCCGTCGTTCATTCTCCACCGCTGCTATGATGCGACGGCGGACCAAGTCCGCACTCACCGAATCCCGCGCATATTCCAGAAATTCTGCAGCATAGGTCAGGTGGGTTGCAGCAAGGTCCAGGTTTTCAACCTCATGGTCGCGGATCAGGCTGAGACCGTCTTCAGCATAACGATCCAGCCCTTCAGCAACCGACTCGGCGACTTTGTTTCTGGCGGAGGCAAAACCGCCAGCGCTCGCACTGGGCCGGATAGCATCCATAAAGGTCAGGAGGGTCCGCGCATTGTCGATGTCTTCGGCCTTGGGTGGCATCGTCATCCGAGGGATCTTCCGACTGACATGGGCCCCGCGTACGCTATGATAGGGTAAGGCGGCCGTCACCAGGGCTTCGGCCTTGCGCATGCGTGATTCGACCGCATGGGCCAGGGCTTGCCTCTGCTTCTGGACTCGAGCCCCCCATCCGCTCTCACGGGCAAACTCGATACCGGCTTCAAGCTCAGAAATCTGGCGCGCAACAAGCTTCACAACGGCGGCGGTCGCTCTTGCCTGATCCTGGGTATTCGTATGGCTGAATCTGTTGATCTCGGCGAGATTGACATCGATAAGATCCATCACCCGGGTCGGAAAGGTCGAAAGCTCAGATTCCGCTAAATAACGCTGGGTTGGTCGATCCATGACCAGTGAAATTAGCCGGATGATCATCCAAGGCTCTTCGAGGTTGGCCGCCAGCATTTCGAACAATAACGGACCGTTGTCGTCAGAAAGTGAGGTTGCATCCCGATAGGTAATGCGCATGGCCGCAGCCCGTTCATCATTGGATCTTTCAACCCAATCGGCCAACCGGAAAGAGGCATCCCGGACCACCGGTGCCAAGGCCAGACAGGCACACAAGACCTTAACCAAGCCCGGTTTGGCGGCATTCAATGTGGCAGCGGCCGCGACATAGACGTCTGATGCCTCATCCTGCAGACCGTGTTCGATCCGGCGTAGAAGGCTGTTGAGCGGTCCCGTCCGGCTTTCAACCGTGGCACCCTCCAACAGGCTTTTCACCATGGCGACCTGATCGGGTGCATCTTCCTTGAGCGCCCGCCAAATCAGCGGCAAGGCCGATTTTGGGAATACCAGCCGATCCTTGACCTTTGAAGGATCGTCAAACATACGAATTAGGGGCCCGAAGACAACATCGCGGAAACGCCGGTCCGACATTTCGGCAGAAACCAGATTGCGAACTTCGGCCAATGCCGGATCATAGGAGCCAGCCAAGGCGGACTGCAGCCCACCCACCACGCTGTCCGGAGACGTCGCCATGAGCAGGCGTACAATCTCGATTTTTCGGTCGGACAAACCGGTCATCCGGCACCCCGTGCATTGAACTGCTTTATTACTTGTATGGATTACACCACTTAAGGTTAAGGCTATGCAAATGCGACAATGGCTCAAGCCGAATCGCCAAGACGGCTCAGGATAACCCCCGTGGTAAGGTCAGGGTGACCATCAAGCCACCCAAGGTGGCATCTCTGAGGCTGAGACTCCCGCCATAGGATCGAGTCAGCTCGTCAATTATATTCAAGCCCAGACCCGATCCCGGAGCCGTTTCGTCAAGACGGGCCCCCCGGGTCAGAACGGTTATTCTCTGATCGGGGTTCAGACCCGGTCCGTCGTCTTCGATGGTCAGGGTCATTTGCTCACCCCGATCACTGAAAGCCCGCACCCGGATTTTCGAGACGCCCCATTTGCAGGCGTTCTCCATAGCGTTGCCAGCTAATTCCAGCAGGTCCTGGCGTTCTCCCTGAAAGTACAAATCTTCGTCAGCATCCCAGTCTATGGCTATAGGCTTGGCGGCATAAATCCGACTCAAGGTGCGGGACAGTTCATCGAGAACCTCAGCCACGGATGTCCGCTCGCCCAGGCCTTGAGCCCGGGCTGCGGCTCGGGCCCGGCGCAAATGATGATCTACCTGAAGTCGCATGGCTTCGGCCTGGCGGGTGACCACAGCGGCTAGGTCTCCGTGAGGCTGTCCCGCCTCAGCCATCAGCACAGACAAGGGGGTCTTCAGCGCGTGAGCCAGATTACCCACATGCGTCCGCTGGCGTTCAACAATATCCTGATTGTGCGCCATCAGGCATTCAGCTCCTCGGCCAGAGGGGTCAGTTCGCTGGGATAGGTGCCCAGAATATGATCTGATTTTCCCCCTCGAACCTCTGCGATTTCCCGGCGCAGGGCAAACAGCGGCGTCAGACCGACCTGTACTTGGATAACCACGGCCCCCACAAGACCGGCACCAAGCGCCAGCAGGATAATGGCCGTAGCGGTGGTAAAACGACGAATGTCCCGATCCAGATCCCTCCGGTCCTCCCCGACGATGAAGATCAGCGGAATCCGGCTGTCAGGCAGCCTCACTTGCGAGGCCAGGGCTCTTAGCGGCTCCGACAGCGGCCCACGGGTATCATAACTGACCGGTACGCCAGGATGAGCATTGAGCCGCGAAATCAGATCCTTTGGGGTTGGCAATTCGGAATCCCACAGGGACCGAGACCGCTCAACAATTCGAATTTGTCCATGCTCGGCGGGCCGGGCAATCTGCCAGTACTTTCCAGAATAGGCACGCAAGGCGCGCAGATCGGTCAGGGCTGGCGCGACGACGCTACCATCGGCCTTTAGGGTCGATCCGGCCACCAGATTGTCGACAAGCTCGGCGAGGTTCTGATTGAACCGCCTCAAGGCCGATTGCTGAAACAGCAAAACCATGACCAGAGCCGAGATCAGGAGGGCTGCCAGGGACCATCCGGCCGCCAAAACAACCAACCGGCGAACAAGAGACGGCCGACGGAAAATCTCCACGATCACGCCCCGCCTTCAGTATCCTTGAGTTCGTCGGCGGGGGCGGTCAAACGATAGCCCAATCCACGCACTGTATCGATCCGATCAGGTCCGATCTTCTTGCGCAGCCGACCGATAAAGACTTCGACCGTGTTGGAATCCCGGTCAAAATCCTGATCGTACAGGTGCTCGACCAATTCGGTCCGACTGATCACACGCCCTTGGTGCATCATCAGATAGTGGAGCAGACGATATTCAAGAGAGGTCAATCTAAGGGGTTCACCTTTAACATTGACCCGTGCAGCACGCGGATCCAGCCGAAGACAGCCCACAGACAAGCTGGGGGTGGAATGGCCCGCGGATCGACGCAATAGAGCGCGAAGGCGGGCCAGGAGTTCTTCGGTATGAAAGGGTTTGGTGAGGTAATCGTCAGCCCCCGCATCAAAGCCGGCCACCTTTTCACTCCAGGTCCCCCGGGCGGTCAGGATCAGGACGGGGGTGGCCACATTGCCACGCCGCCAGCGCTCCAGGACGGTAACACCGTCCACTTTCGGCAAGCCAATATCTAGGATGACGGCATCATAGGGCTCAGTCTCCCCGAGAAACTGAGCCTCCTCGCCATCGGCCGCATGGTCTACAGCATAGCCGGCATCGCTCAGTGCGGCTTTAAGCTGCCGTGACAGATCCTTATCGTCTTCAACCAGCAGAATGCGCACGATTTACCCCCCTGCCGGCTAATGATTTGACCAGACTGGGCATCGACAACGAAGATGATCAGCCGGTTGTCGGGGGTCTGCCACTGCACGAAATAGGCTGCGCGTCCGGCGAAATCGCCCAGGGTCGTGTTCAGTTGACGGCCAGGCATCCTGGCGCTGATCTGGCCAATTACGGCAGAGAGTGGCACATGACGCCCGCCGCGTACCGCGTCCAAAGCACGATCCTGCTCGCCTTCGCCCTCAACCTGACGGTCATATCCGCGATAGCCCTGGGCGGCGACGGGACCCGCGCTCCCAATGATCAGCATAACGGCGATTGCAAGGTGACGCGACATGCGATCCGTCCTGAGCCCCGACGACTGAACCTAGCCTGAATAACCACTCTATCTGAACGGAATATCTGAACGGAATCTGAGTCGTCAGCTCGACCTATCGACGACGAGGGGTATAGGGTCGCCTTGCTCGCCAAGTCTCTGCAAAGGCCGTCAGGTCCTCGTCAAGGGTTTCGGGGAGGGTCAGCACCAGCCGCGCAATAAGATCCCCGCGTTTGCCCGCAGAGTCTGAGAGGCCCTTTCCCTTGAGCCGAAGGGCCTGGCCAGAATTTGCCCCTTTGGGGACGGTCAGAGTCACGGCACCGTCGGGAGTTGGGGCTTGTACCTTGCCCCCCAGGATGGCATCGGGAACAGAAACCGGCAGGTCCATGACCAGAATATCGCCCTCACGGCGATAAACAGCATGAGGTCGGATGACCAGTTCAATCAGCGCATCCCCCGGCCCAGCTCGCCCCGGAGATCCCTGGCCCTTTAACCGCAAGGACTGACCGTCCTCGGCACCCTTTGGAATGCTCATGTCGATGGTACGACCATCAGAGAAGGAAATACGCTTCTTGGCCCCGTGAATGGCGTCCTCCAGATCGATCTCGACCTTGGCCCGAACATCAGACCCCCGGGGCGCGAAGCCACCCCCACCGCGGCCCCGACCAAGAATATCCCCGAACAGGTCACTAAGATCGACCCCCTCAAAGCCGGCCCCTCTTTGCCCGCCCCCGAAGGGCGACCCCCCGGGCTGCCGGCAAACCCGCGAAAGGCCTCACGGCCATCGGCATCGATTTCACCCGCGTCGAATTTCTTTCGCTTTTCGACATCACCCAAGATGTCGAAGGCCGCACTGACCTGTTTGAATCGCTCTTCCGCGGCCTTATTGCCCGGATTGGTGTCGGGGTGATGCTGTTTGGCGAGTTTGTGGAAAGCCTTACGAATCTCACCCGCACTCGCGCTACGGGAAACGCCAAGTTCCAGATAGGGGTCACGCGCCAAGGAAATGGTTCTCCGTCATCAGCCTGCCAGCATCACTTAGGCCGTTTAAAACTAGGCGCAAGAGTCATTGTTGCAAAAATACAACATCAACCTAGATCCCACGCTCGACGAGGAGGTCCGGGGCCAAAAAATCCAACGCCGCCGCCTCGTTTGCCAAGTCCGCTTCGCTGACGGTTTCACCCTGGACCGAAACCCCCGCCCGGTGGACGCTCTTGGGATCGCCACTAATTAAGGGATGCCAATGGGCTAGGCCTCGCCCCTCAAATATCCTTCGGTAAGCACAGGATAGCGGCATCCAGCTCAATGTCTCGACATTCTGCGGGGTCAGTTTGATGCAGTCTGGGACATGAGCTTTTCGATTTGCGTAGTCGGAACACTGGCAGGTTTCAGAATCAAACAACCGACAATGCACCCTGGCCGGAACGATTTCCCCGGTATCGTCGTCTTCAAATCGAATGAGACAGCACAAACCGCATCCATCGCAGAGCTGCTCCCACTCGCGGGCCGACATCTGGTCCAGTCGCTTTGTTTCCCAATAAGGTCGCTTAGACATGCTAATCATCTCCGTAGCGCATAACCATCTGGTCTGTCCCGCCTTGCTTGTCGAAAATGACTGAAGATCCCCGTCACCCCAGGAGACCACCAAAGGCCGATCCATATGGGGTGCGCCAGGATTCGGCTGGGTTTGATGCCGAACCGATTGAGACCTATCGCGCCGACCTACCTAGACCGCGAAGATGGGGTCGACAGTCCGGGAGGGGCGGTCCCCGCAACCCCGTCGCATGGCGGAAACTGGCGGCGATACTGGCAGGCGGTTGCTTACTGGCAATTCTGGCCGCCCTTTTCAGCGGTTATGCCTTCATCCAGGACCGGTATCTTCAGGACATTCCGCCAACGCCGCCGAAGGAACAGCTGGATCAGATCAGCCGGGCTCCGGCTATCCGGTTTTTGACCGATCAGGAACCCTGATCGCCTCGCGGGGACCCAAGTTCGGCGATCGTTTGCGGCTTGCAGAGCTTCCGACCTATGTGCCCAGAGCCTTTATGGCGGCGGAAGATCGACGATTTTATCACCATGGCGCACTTGACCTGCGGAGCATTGTTCGGGCTGCCCTGGTAAATTACCGAGCCGGGCGGGTGGTGCAGGGCGGTTCAACCCTTGCCCAACAGCTTGCCAAGGGATTGTTTCTGACCCCAGATCAAACCCTGAAACGCAAGGTGCAGGAGGCGGTGGTCGCCCGTCGTCTTGCGCGAATGCTGACCAAGGATGAACTGCTGGAGCTTTATCTCAATCGCACCTATTTTGGTGCCAACACTTTCGGGATCGACGCGGCCTCGCGAACCTATTTCGGAAAGCCCGCCGGCAAACTGACCCTGGCGGAATCGGCCCTTCTGGCCGCCCTCCCCAAGGCCCCAACCCGCATGGCCCTGACCCACAATATGACCGCCGCCCTGTCGCGTCAGCGGTCGATCCTCAACACCATGGTGGCTGAGGGCTGGATCACACCCCAACAACAGGCCGAGGCCTTGGCTCATCCACCGCAGCTGACGATGCAGGATTCCACCGGAGATGATCTTTCAGGCTATGCCGTGGACTATGCAACCAATGAGGTTCTGAGCCTGGTACCCGCCAACAGCCCGGATCTGATGGTGCGCCTGACCCTGGATACACAATTGCAGACGGCAGGATCAGAGGCTCTGCAGCAAACGGTTCGCGCCGATGGATCAAAGGCCGGTGTCCATCAGGCGGCCCTGCTGGCCCTGTCAAGCGAGGGGGCAATCCGGGCCATGATCGGCGGCCTTGATTACAACCAGAGTGCTTTCAATCGCGCGGTCCAGGCCCGCCGGCAGCCCGGCTCCAGCTTCAAGCCTTTTGTCTATGCGGCGGCTTTGGAAATCGGCGTCCTGCCGACCGACACGGTGACCGATGGTCCGGTCCGGTTCGGAACCTGGTCCCCTCGGAATTATGGCGGTGGTTATCGGGGAGCCGTTACGGTGGAGACGGCGCTGGCCCAGTCGATCAACACGGTTGCCGTCAAGCTGGCCCAACAGGTCGGCGGCACGGCCATAAGCCGGTTGGCGGCACGGTTCGGTTTTTCGGGCCTTCCAACTGACCCGAACCTATCCGTCGCCCTTGGGGCCTATGAAGTCCCGCTGATCGAATTGGTTTCGGCCTATCAGGTGTTTCAAAACCAGGGTCAGGGCCTGCGCCCCTACATGGTCGATGAAATTCAGACCAAGGCCGGGGAGCGGTTGTATCTGCATCAAACCGCATCGCCCCTCCCCACCTACGATCTCGTCCACACGCGTATGATGGTGCGTATGCTGGAGAAGGTCGTAACCCGCGGAACGGGAGCCCGCGCCGCCTTCGGTCGCCCCGCTGCCGGCAAGACCGGAACTAGCCAGAACTGGCGAGACGCTTGGTTTGTCGGTTTTACCCCGGACTATGTGGCCGGTGTCTGGGTTGGAAATGACGACAATACCCCGATGGATAAGGTCACAGGCGGCGTTATCCCGGCAGAAATTTGGCGACGCTTTATGATCCGGGCCCACACAAATCTGCCCGTACGGAATTTCGACTGGCTGGCTTCTGATCCGACATCCCCGGTGGGCGAGGTGACATCGGCCCATCCCAACGCTACTGGCGGCCCGATCGTGCCCGAGAACACATTTTACGATCACTTGTCTGATGACTTCGGTAGCGCCCAGATCCGTGATCCTCGACCCGAGGTCCTGCCCCCCGATGAAACCTCATCTGAGCGACCCCCGCGCGTCGGTCAATCGCCTCAAACACCCGACTGACGCCACGCCCAGCGAATTGGTTTGGACATGGGGACCAGCCCGGCTATGTCGGGAACCAAATGAGACCTCCCATCCTTTCGCTCAAATTCGTCCGCCTGGCCGACGGACCCAAGATGCTGTTCGACGGTGTCGAAATCGGTCTGGAAAGCCGGGTTCGTGCCTGTCTAGTGGGGCGTAATGGAGCTGGCAAAACCACCCTGTTGCGTGTCCTGGCGGGTGAGATTGAGGCCGATGATGGAGAGCGCGTGGTCACGCCTGGCACCCGCGTCGCCTTTGTACCACAGGAGCCGATTATTCTGGGCCGGACTGTGCTCGAACACGCCACAGCTGGCGGGGCGCAGGATTATGAAGCCGAGGCTATGCTGGATCTATTTGCGATCCCGCCATCCCGGTCAGCGCAAGGCCTCTCAGGCGGTGAGATCCGCCGGGTCGCCTTAGCCAGAGCTCTGGCCGAAGATCCTGATGTCCTGCTGCTGGATGAGCCAACCAACCACCTCGACATCCTGGCCATCGAAACCCTGGAAGCCGAGCTGACCCGATCCAAGGCCGCCATTCTCATCGTCAGCCACGACCGGGCCTTCCTCGAGCGGACCACCGGACGGTGTTTCTGGCTAGAGCATCGCAAGGTCCGCGCCCTGGATCGCGACTTTTCGGCCTTTGATGATTGGGTGGAAAAATCCTGGCGGGTGAGGCCGAAGAGGCCCGCCGTTTGGACAAACAGCTTGAGCGCGAAGAGTATTGGTTGCAGCGGGGGGTAACCGGGCGCAGGGCCCGTAATGAAGGTCGTCGTCGCGCCTTGATGGACCTGCGAAAGGCGCGTGCTGAGCGCCAGAAAGAGGCCCGCGGCGATATGATGATCGGTCTGGCCAGTTCAGGCCTGTCCGGCAAGCGGGTTGTTGAGGTCAAGGACCTTGCCAAAAGCTTTGGCGATCGCACCCTGCTTAAGGGTTTCTCAACGCGAATTCTGCGCGGCGACCGGGTGGCGATTGTCGGACCCAATGGCGCGGGTAAGACGACCCTGGTCAAACTGCTGCTGGGTGATTTGCCCCCCGATTCAGGCTCGGTACAGCTGGGAGCCAATCTCGACATGGCCTATATTGATCAGTCGCGCATCGCCCTTAAGCCTGACATGTTACTGCGCGATGTTCTAACACCCCTGGGTGGGGATCAGGTCATGGTTCGCGGCAAGCCCCGCCATGTGAACGCCTATGCCAAGGACTTCCTATTCACGGAATCCCAGATCCGTCAGCCCGTGAAAAGCTTATCGGGCGGGGAACGCAACCGCCTCTTGCTGGCCCGCGCTCTGGCCACCCCAGCCAATCTACTGGTGCTGGACGAACCCACAAACGACCTGGATATGGATACCCTCGACTTACTGGAAGATGTGCTGGCCGACTATGAGGGCACCTTGCTGCTGGTCAGTCATGATCGCGACTTCATCGACCGGCTGGCAACCTCGACCATCGCCCTCAACGGTCGCGGTGATGCGGCCGAAACGCCGGGGGGCTGGCAGGATTTCTTATCGCAAAATCCCGACTTTTTCCGGGCCGAAGGTCCGCGTTCAGAGCCCACACGGACCCCGCCGCCAAAGTCACGACCACCCAAGGCTGTCAAATTATCCTACAAAGATCAGAGACGGCTTCAGGAGCTCGACGCCCTGCTGGTGAATCTGCCTGCCACAATCGTTGATCTCGAGGCCAGGCTGGGTGCGCCGAACCTTTATAGCGCCGCGCCAAGTCTCTTCGCCGACCTCACCCGAGACCTGGAAAGAACCCGTGCTGAACTGACGGCGGCCGAAGAGGAATGGCTGATCCGCCAAATGGATCAGGAAACCCTCGAAAAAGGGGATTAGGGTCTTTTTTGCGTTGGTTCTGACGGGGCATCAGCAAAACAGTGCATGGTTTAATATGCTGATTTATTTTGAATAATCCTGAATTCCACCGGCACTCTACAATCCTATCCCCCGAAGTTGGTCCATCCATCCACACCCCCCACAAAACCCCTATTGTAGAAATTCCTGATCAGCAGGAGGCTGGGTTTGTTGAGAGGGATCGCCGCACGGATCGGTCGGGAAACCGGTCGGAACCACAGCCTGAACTCAAGACGCAGGTCCCCCGACGGATCTGAGAGAGGGCGACGGCACGGGAAACCGTAGCGTCGCCCTTTTGCTGTCTGCATCAGGTGGCGCGCCGTAATCACCATATTTAGATGGCGTCGATTGCAAAACTGCCTTCCGCCCGTCAGCTTACGGCTTTAGAGATTCCGCCTCTTTGAGAGGGACTTCTCCATGATTTTCCGACGCGCCGTCTTTGTGGCTGCCCTGTCTGCCCTGGTCTGTGCCTGTTCGCCCGCCCGGAAGGCGGCTGCGCCTGTGGCTCAGACCGAGATTCGCTTTGCAACAGATTGGCGGGCCCAGGCCGAGCAAGGCGGTTTTTATCAGGCGGTGGCTACCGGCGAGTACATCAAGCGCGGTCTTGATGTCCGTATTATCCAGGGCGGACCTGGGGTGAATGTACCGCAACTGCTGGCCGCCGGCGCGGTAGACGCAGGTATGGGGTCCAACAGCTTTATTGCCCTCAACATGGCCAATGAAGGTGTCCCTGTGCGCGCTGTGGCGGCTATGATGCAGAAAGACCCCCAGGTGCTGATCGCGCATCCGGACCAAGGCATTGAGAAAATTGAAGACCTCAAGGGGCACCCCATCCTGCTCTCCGATGCTTCGGTCAGCGCGTTCTGGGTCTGGCTGAAATCAAAATACGGTTTCTCCGATCACCAGGTTCGCAAATACACCTTCAACTCCGCCCCCTTCCTGGCCGACAAATCCGTTGCACAGCAAGGCTATGTAACCAGCGAACCCTATACCCTTGAAAAGGAAGCTCAACTGAAGGCCAAGGTCTTCCTGTTGGCGGATAATGGTTATCCCAGCTATGCCACCATGATCCTCTTTCCGCAGTCCCGGATCGACAAAAACCCAGCGGTGGTGAAAGCCTTTGTGGAGGCCTCTGCGGCGGGGTGGAAGTCCTATCTCCATGGCGATCCAGGACCGGGCGACGCCCTGATCCGCAAGGATAATCCGGAAATGACCCAGGATGTCCTCGATCAGGCCCGGGAGAAAATGCGCAGCTACGGTATTGTCGATGGCGGTGATGCGGCCGCTGGCGGCATCGGCGTGATGACCGCCGCCCGCTGGGCAGACTTTGCCAAGATCGCGGTGGATCAGGGGGTCTATCCCAAAACCCTGGATGTCTCGAAGGCCTATACCCTACAGTTCGTTTCACCCCCGGCGAAGTAGACACCATCGTCATGACCGGCATCGTGTCCCTAGATCAGGTCGAGGTTGACTATCCTCATCGCGGTCGCGCTCTGGGCCCGGTCAGTTTCTCTCTGGAGCCTGGCGAAATTATCGCCGTGGTCGGCCCATCCGGTAGTGGTAAATCCACGGCCTTGAGATTGCTTGCGGGCCTCGAAGACCCGACTCGGGGACATCTGAGCCGAGACCTCGGGCGCGGAGAGACCAGTGTTGTTTTCCAAGCCCCGACCCTGGCACCCTGCTTAGCGCCCAGGCAAATGTCGCTCTGCCCCTCGAACTCTCAGGAACCCCCAAGGCTGAAGCCATGGTCCAGGCTGGCGCGGCTCTGGATCGAGTTGGCTTGGCTGAAGCCCGGACGGCGCGGCCTGCGCAACTGTCCGGAGGCATGGCCATGCGGGTTTCCCTGGCTCGTGCCCTGGTTACGGGGCCAAAACTGCTGCTGCTCGATGAACCTTTTGCTGCCCTGGACGAAATCACCCGGCGCACCCTGGCAGATGATGTTCTAAAACTTTGGGCACAGTCGCGACCGGCCATCGTCTTCGTCACACATAGCGTCGAAGAGGCCGCCTATATGTCCGCTCGGGTCTTGGTCCTGACCAGGGGCCCTGGACGTATAGCGGGTGAGATCCGCATAGCCGGGACCCTGCCGCGCGCCCCCAGCTTCCGGACGACGCCCGATTTCAGACAGGCGGTGGAGACCATTTCAGCCTGCCTGGCCCAAGGGGTGGAGGTTGGCGCATGAACCGTATTGGTTATGCCCTTGCCCCCTGCTGCTGCTGGTGGTTCTTTTATCGATCTGGGAAACAGCTTGCCGGGTCTTACAGGTTCCCGCCTATTTTTTACCACCACCCTCAGCCGTGGCCTTGGCCATAGCCCAGGATGGCCCCAGCCTGGTCACAGCAGCCTGGAATACATTATCGGTAGCCTTGCTGGCCTTGCTATTGGCCAGTTTGCTGGCTCAAGCCATAGCGATCATTATTGCGCTCAACCCTCTGATTGAACGCGCCGTTCGCCCCCTGGCGTCGGTTCTGCAGGTCACACCGGTTGTGGCCATTGCGCCGCTGGTGCTGATCTGGGCCGGAATTGACCACCCGGAGCGCGCAGTCATCGCCCTAGCCGTCCTGGTCGCCTTTTTCCCGATCTTCTCCGGAGCCATCACGGGGCTACACGCCGCCGATCCAGACCTTGAGCATCTGTTTGATCTCTATCGGGCCGGACAAGTGCAAAGGGTGTTGCGACTGCGTCTGCCGTCGGCCGTTCCATTTCTGCTGGAGGGTCACAAGGTGGGGGCGGGTCTGGCCATTATCGGGGCCGTAGTTGCAGAGTTTGCGGCGGGCTCAGGCGGTATTCGTGGTCTGGCCTGGCGCATTCTGGACGCGGGCAACAAGCTGCAAACCGCACGTATGTTGGCGGCTCTGGTGGTGCTGGGATTAATGGGGGTCCTGCTTCATGCGGCGCTTGAACGTCTTGAGACCTTCGGCCTGAAATGGTGGCGAGGTCGTTAGGCGCAAGTTAAGCGATTGTACCTACTGAATTACAGTATGAAATGTCGCACTCTGGTTCTCTCGATGTCAGCCTTGTCGGTTGCGACGGCTATGATGCCGAGCTCCGGCAATGGTTCAGGCTACGGCAGCACTTCCTACGCAGTATCGCGGCCGACTTCAGCAGGTGACCGCGAAACGACCTTAACCGGGACCCGCAAGCTGCAAATTCCTGGGACCGCCAGGGCCAATCTACCCCGACAAAAACTATTTTGAACCTTATGGAACCGAGCAGCAAACTCCAGGACCTGATCGCGCTCGCGGAGGAACCCTCCAGCGAAAGACGCCGGGCGTTGCTGCGGGGGGTGACCGACCTGTTCTTCACCAGCGAAAGTGAGGCCGGTCCTGAAGCCCTCCCGCTATTTGATGATGTCTTAAGTCAGCTGGCTGGAGAAATGGAGGTGGCGGTTCGAGCGGAATTGTCACATCGCATGTGCATGGTCCCGAAGGCACCCCAAGGACTGATCCGCAAGCTCGCCGCCGATGAATCCCTGGAGGTTTCAGGCTATGTCCTACAGAACTCTCCTGTCCTCACCGATACGGACCTGATTGATGTCGCAAAGGTCGGTGGGCAAGGCCAACTCAAGGCCATTTCACGCAGAATGAACGTCTCCGAGGTGGTTTCAGATGTCATTGTTGCGCGAGGTGACGATGAAACCCTGGGGACCTTGGTATCTAATCCCCGGGCGCAAATGTCCCGACAGGCACAGGAGACCGTGGTTGATCGCGCCCTGATCAACCCGGACCTTCACCTAGCCGTTGTTAATCGCGCGTCACTGCCGCCTGATCTGCTGAATGAAATGTATTTCGTGGTCGAGGCAAACCTCCGCGCCAAGATCATGGAGCGCAACTCCTCCATGGACCCTGTCGCGCTTGATGCCGCCCTGGCCAAGGGTCGAGAGAAAATGGCGACTCGCGACGGCGCCCTGCCGCCGGATTACGAAAGCGCCGAAAAAATCGTCAAAGCCATGTTAGCGCGCGGCCCGATCGGTCCCTCGACCCTTGCCGGCTTCCTGCGCAACCGCGAAACCACAAAGTTCCTAGTCGCCCTGGCCGATTCAGCCGGAATCGATTTCGGGACAGCCCGCCGGATTCTTGAAAAGCGTGAGCTCGATGCCCTGTCGATTATCTGCAAGGCTTCGGGCTTTGACCGCTCATTGTTCCTTACCTTCGCGATCCTGATCCTGGATAAAGACGATAACGCCATGGGCAAGGCTCGGTCCTACGGAGAGACCTACGAGGCCCTGCCCAAGGAAGCCGCTGAGCGCACCATCCGCTTCTGGCGTATGCGTCGTCAGAACGGCGACGTCCTGGCGGCTTAAACCAGAGCCTGTTTTATCCCTTTA
>NMUI01000412.1 GCA_002221445.1 Phenylobacterium zucineum | reverse complement strand
TAGTGCAGGTGGTGCGGACCGGCCCAGATGTAGATGAAGATCAGCGACCAGAAGTGAACAATGGACAGGCGGTAGGAATAGACCGGCTTCTCCACACGCTTAGGCACGAAATAATACATGATGGCCAGGAAGCCAGCGGTCAGGAAGAAGCCCACCGCATTGTGACCGTACCACCATTGGGTCAGGGCGTCCTGGACGCCGGAAAAGGCAGAATAGCTCTTGTGGTTCAGGAAACTGATCGGCAGGGACAGGTTATTGACCAAGTGCAGCATGGCCACCGTCACAATCATCGCCAGATAGAACCAGTTGGCCACATAGATATGCGGCTCCTTCCGCTTCCAGATCGTCCCCAGAAAGACCAGGAGATAGGTCACCCATACGACGGTCAGCCAGATATCGACGATCCATTCGGGCTCAGCATATTCGCGCCCTTCGGTAATGCCGGTGAGGTAGCCGATCGCAGCCAGGGCAATAAATAACTGATAGCCCCAGAACACGAACCAGGGCGCAAGCCCCCCGCCAGCCGCGCCCGGCAGGTCCGCTGAACCACATAAAACGAGGTGCAAAGCAGAGCATTCCCGCCGAAAGCGAAGACCACACCTGAGGTATGCAACGGTCTCAGACGACCGAAATTCAGCCACCCGAAGTCCGGGAAGTAGAAAATCCTCGGCCAGGCCAGCTGACAGGCAATGACCACCCCGACCAACATGCCCACCGCCGACCAGAATATGGTGGCGATAACCCCGGCGCGAATGACACCGTCCTCATATCGGCCCTGATCATTCTGGAACTGCCCATTGGCTATGCCGATGGTCAGAACCCCGCAGGCGATTACGAATGCGCCCAGGAAAATCCAACCCTGAAGGCGGAATAAGGGATCTGGTGAGAACGCAGTTGCCAGAAGGGCACCCAGCGCAAGCACCCCCATTATAATTTGCAGGACCACCGCATTTGCAGGTGAAGCCTGTCGCTGAATCTCGGCGGTCATTTCCCCATGGCCCTCATAGTTTCAATGCATCTTGCTGGTTGCCGCATTCCTTCGGAAGCGACCTTGATATGGCTCAAAGCCCGGTCACCGACTTTGAGTGTGTTCCGCCGGGCGTGAACAGGCTGTCGGACGGGGACATGGTCTTACGGTCTCCGGGGCTGTGCGACTCAGCCGATTGAAATAGGCGATCAGATCGCTGATGTCGTTGGAGTGAACCCGGATCGGCGGCATGTCATAGTGACCGGTCTCGTCGATGTCGGTCAGTCTTTTCTGGAGACTGTGTTCTTCATAACCGGCAGCAATCTCCCGAAAGGGCGGGGCCTTCGGATTTGGGCCGGTATCGGTGCGACCCACGGCATGACAGCCCGCACATTGTGCGACAGCAAGCCTGTGTCCACGAACTACGGCGCGAGCCTGAGCCGCAGCAGCAGGAACAGCAAACGACAGGCAGACAATCAGCGGCAAGGCTGCAATTCGACGCACAGGGTGTCCTCGCAATCGGGCCGCCCCGGCAGGATCACAGGCGACCGGACGGCAGGCTCAGCGTTTAGCCTTATCGGCGATGAGCGTACACACGTGCGCCCAAACAACGGCAGCTGCAAATGATGCAAAGCCGGCGAGCACAAGGGCCAGAAATGCGGTTTTTGTGTCGAACATCAAATCCTCCTATGCGGTTGCGACGGACATTCCTGCCGAACACCTGAGCCGAAGGCTTTGATGCGCGTCAAATCAGAGCCCGATGCGTGCCACGACCGACAAAGAGTGAGGGATTTCTAACACTAGAGTGCGTTCCGATAAGTGGGAACCGGTTATCGGAACGCACTC
>NMUI01000112.1 GCA_002221445.1 Phenylobacterium zucineum | reverse complement strand
TCGGAACGCACTCTAGGAGACTGGTGCAAAGAGGCACCGGGCGCGCGCAGGCAAGGATGGGGCTGTCTGACCCCCTCTTTGCACGGTCCTTGCCAAGTCGCCTTCCTTTAGCCGGTCTCATCTAAAGGGACAAAAAGGCTCTCAGCCTACCAGCCGCGAGTCTTCTTAGTCTTGTGCGTTACCTTGGTCGCTTTGGGTCCACGACCGCCAGGACCGCCGCCCTTGCCGCGACCACCAGGGCCTCCGATACCGCCGCCGCCAGTACCGCCGCCGCCTGTACCGCCACCACCGGTACCGCCGCCACCGGTACCGCCGCCACCGGTATTATTAATGCCGCTTCCGCAACCACACCCGGACATCATTATGCCGATCATACCGAACACAGCCATGATCAATCCCTCTGAGAGCCTGTCTGAAACTACAGGTGGGATTGCAAGGGGCCTGCCAGATGGCATCATGAAAAATTTTTGTTTTTATTGAGTTTTTTCAACTCTTATGGACTGTCAGCATGACATTGTCTCAATTTGACGCGCTTGCCCGTTCCATTTGGAAACAGCTTGGCCGGTCGGGCTTAGCGACCCGACCGACCGTCATCCGTCAGCGTGCACCGTCGTCAACCGTTACAACGACCTTGCCCATGGCCTTGCGACTGCCCAGGTGGGCAATGGCGTCCGCGCCCCTGGACAGGGGAAAGCGTTCCGAGACATAGGGTTTGATCTTGCCCTGGGCATAAAGGTCTATCAGGTCCTGGATGGATTTCTGAAACAAACCCGGATTGCGCGCCGTCCAGTTCCCCCAGAACACGCCGACAATGTCGCACCCTTTGAGCAAGGCAAGGTTCAGTGGGATTTTCGGAATGTCACCCGCGGCAAAGCCGATCACCAGATAGCGACCCTCCCAGGCGATGGAGCGCAGGGCTGGCTCAGCATAGTCGCCACCGACCGCGTCATAGATAACATGCGCACCGTCGGGGCCGCAGGCGTCTTTGAATATCTGGCCGAGATTGCGCCGACCTTCCTTGTCAAAGGGGCCGCGACCATAGACCACCCCGGCGTCGGCCCCGTGGGCAATGGCCAGATCGACCTTTTCCTGGGTGGAACAGGCCGCGATCACTCGGGCTCCGGCAGCCTTACCCAGCTCAACCGCTGACAGGCCAACTCCGCCCGCTGCACCTAGGACCAGCAGGGTCTCGCCAGCCTTGAGGTGACCCCGGTCATGGATCGCGTGGTAGGAGGTGCCGTAGGTCAAGATGAAAGCGGCGGCCTCATCATAGGGCATGGAGTCGGGGATCTTGGTCAGCCGCCCGGCTGGGCTGAGGATTTCCTCGGCCATGCCGCCTGAACCGATCTGGGCCAGAACCCGATCACCGACCTTTACGCTGGTGACGTCATCGGCAATGGCCTTGATGACACCCGAGACCTCCCCACCTGGAGAAAAGGGGCGTGGGGGTTTGTTCTGGTACTTGTCTTCGATCATCAGCACGTCGGGGAAGTTAACCCCCACCGCCTTTACCGACACAATAGCACAGCCGGGCTTCAGTTCGGGGGCTAAAGTGTCTTCATAGACCAGGGTCTCAGGGCCGCCGGTCACCTTGCTTAAAATGGCCTTCATGTCTGTTTCTCCCAGGTCGATTTTTGATTGGCAAAATGTGGGCGGACGCTAACCCACAGGGTTCTGCGGCGGAAGAGGTCGTCCGAACATTTGTTTGAGGGTGACCGAAATCAGCACCTGATTTGGCCCCTGCGGTGGGATCGCCTATAAGGGGGTCCTCCTTCCGGTTGTGAGACTGCCTTGACCCTGACCTTGGATTTGAGCCGCAAGCCCGCCTCGGAGCTGACCCTGCCGAATCTCGTGGGGCTGACGCGACCTGCCCTGATCAGGGCCTTGACGGAGTCTGAAGTGGTCCGGCCCGACAAGGCCAGGATGCGAGCCACGCAGTTGTGGCGCTGGATCCACCATTACGGTGTCACGGATTTTGACGCCATGACCGACATCGCCAAGGAAACCCGCAGCGAACTGGCCCAGGCCTTCCGCCTCGACCGCCCTGAAATTGTCGAGCGTCAGGTTTCAAAGGATGGGACCCGCAAATGGCTGATCCGGACCGCACCCGGCATTGAGGTCGAAACCGTTTATATCCCCGACGTGGGCCGGGCCGGGGCTTTGTGCGTGTCCAGTCAAGTGGGCTGCACCCTGAACTGTACCTTCTGCCATACCGGCACCCAGGCCCTGGTGCGCAACCTTACCGCAGCGGAAATCGTCGCTCAGGTTCAGGTGGCCCGGGATGATCTGGGAGAATGGCCGAGCCCCAAGGCTGATCGTCTGCTCACCAATATCGTCTTTATGGGCATGGGTGAGCCCCTCTACAATCTCGACCAGGTTTCGGACGCCATAGACATTATCGCTGATGGGGAAGGCATCGCCATTTCCCGGCGACGGATCACGATATCGACCTCTGGGGTCGTACCCGAACTGGAGCCCCTGGGTCGCCGCACCCAGGCTGGTCTAGCGATTTCCCTGCACGCCACAAATGACGCGCTGCGAAATGTTCTGGTGCCCATCAATAAAAAATACCCCATCGCCCAGCTGATGGCGGCCATTCGGGCCTATCCTGGCCTGTCCAACGCCAAGCGGGTGACCTTTGAATATGTCATGCTGAAGGGGGTAAACGACTCCCCAGCTGAGGCCCTGGCCCTGGTTCGGCTGCTGAAGGGCATACCCGCCAAGATCAATCTCATCCCCTTTAATCCCTGGCCGGGAACCGATTATGTCTGCTCGGACTGGACGACCATTGAGGCCTTCGCCGCCATCCTCAATCGGGCTGGTTATGCCTCACCGATCCGAACCCCCCGGGGGCGCGATATTCTGGCAGCCTGCGGCCAGTTGAAGAGTGAGAGCGAAAAGCTTCGGGCCAGTGCCCGGCGCCAGGCGGCCCGCGCCGCAGAGACCAGCCATACCGAAGCCGAAGCCCAACACGACTGAGGCTTTCACCAAGATGGCCCTGCCAGAGCCGTTTGGGCGGACTCGTCTAACGGGCCAAAACCAGCTCTAATTCAAAAAGTTAGAGC
>NMUI01000111.1 GCA_002221445.1 Phenylobacterium zucineum | reverse complement strand
ATCGAGACTCTTAAGCCAGGCAAACTTTTCTTGCCAGTCAGAGGTAGCTAGTTTTTCGAGGTCGAATGTGACCACGGAATTCTGAACGTAGTAGTTGTAGATTTCGGTGACCTGAATGAGGTCGGCCTCAACGGCGTCACGAATGACAACCTCACCCTGCTCGCGGGCATCCTCGCCCTTGGCGCGCATCGCACGCACCAAACGCCAACGGGACTCAGAATCTAGGGCCACAGCTACTCCTTAACAAGACCAATCTATCTCAGGCAATCCAGCCGCCTTGAGAGCCTGATTGGCGCGAGAAAACGGGCGAGAACCAAAGAACCCGCGATACGAAGAAAGTGGGCTCGGATGTGGGCTCTCGATCACTGTCGACGAGCCGAGTTGTGGCTTCAGTTGTTGAGCGTGTGCGCCCCAGAGCACAGCAACGAGCGTGCCGCCGGGGCGTGCGATAAGCGCACGGATGACGGCATCCGTGAATGCTGCCCAACCCAGATGCCCGTGGGCTCCAGCCTGCCCCACCGAGGTAGTCAGGTGCCTGTTCAAGAGCAGAACGCCCTGGTCTTGCCACCGAGCCATATCGCCTGAGGCACTGGCACCGGGTAGATCAGACGAGAGCTCCCGCATGATGTTTTGCTGCGACTTAGGCAACGGCTTGACACCCCTCTCAACCGCGAACGACAAGCCACAGGCGTGGCCGGCGGTTGGGTATGGGTCTTGGCCGACGATGAGCACTCGAACCGTATCGAGCGGCTGGGTCAGCGCGCGCATGGCTTTCGGCAGCGGCGGAGCTATCTCGATACCCTGGGCCTGCATCCTCGCGAGTTGAGCTTCGATGCCCTCGAGCAGGCCGCGCTGGTCGGCGAGCGCTACCCGCCAACTTTCGTGCATCGATTCAAACAACACTTCTAAATGATAAGAAATGACATCTATGCTGAATCGCATGACCTACAAGGACCTCGCCGATGAGGCAAGCCAGTATCTGACCGTTTTGCAGGGCATTCGCCGTGAGCTGCACCAGATCCCAGAGTTTGGCCTTGAGACTTACAAGACTCTCGAGCGAACGCTGGCCTCGGTAGAAGGTCTCGGCGAGATTCACCGAAGCAAGACCGTTGCCGGTGCCGCCCTGCACATAAAGGGCGCCGAGCCTGGCCCGACCGTCCTAATTCGCTGCGATCTCGACGCACTCGCGGTGGTTGAAGACACCGGGCTCGAGTACGCATCGACCAACGGATACATGCACGCCTGCGGCCACGACCTTCACGCTGCAATCGGCATTGGAGCATCACACCTTCTTCGTACCCACGCCGACCTGTTGAAGGGCGATGCAGTCGTGTTCTTCCAACCTGGCGAAGAGGGTCACGGCGGAGCCGACATCATGCTCGAAGAGGGGCTACACCTGGTTTCTGGCCAGAAGCCGATCGCCTCTTACGGCATCCACGTTTTTAGCGCCGGCCTCAAGAAGGGCGTCTTCACGACCAAGCCTGGCCCGATGATGGCATCTGCCGGTGACATGATCGTGACCTTCCACGGCCGCGGCGGCCACGGTTCATCGCCTTGGGGCGCAAACGACCCAAACAGCGCCTTGGTCGAGGCAATGTCGGCACTGCAGACCCTGGTCACCAAGAAGTTCTACGTCTTCGACCCGGTTGTTATCAACATCGGATGGATTCACGCGGGCGACCGACACACCACTAATGTGATTCCAGAGACAGCATCGTTCGGCGCAACGATTCGCACCTTTAGCGAAGAGCACCACGGCCTCATTCGCAAGCAGGCCAAAGAGCTCATGGAGAAGATTGCCGAGGGCTTCGGGCTCAAGGCGACCGTCGAGTTTCCGCCTTCGAGTCAGGTAGTCATCAACGACGCATCCGCGGCCACGCGAGTCGAGCGCGTCACCAAGGAGATGCTCGGCGACGAAGCCTGGGAGCCGATGGAGCACCCAATCATGGG
>NMUI01000411.1 GCA_002221445.1 Phenylobacterium zucineum | reverse complement strand
TAAAGGGAACAGGCTCTAGGGTGAATTCTGGAAAATGCTATACAATTCAAATCACAAGAGTATGTCAGGCCTATTGCCCGTAGGGACACCGGGAGTCGAACCCGGACGGATTTCTCCGAGCGATTAGGCGTTTAGGACGACGGGTCGTCACACAGCGAGAGACAGGCGCTCGCCCGCTTCACCAACCGGCTGACCAAGCGTTCAATGACGTGAGACGTAAGGCCTGCTTCGGCGGCCTGGGCAGCGGCTTCGCTTGCAGCGTCAGGCAAACGCTGCGCCAGGTCCTTGAAGCGCGCCAGCACCGCATCGGGAACAAGCCTGGCGTCTTTGGCCATGCGCTCGATATGCCGCTTGCGAATGTCGAGGAGCCCGTATTCTCCACCGACCTTCATCGACAGTTTGACCTTGTGCAGGTCGTAGTCGTCGTAGGGCAGGATGCTGGCGATGTCATAGAGGGGCGCGAGGCGGATGCGAGCCGACGCGCCGATCAGGAGTGAGTAGTTTTTGGCGTGGGCGTCGGGACCGGCGATCAGGAAGTTGAACAGCACTGCATCGACGAACCGCCCGACATCCTCATCCCTTGCACTGGAATAGAGCCGGATCAGGTTCGCCACCTCGGCGACGCCGGGACCTCCCTCGTTCTGGTATTTGCGGGTCGGCGGCAACCCAAGCGCCTGACAGACATCCTCCTGGTGCACACGTACGATGTCCTTGCCGCTGAAGATCCGGTCGTAGCGTTCAACAGCGATGGCCACCTCGCCCCGCGCCTGCAAGACCTCGGTCGAGGCGGTAGGCATACCCAGCTTGCGGGCGATCCGCAGGCACAGATGCTCGTTCTCGGCATGGCCATCGAAGGCCCCGGTCGGCGGCTTCAGAATATGGGTGGTGGCGATCCGCCCACGCGGAATGCCCCACTTGCCCTGAACATGCAGGACGGCAGTTTTGGGCTGAGCGCCCGCGAGACTGAACTGGCCGACATCGCGCGGCATACGCCATGCCGCGTGATCCTCACGCAGGGCCTTTAGGCGCGCCGCCAGATCGGCCTCATCGAGCCATTCGATACCATCTTCTGCCCCGCTTTGGATGGCGGCGAGTCTGTCGGGGTGGACAAATTGCACCGCCCCGGCGCAGTCTTCCCCGACATGCTCGATGAGGGCGAAGACGTTGCGAGCGGACACCTGAAACTTCCGCGCCCACCGCTCCAAGACCATTTCATTGTCGGGGAGCAGCCCCCAGAGAAAGGCCTCGACAACATCGGGGCCGTGCTCACGGGCAGCGAGCGGCATGGAGAGCGAGAACGGATAGGCGCTTGGCGCTTCTCGCCACGCATCGGCATAAGCGAAGGTGAGCCGACCGCGTGGATAGCGAGTAACGCGCCCCACTTCTTCTCCGGCCATGAGTGCGATCAGCTCGCTGGTCATGGCCGATCCTCGGTGGAAGCGGCAATGATCGCGTCCAGATCGATGACAGATTTTGGCGTCTCATCGGTCTTGGGCATGCCCGTCATGAGGGGCATATCAAGGGCGTCCAGCACGCGAAAGATCAGCGCCAGCTCCGCCCCTGGCTTTCCTTGTTCGACCGCCACCAGCCACTGACGCCCGACGCCCGCGCGCGCCGCGAGTGCGGTTTGGCTGAGGCCAATCGCCTTGCGTCGATCCTTGATGGCTGCGCCGAGATCGGC
>NMUI01000410.1 GCA_002221445.1 Phenylobacterium zucineum | reverse complement strand
AAAGATTGCACCATCAAACTCTGGGACTAAACAACTAGACCGTGTTCCGATAATTGGCGATCGGCAATTTGGGGTTCTGAATCGATGCTCTGAAACCGATCACTTACCGCGTCCATCCCAGGGAGACGTCACGCATGACTCAATATGAGAGCGAGACCCGCAGCGAGTCCAAAAATACCTGGGCCACGGTCGGTCTGGTCGCTCTTTTCACCCTGCCCTCGACCACGGGGATTATTGGTCGTCTCGCCAAGGGCGGGCACTGGTTTGCGGACTTCGAGGCCATGGCGTGTGCGGGTCAGCGTGCCCTTGCCGGCCGGGCTATGTATGACCTCAACCTTTCCTGCCCCGGTATGCAGGCAACCCCGTATGTCTATCCGCCAGCGACGGCTCATCTTCTGGCCGCCATGCAGCGTGCCATAGATTTTACAGCCACAGCGGCTGTCTATGGGGCGCTTTATTGGCTGGCTGCAGGCTTCCTGCTGGCCACCTCCCTCTGGGGTATTCGGGCAAAAGGTAGCCTAAGTGATCGGGCCCCCTACCTGGCCCTGATTTCCGGAAGCGCCCTCTCTTGGGGAAATGTTGCGGTGGTCGTTCATGGTGCCGTGGCGGCGGCGGCGCTGTTGGTGTCGGCTAATCTCTGGGTGCTTTCGCTGGTGATCGCCGCATCTGCCATGATAAAGCCGGTTTTTCTAACCTATATCGTTATCCTGCTGTTGGCGCGGCAACCGCTTTGGAAACGCCTGGCGGCGTCAGGGGTAAGCGTGATGGTCGGCCTTGCGCCCACCGTGTGGTTTGTGTTGACCGATCCGGGAACGGCCGAGGCTTGGCGATCCGTCCTCACCCACTTCCTGGTTGACGCCCACGGGGTCAGCTTTTTTGGTTGGGTATCCCTGCTTGGGATGGATATCCGCAACAGTCTGGTTATTCCGGCTTATCTTGTTTTTGCGGCCGCGATCATGGCGGCGGGACTGGTCATTTGCGAAGCCCATGACCTGGACACCCTGTCTCGGGCCTGGATTGGGATGACTGCTGCGACCCTGCTCAATCCGCGCCTGATGAGTCAGGACTTACTCGTGTTGGGACCGGGGATCATAGCCCTCATCGCGGCGGCGGGCGGGGTAAGACCGGGCTCTGAGCTGATGTTACGGCGCATGACCATCGGAATTTGCGGGCTTACCCTTGTTCTGACTGTCGCGGGCGGACGTCTCGGTCAAACCCTGGCGACCCTCGGATTGAGCGCAAACTTCCTCTGGATCGGTACCCTGCACCTAACCACCGTTCGGCAAAATGCTAAAAATATCTTCCTCAGATATGGCCTAATAAGTCCAGGCTGACCTTGCGATCTTTACTGGCCAAGGTCATGAGCAAGATACTTGGCAGAATATATTTGCCGGCTAGATGAGGCCTTATAAACGGCGGGTGCCGCTGGACTACCGTGCAAGTCCAAAAGACACCAATGGCCGGGTGATGCCGGACGCGATGAACTGGGCCAACTCCCTAGAGCCTGTTCCCTTTA
>NMUI01000110.1 GCA_002221445.1 Phenylobacterium zucineum | reverse complement strand
GAACCAGACCACTATGCGACCGACATGCTTCCCTCCCTCAATCATAAGGAGAAAATCATACTCGCCAATGATATGCAACTGTAGTATTAGATGCTGGCGCTGGGCACAAGCCGTTGCACCATCCGCATGGGCAGGATCAGCTTGGCCGACTCCGGGAGTCTGATGAAACCGTGGGCGACATAGAAGTCAGCGGCCCGGTCGCTCAAGGCCTCGACCACGATCATCGATGATCCAACAGTCCCGGCGCTGGCCAGGGCGCGACGTAGGGCGTCGGCCAGCAGGATGGAGCCCAACCTCTTCCCCTGCCGGTCGCTCGCTACGGCCAGCCGGCCGATGAGGGTGGCGCTGACCAGGGGATAGCGGGGGATGTGCTTTCGCGCCGCTTCGGGTGCCTCGCCTTGGGACAGGGCGGTGGCGCTGAGGGTGTAATAGCCCAGGGGGCGTAAAGGACGGGCCCGCTCGATCAGGACGAAGGCACCGCTGGCGCGCCGCCGTACATCCTGTCCGGCCTGCTCTCTGAAGTATCGGTCAAGGCTTTCGACGCCGCAGTTGAACACGGCGCGGTCGAGGTCGTCATGGAGCGGAATAATGGCCAGGTCAGGCACAGGCGCACCCACCATCACCCACCGACGCGGCGGCCATGCTCGGCAAAGGCTCGGATCAATCGCTCGTCGGGTTCCGGCGGATGGACCAGAGCGTCGAAAAACGCCGCGCGGTCACGCTCCGAGAGTTGCAGGGTCTCGTGCTCGGCAATGGTTCTCCGCGCCGCCTCGGCGATGGCCGTGAGGCAGTAGTCGCTGATCTTGCGCCGCTCCAGCAGAGCAGCGCGCGCGATCAGATCCTTAGTCTGCTCATCGAGCCGGAAGCCCAGACGGTCGTCGCGCCTGTTGCGCGCTGTGGATTTGACGGCGGCCTCGCTCATGGACACATTGTACACCGAAGTGACGTACATTGCAATCCATACTCCCTACCCCGCAATAACCTGCCGCGCCGCCTTCACCAGAAAGCCCGAGCGCGTATAGCCGTGGACCTCGGCATAGGCGTCGATCTGGTTGAGGGCGTCCTGTGGGATAGTGATGTTCACCCTCACGGTTCGGGCTGATATTGCGGGGGCTGGGACTAGAACAGGAATACCAGAGCGATTGTCCGGGTCCTTCATGATCTCGTCCATGGAGGATGGCTCGGGAATGGGAAGGCCCTCGTCCACCATGAGAGCGATGTGACCACGCAGGGCCTCTTCTCCCATAACCGCCAGTTCCGTAAGGTCGGACCCTGCAGAGATGCAGCCCGGAAAGTCGGGAAATGAAATCCCGAAGTCGCTGTCCTCGTCCTTATGGATGATGCCGATATAGTATCCCACGACCCTACCTCAATTGCAGTCCGGCCTGACGCGCGATGGATTTGAGCGTCCCGATCGGCGTGTCTTTCTTCGGGTGAGGCACTGTCACCACGCCAGGCTTGCTGGGGTGCATGAAGTGATGATGGCTGCCGGTGACACGCTTAAGCGTCCACCCGTCCGCCTCCAGCGCCTTGATGATGTCCCGACTGTTCACGTGCGCATTCATGCGCACGATGGGCTGAAATGTCAAGTTCTGCGTGTGTGATTATACACACTCAGAAGCCCCCCTACCCCTTCAAATCCGGCCGCGAGGCTAGCAAGGCCGCCTTCTCTGTCGGCGTCAGGACCTTGCCCCTGGTCTGGCGGGAGACCTTGGGGGTGGGCGGGGCGAAGGTTTTGGAACCCTGGGGGGTTCCGCCTTTTAGGTCGGACAGGCGTTTGGGGGGCGGTTTCATCCGGACAGTTTGCGCAGAAGTCTCAGGCCTCGGCCAGCATCATGCGTGCGGCCTTTTCGGCGATCATCATGGTAGGCGAGTTGGTGTTGCCTGAGGTGATGGTCGGCATGACCGAGGCGTCGGCAATGCGAAGACCCCTCACCCCCCGCACCCTCAGCTGGGCGTCGACCACCGCCATGGGGTCATTGCGATGCCCCATCTTGGCCGTGCCCACCGGGTGGAAGATGGTCGTGCCCAAATCCCGGGCGGCTGCCAGCAGATCGGCGTCGGAGCGGGCCTCCGGTCCCGGACGGTGCTCCCTCGGGCTGAAGACCTGGAGGGGAGCCTGGGCGATAATCTTGCGGACCAGTTTAAGGGAATCCACCGCCACCTGCTCGTCCTGCGGCGTCGAGAGATAGTTGGGTTGGATCTGCGGCGCGGCGAGGGGATCGGCCGAGGCTAGGTGGATCGACCCCCGGCTGGTGGGGCGCAGATTGCAGACACTGACGGTGATGGCTGGAAAGGGGTGTAGCTCATCGCCGAACTTGTCCAGGGATAGGGGCTGGACGTGGAATTGTAGGTTCGGGGTCTCAAAATGTGGCGAGGAATAGGCGAAGGCCCCGAACTGAGAGGGGGCCATGGACATGGGACCCCGCCGGAAGGCGGCGTATTCGAGCGCCATCAAGGGCCGCCGCCACCAGGAGGCGTAGAGGGCATTCATGGTCGGCACGCCGCTGACCTTGTAATAAGGCCGGATCTGTAGGTGATCTTGAAGGTTTTCGCCGACCCCCGGGGCGTGGACCTTGGAGATCAGGCCCAGCTTGGTCAGACGGCCCGCATCGCCTATGCCCGACAGCTCCAGTAGGTGGGGGGTGCCACCGCCCCCGCCGCCAGCACCACTTCGCCGCAGCACCGAGCCTCGAACCGCTCACCGTTCTTTAGCCAGGCAACCCCGACCGCACGTCCGTTCTCGATGAGCACTTCACTGACCCGGACCCCGGTTTCCAACCGCAGATTGTGACGGTGAAGAGCGGGCTTGAGGAAGGCGCTTGCGGTACTCCATCGGCGGCCGTTCTTCTGGTTGACCTGGAAATAGCCAGACCCGAAATTATCGCCGCCGTTGAAATCCTGGACCGGCGGGATACCGGCCATGCTGGCGGCGTCCGCAAAGGCGTCCAGCACCCTCCACCTCATGCGGGGATAGTCGACCCGCCACTCGCCCCCCTGGCGGTGCAGGTCGTTCGGCGGGGCTATATGATCCTCCTGGGCCAGGAACAGGGGTAGGACATCCCCCCAGCCCCAGCCCTCCAACCCCATCTGCCGCCAAGCCTCATAATCTGCCGCCTGACCGCGCATGTAGATCATGGCATTGATGGCTGAACAGCCGCCCAGCACCTTGCCCCTGGGATAGTTTAGGCTGCGCCCGGCCAGGCCCGGGGACGGCTCGGTCTGGAACATCCAGTCGGCCCGGGGATTGCCTATGGAAAACAGATAGCCCACCGGAATGTGGAACCAGATCCAATCGTCATTGCCCCCGGCTTCCAGCACCAGGACCCTGTGCCTGGGGTCTTCAGACAGCCGGTTGGCCAGGACGCACCCGGCCGACCCCGCGCCCACGACGATATAGTCAAATTGATCGCTCATGAACGCAGATTTCGGGCGCTTAAAGGCTCGGATTGATCAGGAATTTCTCGCCCGTGGCCTTGCGGTTGTAGGCGGCGATGGCGTCCAGGTCCAAGGCGCCGGCCAGGGAGACCACCTGAGTATAATGGCTGGCAAAGGTGGTCTTGATCTCGGCGGCCACCCGGGCCCGCAGGGCGGCGGCGGCCTCCGGGCCGATCTTCATCAGGAAGGGGGTCAAGAGCCAGCCGCCCAGGCCCCACATCATGCCGAAACTGCGGGTTAGTTCGGTTGGTCGGGTGTCGAGACCGCCGTAGATATAGACCTGCTTATAGGTGCTGGAGCCATAGCGGCTATAGCTGGTGGCCGTCCGGTTGGCGGCAGCCTCCATACAGCTGAGAATCTGTCCTGCCAGCTTACCGCCGCCGATAGCGTCGAAGGCCAGGGTCGCGCCGGTGGCGACCAGGGCGTCGGTCAGATCGTCCATGAAGCCGGCCGTGCTGGAATCGATAATGTGCTTGGCACCGATCCTCCGCAGGAGGTCGGCCTGGGCGTCATTGCGAACGATATTCACCAGATCCACGCCGTCCTTCAGGCAGATCTTGTTCAGCATTTGACCCAGGTTCGATGCGGCGGCGGTGTGGACCAGGGCCTTATGGTTCTCTCGGCGCATGGTTTCAACCATGCCTAGAGCCGTGAGCGGATTAACGAAGCAGGAGGCGGCCTCCGTTGGCGTGACACCGTCGGCCATAACCAGGCAGTCCGAGGCCTTGAGGGTGCGATACTGAGCGTACATGGCACCGCCCAGCACCCCGACCGTCTTGCCGATCAGGGCCTGAGCCTGTGGCGAACTGCCCGCAGCGATCACAACCCCGCCGCCTTCATTGCCCACAGGCATGGATTCATCCAGGCGCCCCGCCATGGCCCGCATGAGCTGGGGCGGCACATTGGCGGTCACCACAGTGGAGTCCCCAGACCCGGAGGATTTGGCCGTGCTCATGTCAGCCGCACCAACCAGCAGGCCGAGATCAGACGGATTGATCGGTGAGGCTTCGATCCGTACAACCACCTCATCGGGCCCGGGCTGCGGGACCGCAACCCGTTGCAGGGACAATTCCAATTCTCCGCTGGCCTTGACCAAGGACCGAAGTTGCAGGCTTGTGCCGTCGAAATTGCCGCTCATAAAATCTCTCCCAAATCAGATCGACCGCTCAGGGCCGTTTCGGGGAGGGTTCTAACGGCCATTGCCCGTTCTGTCTTGGGCCGTTCTGTATCGGCGAAAAAATCGGGATATTGCATCCCGCACCCGCAAGCCCTAGGCTCACCCCGCCTATGATCAGGATCGCCTGTCTTCATACCGCCGCCAGCAATATCGACCTCTTCGAATCGGCCAGAGCTGATTTGGGCTGGCCTGATCAGAGGTTGCAGCATCATGTTCGCCCCGACCTCCTGTCGGCTGCCGAGGCCGCCGGTGGGCTAACCGCCGAAATCTCTGCTGAAACCGATCGGGTTTTATCCGAGCTGAGATGCCGGTTTCCAGTTGTCCTGCTGACCTGTTCGACCCTAGGGCCGGTGATCAATGGCAAGGACCAAGCCATACTGCGGGCAGATGCCGCCTTGGCCGACGCGGTGGTTCGGGGCGGTGGACGGGTGAGCGTCCTGTGCGCCGCGCCCACAACCTTAAAGGCCACGGGAGACCTTTTCAGTCAGGCGGCATTGGCAACTGGTGCCCGCATTGATCTTCGGGTTATCGATGGGGCATGGGACCTGTTCAAGGCCGGTCGCTTTGAGGCCTATGCGCAAACCATCGCTCATGCCGCTGACCAAGCCCTGGCAGGCGGTGCTGACAGGGTCGCCTTGGCTCAGGCATCCATGACCCGGGCCATAGACAAGGTCCGAGGGTCACCGAAGCCCTTTACCAGCCCTGCCGCAGGGCTTGCCGCCGCCGGACGGCTTGCCGGATTGATCTAAATTATTGTTGCACTCACCATGCCATTACTTCAGTTTCACCCGATACTGTAAGGGTCCATCGGGATCGCTTCGGGAGATGACTATGCAAACCCTGCCTCGCATCGCCGCTGGACTGGCCCTCGCCCTGACGACCCTTGGGGCCGCAACCGGTCTGGCCCAAACGGTGCCGGACAGTTTGAAGGTGACCTTCTGCGGCACGTCTGGGCCCCTGCCCGTTCGAGATCGGGCCAAGCCCTGCGTGGCGATTGAGGCGGGCGGATCGCTCTATCTGGTGGATGTCGGTCCAGAGTCAGCGGAAAATATCGCCCTCTTCAAACTTCCGGCGGCGCGCGCCAAGGCGGTATTCATCACCCACCTGCACTCAGATCACATTGGGGATCTGGGGGAGTTCAACAATAACAGCTGGGTGGCCGGTCGCTCGATGGCGCTTTCTGTGGTCGGCCCACCCGGCGTCGATCAGCTGGCGACCGGAATAAACCAGGCCTATGCCCGCGACCACGGTTTCCGCATCGCTCACCATGAACATGACGGTGTGAAATTGCCTGCGGCCTTTGGCCTGCTGATACCCAAGGTCATCACGCTTTCGGGCGATCAGGCTTCCGGCAAGGTTCGGTCAAAGGTCGCCTGGAAGGATGAAGGCCTGACAGTCACAGCCATCGCCGTCGAGCACAGCCCGGTCACGCCGGCCTACGCCTATCGCTTTGACTATAAGGGCCGTTCAGTGGTGATCAGCGGCGACACGAAAAAGTGGCCCCAGCTCGCCGAGGCCGCCAAGGGTGCTGACGTCCTGATCCATGAAGCTCAGAACGCCGACATGACCAGGATGGTCTCGCGGGTCCTCACCAATTCAGGCCAGGCGCGGATGGGCTCGATCATGGGCGACACCCTCTCCTACCACACCACCCCGGTGGAAGCCGCCGAGACCGCCAAGGCGGCGGGCGCCAAGGCCCTGATCCTCTACCACCTGACCCAGGCCGGCCTGCCCTTCTTCTCCGAAGCCGCCTTCACCAAGGGCATGGACGCCGTGGCTACGCCCCGTGGAAGCTGTCGAAGGACGGCATGACGGTGGACCTGCCGGTGGGGTCGGCGGAGATTAGGTACGGACAGGATTAGGGGGGCGCCCAAGTTCCAGCGGGCGAAGGGCGGGCTTATTGTGACAGAGTATGGAATGGAGATACTCACTGGACAGATAGGTCCCCAGGACGGCATCCTATTTCATACAGCGTCACCGTAACTCTCAACGCAGAATTTAGTTTCGTGTCCCCGACGCGAGCCTCAAATCCCCAGCCGCGCCAGCTCCGCAGCGAAGGTAGTCGTTAGCTCCTCTGCCTCATCCGCCGGCAAGACCTCAGCAAGCTTCGGAAACCGCGTCACCCAGGCTCGGGCCTCCGCCGCAGCCCAGGGCACACGGATCGCCTCGCGGGCCTTGTTCAGCTCATAGATCAGGTGCTTACGGATAAACGCCGGGTTTGACGGGCGCGGCTCCGGCACGGGACGTTCGGTCTGGAAAAGGTTCAGCTGGGTCACGGTGTCACTCAACGTGGGCCGGTAATCTGGACTGGGATGATCGGTGATTCTAGGGGGCGATGCGATGAGAACTGTGTTTCTTCACAAGAAGCTTCTCATCCTCACTTAGGTCGTAGAGCACGTAGAGCTTTTCATTCATGGCGATCTCGCGAGCCTTGATCGTTTCGACCTCAGCGGTAAGGTCGGCGACGCGAGCCACGAATTGCTTGGCAGCAGGTGTGTCGGGTTCGGAAGGTGGACGGCGGAGTTCGGTCGAAAACGCCTTGCTGGTTTTCCACGTTTGACTGAGCAGCAACCAACGCCAATAGGTCAAGGCCATCTGGCCCGGGCCGTCATCCAGATAAATGCGGTTCAACGCGGGCGCGCCGTCTGCGAGCAGAAATAGTTCGCCGTCCTGGAACGTCACCTCCAATTCAGTGGCACCGTCCATACGGGCTTGGAGCGCTTCGAGGCGATTTTCAATCTCGCCCTCCAACTGCGCATTGGCCCAATCGTGCCGCTCCCCGGCAAGGCGCAATCCTTTTGGTGCACGTTCCTCTAACTGAGCTGCGGTTGGAAGGTCGGGCCACAGCCAGTGGGGGCTATGCTGCGCACGGGACAAGACCTCTAACCGCTCCTCTGCTGCCTTGAGCAATTCACGACGATGAGTCCAGCGGGTCTGAAGGTCCCGCGCCGCCTTTGCGACCACCTCCCGATCCGGCGGCGGTGCATCGGGTATTGGGAGGGGCGCAATAAACTGTTTGTTGGCCTCGAAGTAACCACCAATTTTGGGCCTGCCGATCCGCTGAAAGACGAAATCCACCACAGCGCCATTGAGCGCACCGAGCAGGTAGGCTTGATCGACCCCCTCGGCGGCCAGGATGCCGTTCACCCGGACATTATTCAGGTATTTGTTGCTCTGGGTATCTGCGCACACCCGCATGCCTGGCACGGTCTGCGCGACAATGAGCTTCGCGATGTCTTGCTTGTCGATGCTCTGATTTCGCCCAAATCGCCACCATGTCGCGTCGTCGAAGGCTCCTTTTTCACGCGCCCTTAGATCTCGTTCCCACGTGTGAAGATAAGCCCAGGCTTTAGGAAAACGCCTTTCCATTTCGGCCTGAGAAATCAGGCGAACGGCACCTCCAGCTTCCCTTGCGTAGGGAAATAACAAGTAGGTATTGGTCTGGGGTTCCTCGTAGCGTTTCGCTTCACCACCCGAGACCAAGGGCCTCATGATCGCGTCTTCGATCTCGACGGTGAATGCCGCCCGGCCCTTAGGTCTGCACGCATACCGACCATTCCCAACGCGATCCAGATGGTAGATCGAGTCAAAACTAGTTATCAAGCCCTGGTAGATTGCGGTGGTAAGCCGTCGATCCTCCAAGCGAATACAAGCCGCAGACAACCGATCAATCAGTGCCCGCTCTGCGCCGGTGGCCATCAACCATTCACCGTCCTCGGCTAAATGGTCGTACGACACTGCCAGATCGGGATCGGCCCAGTCTACATCGGCGGCCTCACCATTCGGCGCCACAGCAATGCGCACAGCGTCTTGGGCCTCCCGCGTGAAGAATTGCAGAGCCGTATAGGTGATCGCCTCGCTGAATATCTGATGGGCTTTGAAGTCGATCCAACGCTCCAGATGCCGACCCCGCCGCACCAGTCGCCGCAGGCCTTCGCCGTACTGGTTCACGGTCCAAAGGCTGGGCGCTATATAGGCCATGCGTCCGCCCGGCGCGAGCAGGCGCAATCCCTTTTCGATGAACGGCAGATAGAGATCGAAATTCCCAGTCTGGGCGCTGAGATAGGTGTCGTCGCCGCGCTCTGCCTGGATCCATGCAGCCACGTCGGGATCGACAGCGCGCAGGTTTTGCAGTTTCACATAGGGTGGATTGCCGAGCACGATATCAAAGCCGCCCTGAGCCCAGACCTCTAAGCATCCTGCCAGTCAAAGGCGTTGACCCGTTCGCCGCGATCATCATCGCCGGGACGACCGCGCAAAAAACTGGGATCAACCAAGCTGTTGCCGCACCGCAGGGTGTGGTCAAGTGAGCTTAGGGGAGCGTCGGCGCGAGCCGAGTGCAGCCAAAGCGCCAGCTTGGCAATCTCCACCGAGGCCGGGTTGATATCGACGCCATATATATTGTTGGCCAAGATTTCGGCGGTCAACCGAGCCTCGTCCTGCACGTGATCGATGGTCCGACCAGCGATCAGAGCCTTGGTGCGTTCAAGCGCCAGACGTTCATCCATGACGCCACGAAATGCCGATATCAGGAATGCCCCGGAGCCGCATGCAGGATCGACGATCCGCAAACTTCGGAGCCGGGTTTCGTAGGCCTCGGCCTGCGCCTTGTTGGGTAACGCGCCCTCGTCCTGCGGCCAGCCGCAATCGAGCTTCGCTGTGGAAAACCAGGGCCCTAGAGTGCCCTCTACCAGCAGATTGACCACCCATTCGGGCGTATAATAGACACCGTCGCGCTTACGCTTTGACAGCTTGGCTAGGCTGTCTCGCCCCTCAAGCTCACCCGCACGGAATTCAAGTTCGGTTATCGACTGCTCGAAAATCCGGCCCAGTGTATAAAGGCTGAGACTCTCGCGCGCATCGCCGCGCGAGGCATAGTTATAGCGAGCGCTGAGGTAGAGCAGCGTGACTGGGTCGCGCTCCAGAGAGGCTTCGTTTGCACCCTGGTTCGGGGCGGCAAATACGTGGTTGGGAAGGTTCAGCCCGTCAATGATCGGGTCAGCAGCAAAGAGGCCGCCATTGATGTGGGGCAGGGGCAGCGGGCCAAGGTTCCCACCCACATCCATGGCGTTGAACAGGCGTTTGAAGAACTCCCACAACTCCCCGCCATTGGCATCATAGAAGACCTCTGTGCTGCGTTGCTTCAGATGGTCTCTGACCAGTTGCGGCGGGAACAGCATGCGCGCGCCCATGTCCTCGCAGTAGAAGGCGAAGATGAAGCGATCCAAAAGCTTTTGAGACAACCGTAATAGCTCAGTGGGCGAACCTTCCCAGTCTGGATTGCTGACCGTGAGTACATGAAACAGCCGCTCACGCACCGCTTTGTAGTGACCGTAAAACTCCTCTTCGAGGTGTTTTTCTCGAATCCATTGACGCTCAATCAGGCGCAATAGGGTCGGTCGACCGCCGGCCGAGAGAAGTTGGCCACGCTGGAACAGTTTCCAGAACAGGAAGCGGTCGAAGCGCGCATCAGGTCCGTCGCTGAGCAGATCGTATGGCGTGAGCAGGTCGCCTGGGCCACGAATGACAAACCGCAGATACTGGGACGGGGCGCGGTCCCACCAATAAAGTCGGACTTCATTCATATCGGTGACCAGACCCCACCAAGGCTGGACCATCTCATTGCCGAACAGGCCACGCCGGGCACCGCGCACATAGTTCAGGCACTGTTCGACCGGAGACCGCGTGCTGCCCTTGCGGTTTTGTTTGGCGTCGAGGCCCGAGCGGATATCCTTGAACTCACACAACACTTGAGGTGTCGCAGTTGGGTTGTTGCGGAACCAGCCCAAGGCCAAGTCGGCCTCGCCCGCACCGCCGCCTGCACCTTCACCGGCAACTCGAAACTTGGGGATCAGGCTGACATTCTCTGCCTCAACCCGTCCAGCTTCGCGATAACCCCAGGTGTCGACAAAGAAAGTCTGGGTGAAGGCACCCTCCGCAGAGGTTTCCTTCAGCAGCATACGCGTCGACCAATCTGCCAGCCGCTTTCTTAGGGTTGCGTCGGCCTCGTCCGAGTAAGCGCGGTACTCGAGACCAAGCTCCGCCTGGAGGAAGGCGCGAGTAACGAAGGCGCGGCTGTCGTCGAACATGTGATCCCAAAGCGATGCGGACTGCACCTAGACAGATGCCCAGCAGCCGAGAAGACGCAAGCGCGATTTCAATCATGGGTGGGCAGAATTCGGTGACGGATCCACTATTCCCCAAGAACCCCTGCCTAGACAGCCCAGCCCGTTCGTCAGCCCTCCGCCGCCCAGGGATCGAAGACTTCGACGCCCGCGGCGTTGAAGGCACTGGTGTCGCGGGTGGCGACGATGAACCCCTTTGAGGCCACAATCGCGGCGATGTAGCCGTCGGGTGTCGGAAAGCCCCTACCTGCGGCGCGGGCCTTGACCGCGAGGTCGGCGTACTGTCGGGCGGCGTCGATGTCGAACGGCAGGACGCGATCGGCGAACAATTCCATCACGCCGTCCAGAGCGGCGGCGAGCTTGTCTTTGCGCTTGCCATTGGGAAGTGCGCCAATGCCAAACATCAATTCCGCAATGGTGACACTCGACAGGTAGAGCGTCTCAGCCGCCTGCTCATCGAGCCAACCTCGCACGGCGTCATCAGGCGCGGGTTTCATTGCCTCCGAGACGACATTGGTGTCGAGAAGGATCATTCGAAGCTCATCGGCTTGGCCGGCGTCTTGTCGCGAGCCTGTTCGAGGGCTGCGACGTCGTCATTGGTCAGGCCGAGCTTGCGGCTGTGCTCGGCCAGCGCGCTGCCAAGGCGAAGACGCGCGTCGGGGCGGACCGCCGCTTCGAGGATGTGGCGCATTTCGGCCTCCGCGCTGCGGCCATGCTGCGCCGCCCGCACCTTGAGGGCGCGGTGCGTCGCCTCAGGCAGGTTGCGGATCGTGACGGCGGGCATGACAGCGTCTCCATCGGTTCTGATAGCGATGATATCATATTTGAGACATTGCTATCGTTTTACAAGAGGAAGTTGCCGTGACACTGAAAACAATAGAGCACCGCGCGGGCAAACAGCTTCAGCCATCGACCTGCCCGTCGGCTCGACGAACATCAGGTCCGGGCAGGATTAACCCCTCACCCCGAAAATCCTCCGAGCAAACGCCAGCAGCCCCACCAACACAGCCTCAATCACGATAGGCGGGATCAACTCGGCGCTGAACCCCTGAACCGCCAGGTTAAGACAACGGCCCGCCAAGGCGGCGCCGATCAACAGCAAGGGGGCCAGGACCAGACGCCGGTCATTGTGCAAGGCGGCGGCCAGGGAAAGACCGCCGGTGACGGCGAAGAACCCCGCGAGGTCGGCGCGGAGACTCGCCAGTCCAACGGCTCCGATGGGCGTCAAACCCAGCTTCAGGGCGGCGGCCTCCGGTTGCAGCAGAAGCCTCGCGGCCGCCAATAAGCCCAACAGCCCCGCGACCCCGACGGAAACGCGAATGATGGTCCGCCCCACAGCCATCCCTCCCGATTGATTGTGACGCGCCTTATGTCACAATCTGCAAACCCCCAAACCCTTTTGCGGAGCGCCCTCGTGACCCTGACCTATGACCTCTACTGGTCCTTTCGCTCACCCTATTCCTACATGATCACCCCGCGCCTGATCGCTCTTGAGGCCGAGTATGACGTGGTCTGTCATGTCCGCCCGGTCTATCCCCTGGCGGTCCGCACACCGGAATTCTTCGAGACGCGTGATCCCCTGTGGTTCAGTTATTTTCAGACCGACATTCACCGAGAGGCCGAGTTTGTGGGCCTGCCCTTCCGTTGGCCGCGCCCGGACCCGGTCTATATGGACCGCGAAACTCGTACCTATCCCAAGGAACAGCCGCATATTCACCGCCTGACCCGGATGGGCGCGGCGGCGGTTGAGCGGGGCAAGGGGTTGGCCTTTCTTAAGGAGATCAGCGCCGTGATCTGGGGCGGATCGGTCGATAACTGGCATGAGGGCCATCACATTGCCGAGGCCACCCGCCGGGCAGGCCTTGACCCGCACGAGATGGAAAGCACCGTCGATTCAGAGGCCGAACGTCTGCACCAGATCATCGAAGCCAACCAGATAAACCAACGTAAGGCCGGCCACTACGGCGTGCCGATGATCGCCTTTAATGGCGAACCCTTCTTCGGCCAGGATCGCTATGACCAGTTCCGCTGGCGATTGGATCAACAGGGCTTGAAACCCCGCCGTTAAGCCACCGGTGGTTCGGTAAATGAGCCCGTCGCCAGTACCACCTCGTCCGGCGTCGCCAGGATCTGCTGATAGACCTTGGGCGGATAGGTCATATGCGGTTTGGTCGGATCATAAGGCGGCTGGGGTACCGGGCTAGGACCTCTATAGGCTATAGGTGCCTTGAACTGTTCGGCTTCGGCCTCCGAAATCCCGGCCTTGGCAAGGACGGTCGGATCAATCCAGCGCGCGGGGTCCAGGGGCGTGCCGGGCGTCGCCACCTCCAGGGTCATCTGATCAGGCCCCGCGAAGTAGATCGACTTACACATGCCGTGATCGATGGGTCCGATCACATTAACCCCATGGCTGCGGATGCGGTCGCGCAGGGCCATCAGGTCCGCCTCGCTGTCAGCCCGGAAGGCCAGGTGTTGCAGGGTTCCAGGCGCGCTGACTCCCGCCCCGGTCCCGGCATGGGTGACACCGATCTCGATGGGGATGTCATCGACCTGGGGCAGTTGCACAATCGAGAAATAGCTGTGGTCATTCATGCGCAGGAAGGCGTGCAGACCGCCGGGTACCCCGTGCATATCGAACAGCGCCACCAGGGGGCAACCCATGACTTCTGAGAAAAAAGCGATGTGCTTTTTGATGTCCCCGGCCATGAAGGCCAAGTGATGAATACCTGTGGGATGCCGGCTCATATTTCCTCCACCTTGCTTGTTTCAGACAATAGCCTCTGGACGGCTGCGGACATAAGCCTAAGTCTTCAAGATAACGACGTCCAAGGGAGGATTGCCGATGACCGTGGTGCGTGAGCCCTATGGCTTTGTTCATGCCGACAATAGCCGGTTGAAGGAGGTCTATGGCGGCCCTTCCGGTCAAGTCTTTGTGGAATGTATGCGCGTCCGTCCCGATGGCCAGGACTCGAAAAGCGTCATCCTGTTCAGCCATCCGGTGGGCGGGGGGTCCTTCCTGCCCTTGGTTACCGCCCTGGCCCACGCCGGACGCCATGTCATCTATTGCAACCCGCGTTATCGGGGCAATGACACAGCCCTGATCATGGAAAAGTGCCTCCTCGACCTGGGGGCCTGTATTGCCGATCTCAAGATCCGTTTTGGCTATGAGACGGTCATACTGGGCGGATGGTCAGGGGGCGGGTCCCTGTCGCTTTTCTACCAGGAGCAGGCCGAGCACCCCACGGTGACAACCACCCCGGCCGGAGATCCGGTGGACCTGACGACAGCAGGCCTGATTCCTGCCGACGCAATTATGCTGCTGGCGGCCCATATCAGCCGGTCGGTGACCATGACGGAATGGTTGGACCCGTCGATCCTTGATGAGAACCGGCCCTTCGAGCGGGACTTGGACCTTAATATCTATGATCCGAACTGCCCCAACCAACCGCCCTACACCAAGGCTTTTGTGGCGCGGTTTCGGCAGGCCCAAATTGACCGCAATCGTCGGATCACGGCTTGGGTTAAGGCCCAGCTGGCGGACATCAAGGCGGGTCCCGACCCAGATGCCGAACGGTGTTTCGTCACCTATGGCACCATGTCCGATGTGCGCTGGATGGACCCGAGCCAGGACCCCTCTGACCGTAAGCCTGGGACCTGCTATCTTGGAGATCCCAAGATCGTCAATGACGGCCCAGTCGGCCTTGGCCGGTTTTCGACCCTGCGGTCCTGGCTCTCTCAATGGAGCTATGACGAAAGCCGGGCCAACGGCCTCGCCAATGGGGCCAATATGGCCTGCCCGGTGCTGGTGATCAACAACACCGCCGATCTGGCCTGCACCCCCAGCCACGCCCTGCGCCTCTTTGATGCTGTCGCATCGCAAGACAAGACCCTGGTGCATATTCAGGGTGCAGATCACTATTATGTAGACCGCCGCGACCTGCTACCCCAGGCCTGTACAGCGATCATATCCTGGCTGGAAGCCCGAGAATTCTAGAGCCTGTTCCCTATAGAAGGAAACGTCTAGGGGGATAAAAGAGGCTATAATTCAAGATGTTAGAGTGCGTTTTCGTCATGTCTCAGAATACCGGATGCCCGGGGCGTTACGGCAGCTACCAAACTGCTGACCATGGCCATTGCCCCCTTGAGCTTAAGCATCACAATTCATCTGCACACGCATTATGCTGCAGAAAATGCTGCGCAGCATTTTTGCATCAGAAAGCGCCGAAACACCAAGCCAGTATGGATTTCTGGGCGTGGATGCGGTTCTCCGCCTCGTGCCAGATCAGGGATTGCGGGCCGTCTATCACCTCGTCGGTGACCTCCTCGCC
>NMUI01000409.1 GCA_002221445.1 Phenylobacterium zucineum | reverse complement strand
CCGTTTTCGAGGGCACGGATGAGCGCATCCGGTGCATTTGGGGCCGCAACCGTAGCTGGGTTCACTCCCCTAGCCTCGCGAAGTTCGTCTAGGCGCTTGAATACGAGCGGCGTCGAAAGCCCCGCCTCGCTGGTTATGAGAACCCAGTTCAGTTCGGCCGAACGAATCGGCGACAGCCGTTCGCCCTTGCCCAACCCCACTGCAGTGCCGCCAACCAGTGCGAATGGAACGTCTGCGCCAAGTTGGCTCGCGGCCTCGTGCAGTTTCTCTGGCGAGGTACCAACGCACCAGAGTGAATCGACAGCGACCAGCGCCGCCGCAGCATCGGCCGATCCGCCACCCATTCCGCCGGCCACTGGAACACGCTTTTCGATGTCGAACTCGACAGGCAGATGAGTCTTGATGTCTGCGACACGAGCAACCGCGCCGGCGGCCGAGACCACCAGATTTTCGGGCCCGGTAGGCACTGCCTGAAGCTGGGTTTCAGAGAGGTTGCCGGCGACAGAAACCTTCCACTCGATGCTCGTGTTTACCAACACCGTTTCGCGAATGTCCACCGCCTGGTAGACGCTCGCAACATCGTGGTAGCCGTCTTCGCGCAGCCCACCAACGCCAAAGAAGATGTTGATCTTGCCAGGCGCGCTCGCCACAACGAGATCCTCGGAGCCCAGACGAATCGATGCTGTCGTGAGCACGGTCGTCCAGTAGTCGGCCCATCCGCGTGCCTGTTCTGCATCTAGAATCGCCTCGTGTTGCAGGGTGACGAGCTGCTTGCCGCCAAAAATCGACTCGAAAGTCAGAGTCGCACGAGTCAGGTCTTCGAAGGCGAACGTGAGCAGTTCTTCGTGCTTTACGTTGACAATGCGCGGGCGTTCGCCATCGGGCCAGGCATCGATGTCTTGAAGCACGAGGTAAACACGGGCTAGGTCGGCCGCAAAGAATTTGCGAGTTTTCAACAGCAAGGATGGGCTGCCGAGGCCCGCGCCGACCGAACCGAAACCGGCCGGAACTAACTGACTCTGAAAGATCATGCGGCGGCCGTTTCGGCTTGTTCGGC
>NMUI01000109.1 GCA_002221445.1 Phenylobacterium zucineum | reverse complement strand
CTTATCGGAACGCACTCTAGCCGCCCGGTTTAGGCCTGAACCGTTTATGGGTCGGGAAGCCCCTAGGCGACATCTTGCCCGCCGAGGCCCTGCGGCCTAACCACTCTCGCCATTCGGTCCAAACCCGGGTGCGTCCGGCTGTATCAATCCAGCTCGCCCCATCCTCGGCCTTGAAAACCATCGCGTCCCGCAAGCCACCTTCACGGTAGGTTTGCAGCTTGATCCCTTTACCTCGGGCCATTTCGGGCAATTCATCCAACGGGAAAATCAGGATCTTACCGTTGTCGCCGATGACACCCAGATGATCGCCACTGACCGGCAAGGCAAAAGCCGCGCCCTTAGCTCCGACGCTCAAGACCTGTTTTCCCGCTCGACGGAAGCTGATGGCTTCATCCTCCGGCAACAGGAACCCATAGCCTTCCTTCGACGCCAAGACCCGTTTGGCCCCGGGTTTGTGGGTGAATATGTCGACAATGTCGGTCTTGTCATCCAGGTCGAGCATAAGCCGCACAGGCTCACCATGCCCCCGTGCCGACGGCAGTTTATCGCAAAGCAGGGTGAAGAACCGCCCGTCAGACGCCAGGATCAGCAGCTTGTCCGTGGTCTCTGCCGGAACCACAAAGCCCTGCTTGTCGCCTTCTTTGTATTTCAGTTCAGATGGGTCTTCCACCCGGCCCTTGGCGGCTCGGATCCAGCCCCGCGCCGATAGAATGATGGTGATCGGCTCGCGCACGATCATGGCTTCAATGGCGGCATCGGCGTCCACGGTCGGGGCATCCGCAAAGGTGGTCCGTCGGCGGCCGACCTGGGTATCGGGTCCAAGAATAGCCCGGACATCCTTCAGGCCAATGCCCACTAGCTTCCACTGTTGGCGGTCAGACCCCAGCATTTTGAGGAGCCCATCCCGTTCTTCCGCCAACTCTGCATGTTCGCGCCGCAGTTCCATTTCTTCCAGCCGCGCCAACTGCCGCAGCCGGGTATTAAGGATGGCATCGGCCTGAATGTCGCTGAGGTCGAAGGTTTCGATCAATTTAGCCTTGGGTTCATCTTCAAACCGAACAATCCGGATCACCTCATCGAGATTGAGGAAGGCGATGACCAACCCGTCCAAAATGTGCAGACGCGCCTCAATCTTCCCGAGACGATGGCGCGCCCGACGCACCAGGACCTCCCGGCGATGATCGAGAAAGGCCTGAAGCAGGCCCTTAAGGCCCATAACCCCAGGCGCACCCCGGGCATTGAGCACATTCATATTAACCGGAAACCGCGTTTCCAGGTCGGAGAGTTTGAACAGGCTCTCCATCAGGACATCGACTTCAACATTCCGGCTCTTAGGTTCGATGACCAACCGGACATCGTCAGCACTTTCATCCCGGACATCTCCGAGCAGGGGCGCTTTCTTAGCCTCGATCAGCTCTGCAAGTTGCTCGACGAGGTCTGCCTTCTTCACCTGATAGGGAATCTCGGTGATCACGATCTGATAGGTGCCGCGCCCATTGTCCTCCTTGGACCACCGCGCCCGAAGCCGCACACCACCGCGGCCAGTCTCATAGGTCTCAGCCATGGAAGCCCGGGGTTCGACAATCACCCCGCCTGTGGGAAAGTCCGGGCCCTGTACATGGCCCAGAAGGTCTAAGGTTCTCGCCTGGGGGTTATCCAACAGGACAAGACAGGCATCTATCAACTCAGCCGCGTTATGAGGTGGAATCGAGGTGGCCATGCCGACCGCAATGCCGCTGGAACCATTGGCAAGCAGGTTCGGGAATCCGGCCGGCAGAACCACCGGTTCTTCGTCTTCGCCGTCATAGGTCGGGCGGAAATCGACGGCATCCTCGTCTATGCCATCAAGCAAAAGCTGGGCGGAGACGGTCAGGCGACATTCAGTATAGCGCATGGCCGCAGCATTATCGCCGTCGATATTACCGAAATTTCCCTGGCCATCCACCAGCTGGTAGCGTTGGGCGAAGTCCTGGGCCAAACGAACCAGAGCCTCATAGACCGCCACATCGCCGTGGGGATGAAATTTACCAATGACATCACCGACGACCCGGGCGCACTTCTTGGCGGTGGTATTCGGATCCATGCGAAGCTGTCGCATGGCAAACAGCAGACGACGATGGACCGGCTTCAGGCCGTCGCGGACATCCGGAAGCGCCCGGCCTGTGATCGTCGATAAGGCATAGGCCAAATAGCGCCGGGAGAGGGCATCACTGAGCGGCTCGTCGATGACGCGATCACCGTCGGGTGTTGGAAGTAGGGGTTTGGACATAACGAATCAGACCGAGGTTTCGGCGACCGTCTTAGCGGTCTGCGCGCTGCGCGTCATAGGCGCTGCGCGTCGGTGAGCTTGTCGATCAACCAAAACCGCGCCGGGGGGAGCGGCCGATTCAGCGGGCCGAAGACAAAAGCCTCCAGAAAATGCGCCGTCAGGGCAAGTCCTGCGCCGACATCGCCGGGGGCCAGTCCAGACTGCGAGGACAGCATAAAGGGCGGCAGGGTCAGCAGGCGGTCCTTGTAAGCCTCACCCGCCCCACGGCTGACCGCCCGTCCTGTCCTTGGGGAAACATAGATCAGATCATCCACCTGACCCGTCGCTGCGCATTTTGCCAAATCCAGACCAAATCCGAGATCCTGTAACAGCCCGGCTTCAAACCGGACAAAAACTGCGGGCCAGACATCTGGAAAGGCCAGGGCATCAGACAGAGCCTCAAAGGCCAGAAAGGCTCCGGGATGCGGCTCCCGCTCCGGCAGGGCCGCCGATACCACCGCCGCAGCGGCTGACAGCCCGGCCAAGGCCAGGGGGTCATCAAAATGGGCGGACGGCCCCTCCCCCACCGGTTCCAGAGTCACCGCGCCCAACTGTTCTGAGACCCTCGCACGATAAGCGATAAGGGCGCGAGCTCCAGCCTGTAAGAAGGGTTTGATCCGCCGCGATGCCCCGCCGGCAACATGTGCGGCATAACGACCGTGCCGCGCGGTCAGAAATTCGACAATAGCCCCGGTCTCGCCAAAGCGCCGGGCGGACAAAACATAGGCCTCGTCCTGAAATTCCATCGCCTTGACCTAGACGTCAAAGTCCAGGCCGACATCCCCGTAGAACTCACGCTTATCAGCCAACGCTCATCGACCTTGACCGTCAGAAATAGATGAACAGGTCGGTCCAGGAGCCCGATCAACTCCTCCCGCGATTTCTGGCCGATCCACTTCAGGGTCTGGCCGTTCTTACCCAGCACTATCGGTCGCTGGCTTTCCCGTTCCACATATATGGTTTGCTCGATCCGGGCCGCGCCGTCCTTGCGGTCTTCAAACGCCGTGGTTTCAACCGCTGCCGCATAGGGCAATTCTTCGTGGACGCGCAGATAGATCTTTTCCCGGGTGATCTCGGCCGCCAGTAGACGCACCGGTAGGTCTGCGGTCTGTTCTTCGGGAAAGAGCCAGGGGCCTTCAGGCATCAGCGCCGCCAACCGTGCCTTCAAATCATCAACACCAGCCCCGTCAGCCGCTGAAATCATAAAGACTTCCGAATAGACGCCGGTTTCAAACAGCCGCTGGACCACGGCCAACATACGCTCACGCTTGACGCCGTCGATCTTGTTGATGGCGAGGATCGCCTGTTTGTTTGAGGTTTTCAGGCCTTCAATAATGGTCTCGACATCGATCACCGCCCGCTTGTCTGCTGATTTTGCCGAGCCGTCGCCAACCGAAAGTTCAGCTTGCACGTCCACCAGATGGACCACGACCTCGGCCTCATCTGCACCGCCCCAGGCTGACCTGACCATAGCCCGATCCAAACGCCGCCGGGGCGAGAATATGCCGGGTGTATCCACCAGAATAATTTGCGCCTCCCCAGCCATAGCGACCCCGCGCACTGGAAAGCGCGTGGTCTGGACCTTCTGGGTGACGATAGAGACCTTTGCCCCCACCAGTCGGTTGGTCAAGGTCGACTTGCCCGCATTGGGCGCGCCGATGATCGCGGCGAAACCGGCGCGGGTCATGGTTCAAGTTCTCTCTTGGTAAGCATCAGGGCCGCAGCCGCCTTTTCGGCTTCACGCTTGGAACCGCCGGTAGCGGTTTCAGCGTCATAACCAGGCAGACGGACTTCGATGGTGAAATTCGGGGCGTGGGAGGGTCCTCGGCGATCGACCACCACATAGTCCGGGGCGGGCAAGCCCCGTCCCATAGCCCATTCCTGTAACAAGGTCTTGGCATCCTTGCTACGGGGTGCATCGAGGTCCTGGAACTCCTCAACCCAGAAACGTCGGAAAAAGGTCCGCGCGGTTTCCAAGCCCCCGTCCAAATAGAGGGCGGCCATCACGGCCTCGCAGGCATCGCCCAAGACCCGATCACTGTCCCGCGCCCCCACCTTGCTGGCGCTGGCATCCACCCGCAGGGCGTCGCGTAGACCGATATTGCGGCTGACCCGGGCACAGGTCTGTGAATTGACCAACTGGTTCATGCACCGGGACAATTCTCCCTCACGGGCTGCGGGCCGAACCTCTGTCAGTTGCTCGGCGGCCAGCAGGTTGAGAACCCGGTCGCCCAGAAACTCCAGGCGCTCATTATCCCTAATCTTGCTACCGCCATTGCCGACACTGGAGTGGGTCAGCGCGCGCTCCAGCAAGTCAGGGTCGCTAAATAGGTGGCCAATGCGGGCCTGGAGCTCTGCCACAGCCAAGGCGCGCCGGTTCATCGCAAGGACCGGAAGACGCGGTCGGGCCGAGCATCGGTAAACCAGGTCCACGGCTTCAGAAATTCAGCGTCCTTGTTCCAGGACAGCAGGATAAACTCAGCTCGCCCGACGAGGTTTTCATAAGGCACGAAACCGACCCCAATGGCTTTTGGTACCCGGCTATCGAGGGAATTGTCTCGATTATCTCCCAACATGAAATACCGACCCTTAGGCACGAAATAGACCCCGGTATTGTCCAGGTCTCCATCGGTTCCATAGTCATAAGTGACATATCGCCGCCCGTTGGGAAGGGTTTCCTCAAACCGTTCCACGGTGCGGGCGAAGCCGTAGCCGGAATCCGTGATGATTGATGGCAGAGGACGACGGGATACCGCAAGACCATTCAAATAAAGGATACCCTTTTTCAACTGAACCCGATCTCCGGGCAAGCCGACCACTCGCTTGATATAATCGGTGTGACCGTCACGGGGCAATTTGAACACCACCACATCCCCCCTGTGAGGCACGCGACCAAAAACGCGACCTGAAAACAAGGGCAGACCTAGCGGGATGGAATGCCTTGAAAATCCATAGGAATACTTTGAGACGATGATGTAGTCCCCCTCCAGAAGGCTTGGTTCCATGGAGGCAGACGGTATAGTGAAAGGCTGGAAAACAGGACCTTGAGCAGAAGCGTGAGGCCTAGGGCTAGGCCTATGGTCCAGGAAATTTCCTTAATGTCCGAGAAGGTGCTCTGCGAGGAAACCTCCGCGCCGGAATTAGGATGGGATGGCATGAGGTCGTCTGCTTGCCCTGGAAAGGACTAGATTCTTGATAGCGGGGTTTTTCAATAGCCTGCTAGTGAACAACCCGACCGAACCTTTGGAAATTCAAATCAAGCAGCCAGGTCCAGGGTTTGAACAAGGACGCACCCTTGTTCCATGAAATCAGAACAAATCTGGCCCGTCCTTCCAGGTTTTCCTCCGGCACCATTCCTACACCGTCATAGACCGACAACCGGCTGTCTGCGGAGTTGTCCCGGTTGTCCCCCATAAAGAAATAGTAGCCGGGGGGGACGGTGAATTCCTCGGTATTATCCAGAGGATAGTTAGTGCCGAAATCATTGGTCATGATCTTGCGGCCCTCGGGCAGGGTTTCAAGCACCCTTTGAACGGGAATGACCGACTCGGTGCCGCCTGTCTCCTGCACGGTCGCCGTCACCGTCCGGGGTACCATCTTGCCATTGATGTAGAGCAGTCCTTCACGGACCTGGACCCGGTCGCCGGGCAGGCCGATCAGCCGTTTGATATAATCAGTCTGATTATCCCGTGGCAGCTTGAAGACGATGATGTCGCCGCGATTCGGGGCGTGTCCGAAAATCCGTCCTGAAAACAAAGGCGGGCTGAACGGAATGGAGTGTTTGGACCAGCCGTAGTCGAATTTCGTGACCAGCACATAATCGCCCTCGTACAGGTTTGGCTCTTCGGAAGCCGACGGGATTGTAAAGGGCTGGAAGAGCAGGACCCGCAAGACCAGGGCGATAAACAGGGCAATAGCCACCGTCTTAATGATCTCCCAGGTCTCATTGACCTTGGGCCCATCATCGGCGGACTCTGGGGCGGGAACGGCTTCAGACATAGAGGGGTCCTTGGTCAATCCGGCCGACCGGACGAAATCAAAACTGCCGCTCCATACGACGTCCCGGCCAGTCTGGCGAGTGAACAATCAGCAAGACGGACCTCTAAAGCGGCACGGCTTCAATGATCACAAACGCCTGAGCATACGGATGGTCGTCGGTCAGGGAGAGGTGGATTACAACCTTGTGACCTTCCGGCGTCATCGCCGTCAGACGCCCGAGCGCCCCGCCGGTCAAGGCCATGGTCGGCTGACCCGAGCGCATATTCACGACCCCCATATCCCGCCAGAACACCCCAGCCCTCATGCCTGTTCCCAGAGCCTTTGCGCAGGCCTCCTTCGCCGCAAACCGCTTGGCATAGCTGGCGGCAGGGTCGGTCTTTCTTTCAGACCGGCTACGTTCAAGTTCGGTAAAAATCCGGTGGGTGAACCGGGTTCCGAAACGCTCCAAACTTCGATGAATACGGCGAATGTCGGTCAAATCTGAGCCTATGCCGAGGATCACGTCAAAGCCCCGGCCCGTGCGGCGTTCATCAGATGGCGCATCCGGGAAATGGCCGTTGAAAGCCCGACAAAAACCGACTCTCCGATCAGGAAGTGCCCAATGTTAAGCTCAACCACCTGCGGGATCGCGGCGATAGATCCGACGGTTTCATAATCTATGCCGTGACCAGCATGAACCTCAAGCCCGAGACGCTCGGCTTCCGCGGCCGCAGCACAGAGAATCTTCAGCAATTCCGCAGCTTCGGGGTTCCCCGCGCGTACGGCATCGCAATAAGGCCCAGTGGTCAGTTCAACAACCTGCACCCCCGCCGACTTGGCCGCCGCGATCTGGGCAATATCGGCGTCCACAAAGCATGAAACCCGAATCCCGGCCTCAAAGAATTTTTGGACAGACGATGCGATCCGGTTATGGCCCCCGACCAAGTCCAACCCGCCTTCGGTGGTAACCTCCTCCCGGCGTTCCGGCACAAGGCAGGCGGCCTGAGGCCGCAGGGCAAGGCAGATGGCCTCCATTTCCGGCGTCACGGCCATTTCAAAATTGAGCGGAATACCGCGCTGGCGGGTCAGTTTGGCCAGGGCCTCAATATCCTGATCGGAAATATGCCGCCGATCCTCGCGCAGATGCGCGGTAATGCCGTCGGCTCCGGAAGCCATGGCGAGATCTGCCGCGCGCACGGGGTCAGGATAGTCGGCCCCACGGGCGTTACGAAGGGTCGCTACATGATCAACATTGACCCCTAGGCGCAGCCGACTCACTTCGACAATCTCCGGCTGCCGGGGTCTTCCACCGGCAAGGCTGCCAGCTCCGGGGGTAACTGATCGACTGGATAGGCCGGAACATCCAAACGAGCCAGGGCGACAAAAGGTGCACCCGGATCGGCCCGACCGCCGGAACGGTCCACCAGGCAGGCCGCCACCACGACCTCGCCGCCAGCGGCCTTAATGGCTTCAACACACTCCCGGGAGGACAGGCCCGTGGAGACAATGTCCTCTACCATGGCGACCCGCGCCCCGGGCGCGATGGAAAATGCGCGCCGCAGCTTAAATATACCCCCCTCCCGTTCCACGTAGAGCGAGGGTACCCCGAGATGCCGGGCGGTCTCATAACCCGGAATAATCCCGCCAACCGCGGGGGAAATGCAAACATCCACCTTGCCGACGGTTTCGGTAATCAGGGCCGCCAAGGCTTTACACAGCCGCTCGGTGCGATCCGGATACTGAAAAACCAGATTTTTTGCAAAAATGTGCCGGAATGCAGGCCGCTGGACAGGATGAAATGGCCTTCGCGCAGGGCACCTGCACCGCGAAATTCATCGAGAACCTGTTCGGTATTCATGCCTGCGTCTCCTGTTTGTCCGGCCTTAACCAATAGACCTCGCCCTGTCATCTAACTTGGCGGTCAGGCCTGGGCCAAGGAGCCCCGCAGGCGGGGTCCGATCACGGTGATCGCCAGTCCCGTCAGGATAAGTCCAGCCGCCGTCAGCTTCCAGATCGGCAAGGCTTCACCCAGCAGAACAGCAGATGCGGCCATGCCAAAAACCGGAACTAGGAGAGACCACGGCGAGACCGTGGCCGCCGGATACCTAGCCAGGAGGAACCCCCAGGCCCCATAACCCAGCATGGTATTGCCGAAAGACTGCCAAAGAACCGCAGCCCAGGTTCCGAGGTCGGCATGGACCAAACCCAACCGGATCGCCGGCCATCCGTCGAAGATGAGAGCGAGCCCTATTAGGGGGGAACCGCAAAAATGCTGGACCAGACCACAAACGCCAGAGAATTGACCTGTGGGGTCGCCCTCTGCACCGTATTTCCCAAGGCCCAAGAGACGGCGGCAAACAGCACCATGCCCAGCCCCGTTGCCGTTGTTGTGGCATCGGTGTGGGTGAGGATGACCCCAAGGCCCGCAACCCCGAGCCCCAGGGCCGCCCACTGAAAACCTCGCAGCTTTTCCCCGGTCAACCACACCGACAGACCGATGGTCACAAAGGCCTGGGACTGCACCACCAGGGAAGCCAAGCCAGGGGAAATCTGGTGCCCCATGGCGATATAAAGCACCCCGAATTGGCCGATACCGATCAGCATCCCATAAGCCGCTAAATTGTGCAGAGGGACGTCAGGGCGTTTGAAAAACAGGGCAGCGGGAAAAAACGCCAAGCCAAACCGGAGGGCCGCGAAGGTCAGCGGCGGCAGGTGGGCCAAGGCCACCTTAATGACCACAAAATTACTGCCCCAGATCGTGACTACGACAAAGGCCAAGAGGGCATGTTTCCAGGAAAGCGCGGTCGCCGTCATTGAAAATTTCCCCGTGGACGGTGCCGCTTACCATCGGATGATCAGATGCGCTATTGCCGTTGTTCAGGACAACTGTTGCGACAGCATATTGAAACCCATCCCAGGGCGTGCGGTTATCGGTATGACGGTTCGTCGTTCAGGGAGGCTTGCAGGTGTCGCATCTCAAAATCCAAAAGATTGCCGGGGCCCTGGGGGCTGAAATATCTGGCGTCGACTTGGCAGAACCCCACGATGACGCGGTGATCGCCGAAATCCGCGCAGCCTTCGTGGAACATCAGGTGATCTTTTTCCGGGATCAGGCCCTGAGCCCGGCTCAACAGGTCGGCTTCGGACGACGGTTCGGCCCCCTGAACATTCATCCCTATGTAGCGGGAATGGCGGACCATCCCGAGGTGATGGAGATCATCAAGGAGCCTTCGGACAAGACGAATTTCGGCGGCGGTTGGCATTCGGATATGAGCTTTCTGGAAACCCCGGCCATTGGCTCCATCCTCCACGCCATAGACCTCCCTGACTGGGGCGGCGACACGCTATTTGCCAGCCAGATCGCCGCTTATGAGGCCCTGACTCCGGCCATGAGGGCCACATTGGACACCCTCAATGCCGTTCATTCCGCAGGTCGGGAATACTCGGCCACGGGTCACTCGGCTCAGAAGCGCGCCGCCATGAAGGTGGTAGAAGCCGAAGGTGCCGTTGGTGAATTCATTCACCCGGTGGTGCTGACTCATCCGGAATCGGGGCGAAAGGCGCTCTATGTGAATCCGGCCTTTACCGTCCGGTTTGAGGGATGGAGCCGGCGAGAGTCAAAACCCTTGCTGGACTTCCTGTTTGACCACTGCCGCAGTGAGGCCTTCACCTGCCGGTTCCGATGGTCAAGGGGCGCTGTCGCCTTCTGGGACAATCGATCCGTCTGGCATTACGCTCTGAACGACTATCCGGGGCAAAGGCGTCACATGCGACGGGTCACCGTCGATCCCTTACCCTCATCGATTCCGGATTTAGCGAGGGCCGCTCAGCCCGCCACGGCCAAGGACTGAAAATGACCCGAACGGCCAAGGACGGTATCGACCGTCGCGACATTTTAACCCTTGGCGGTACAGCCCTGGCCGCCACAGCCGTGACAGGGTCAGCCAACAGCGCCACGACAAACAGCCGATGGGTCAAGGTGACGGAAGGGGTCAATATCGCCGCGACCGTCTCCCCCAACGGGAAGATGATCGCCATGGACCTGCATGGGGCCATCTGGACTGTGCCGATCACGGGTGGCCCGGCCAGGCGGATCACCGATGATCTGACGGATGGTGCTCAACCCGACTGGACGCCAGATTCCGGCACCCTGATCTTTCAATCTTATCGTGCGGGTAATTTTCACATCTGGTCGGTTAAGGCTGACGGAACCGACCTCACCCAATTGATCCAAGGACCATTTGACTGTCGCGAACCCAGAGTGTCGCCTGATGGCCGGGTCATTGCCTTCGCCGCAGACGCCACCGGGCGCTATGCCATTCACCTCATACCCGTCAGCGGGGGCGCGCCGAAACGGGTTGCTGAGGCAGACGGGCAGGCCTGCCAGCCCTGCTGGTCACCAGACGGTAAAACCCTGGCCTATGTGGTTGATCGCAGGCGGATTGAGACCCTGACGTTTAATGGCGAGAAGGCCATTGCCTATTCAGCCACCTCGGGTGAACTCCACAGCCCGAGCTTCAATCCCAAAAATGGGCAACTGACCTTTATCCACCTGGACGACGGCAAGGCAGAATTAAGGACCGTCGACACCCTTCTGGTGAAGGGCGCTGATGTCTTCCCCTTCCGACCGACCTGGCTTGCCAATGGCGACATGATTTTTACCGCTGACGGCCAGATCCAGCAGCAGGGGGCTGCGGGACGTCGTCCTGTGCCATTTGAGGTCAAACTCCAGGTGGCCAAGCCTTTCTATCAAAAGCGGACCCGGAATTTCGACTCCAGCGCGCCAAACCCGGTAATTGGTATCGGCAGTCCGATCTTGTCGCCCGATGGGACCCAGATCGCCTTTCGAGCGTTGAATGACCTTTGGAGTCTACCCATCGGTGGGACGGCAAAGCCCCTGACCAGGGACAAGTTCTGGAAGTGCGACCCGGCCTGGTCACCCGATGGGCTGTCTTTGGCCTATGCCACTGATCGGGGGGCGATCTGCAAATCTGGATTCGAACCCTGGCGAGTGGTGAGGACCGACAGATCACCCACCACTCCGGGGCCGCCCTGGCTCCGGCCTGGTCTCGGAACGGGAAGACCCTGGCCTTCCTGGATCAGACAGGGGCCCTGCACACCGCCGATATCGCAACAGGCTTGATCCGGCAGATTCTACCCGCCATCTGGGAACCCGGTCGACCCAGCTGGAGCGCCGACGGCAAAACCATAGTTCTGGCGGCCTTCAAGCCCTGCTCGGCCCGTTACCGGGAGGGGTTGAGTGAAATTCTCACCGTAGATGTGGCGACATCCAAGACCACCTATCAACCCCATGCCCCGCACAAATCCTTAGGCGTTAGGGGCGATGACGGCCCTGTCTGGTCACCAGACGGAACCCATCTGGCCTATGTGTTTGCCAGTCGCTTATGGATCGTCGAGGTCGATCCCCAAGGCGGCTTCATCGGTCGTCCCAAGGTCCTAAATGATGAAGTCACCGACGCCCCCAGTTGGGGTGGCGACTCAAACACTCTGCTCTATCTCTCAGCCGGGAAACTGCGCTTAATCACCTTGGATGGCGGGCCGGCGAAGGACATTTCTCACGGTCTGAAATGGGCCAATGCAAGGCCTGCCGGAAAAACCGTGGTCCGCGCCGCGCGGCTTTGGGACGGCCTTGGAACTGAGGCCCGCCGGGACCTCGATATTGTCATCAGCAGCAACCGCATTGTTGACATCCTTCCCCTTGGTCAGGGGCCGAAGGACGCTCGTCTGATCGAAGCCAAGCCTGGAACGATGGTTATTCCCGGTCTGGTGGAAATGCACGCCCATCGCCAAATGGCCGGATATGCCTATGGCGATCGGGAAGGACGGCTGTGGTTATCCCTGGGTGTCACCACAACGCGATCACCGGGCTCGCCTGCCTATCATATGGTGGAAGATCGGGAAGCTCTGGACTCTGGTGCCCGGATTGGCCCCCGCTATTTCGCCACTGGCGAAGCCATTGATGGTGGCCGTATCTATTACAACTTTATGCGACCGGTGACAGAGCCCGGCCAGATGGCCCTGGAACTCGAACGGGTCACCGCGCTCAACTATGATCTCATCAAGGCCTATGTGCGCCTACCCCTGGATGCCCAGCGGGACCTGACCACCTGGGCCCACGCCCGCGGCCTGCCTGTGACCTCGCACTATCATTATCCGGCCCTGGCCTTCGGACTGGACGGGATGGAGCACATGGGGGCCACCAGCCGGTTCGGCTATTCACGGACCCAGAGTTTTCTGGGGGCGAGCTATCAGGACGTGACCGCTCTTTTTGCCGCCAGTGGTGCCCGGCGAACCCCGACCCTGTTCTCCGCCGCCGCCCTCTATGCCCAGGACCGCTCTCTCGTGGAGGATCCCCGGATCCAGGCCCTCTATCCACCCTGGGAATATGCCCGCCTTCAGGCCAGGGTGGAAATGACCACCAAGGGTGACCCCGGGCCGGCCCTTGAGTCCCTGGAGCGGAATGTCACCCACTTAAGAGCCATGCTAAAGGCCGGCGGCAAGGTAGTCACAGGCACAGATTCTCCTATCGATTTCAATGGGATCAGCCTACATATGAACCTAAGAGCATGGTGCGCTTTGGCATGACACCGGTCGAAGCTCTCAGCACCGCAACCCGGGCGGCCGGCGAGTTTCTGGACCAGCCCCTGGGATACATCTCTAAGGGAGCCCTGGCCGATCTGGTGATTTGTCGCGGTGATCCACTCTCGCGCATTGAAGACGCGGCTGCAGTCGATCAGATCATGAAAAACGGCGAATTATTTGATATTCCGACTCTAATTGGCCCCTTCTTAAAGTCTTCTAAACAGGCCGCTAAGATGACCTCGCCCATCACCCTGGCGGCGGCGGATCAGCCCTGGTGGCATGACGCCGATTATATCGCGGCCGGTCGTGCCGCCTGTTGCACAGACCCCTTCTGCGCCACCCCGAAGGGACGTCGAACCTTCATCGCCACGGAGGCATGACTCTCATGAAACTATTTCAGACCTATGACTCGCCCTTCCCCACCCGGGTCCGCCTGCTGCTGATGGCCAAGGGTCTGAGCGCCGAGATCATCCAACCGCCGGGCTTTCACTTTGATGGCCTGACCAAGGAAGACTACCTGAAGATCAATCCCATCGGCCGGGTGCCCGCCCTGGTCCTCGATGACGGTCGCGCCTTGCCGGAGAGCGAGGTGATCTGCGAATACCTGGAGGACTCCTATCCGGAGCCCTCCTTGCGCCCTGCCGATCCGTTTGATCGGGCCCGTATGCGTCTACTGAGCCGGATTTGCGACTTTTACCTGGTCATGGCCATGGTGCCCTTGTTCGACTATTCTGCCCGCCCCCGAAAGACCTGGGACCGCGAGGGTATTGAAAAGGCCTTTGGCAAGATCAGCGACGCCCTGGCCTATCTGGAACAATTCATCGGCGAGGATGGCTATGCCGTAGGCAAGGCGGTGAGTCAGGCCGATGGTGCCCTGGCCCCCCAGCTGATCCTCACCACAGAATGGGCCCCGCCCACCTTCAACATGGATGACCCCTACAGCGCTTTCCCAAGCTCGCCGCTTACTGGGCGGCAATCCAGAATGACCCCCTGATCAGCCGCCTCATTACCGAAACCCGTGATGCGATTGTGGAGAGCAAGGAACGGGCGCGCGCCTATGTGAAGAGTCGGTCGGAGGGCTGAACCCCCAGCTAGAGGCTGTTCCCTTTAGACG
>NMUI01000108.1 GCA_002221445.1 Phenylobacterium zucineum | reverse complement strand
CGCCGTCCAGCGGATCAGGCCGGCGACCCCGCCCAGAACCAGCAGGTTGCGGGGCCCCATCTGCCGCCGCCAGGGCTCCATGAACCAGAGGAAGACCACCTCGACAATCACACCCGCTGCCCAGAGCCAGCCGGTGAGGGTCTCGGGCACCCCCTGCGCCTTCCACGAAAGGCTGGCGAAGCCGTAATAAAAGGCATGGGCGGACTGGATCAAACCCGCAGATACCACCACCAGCATGAAATCCGGGTCCCGGATCAGGTCCATCAACCCGGCCCGACGGTCGCTGGCATTGGCGTGGCCACCCTCGGAGGCCACAGGATCAGCGGGCAGGAGTAAACGGGCACCCGTCGCGGCCAGAAGGGCGGCACCCACCATCCAGACCAAGACCAGCTCGGGCGAATGCCGCGTCAAAATCGCCCCCATGGCGATATTGGCCAAGATGAAGGCGACCGAGCCCATGCCTTGGGGCCAGCCATAATTGAACCCCTCCAGCCGGGCGCGGTTCAGGATGATAACGTCGGTCAAGGGCGGCATGGCGGCGAACAGCGACCCGGCGACAAGCCATAGGGTGAACCAGCCCCAGAACCCCAGAGGTGGGGCCATCAGGGCGTAACATCCCGCCGTCGCCAATCCCATCAACATCAACGACGTGCGCCGGAGCTTGAAGCTGTCGGCCCACAGGCCCAGCAGGGGCGCGGTGACCATCCGGGCCAGCATGGGTGCCGAAAGGATCAGACCGATCTGCCCCCCCGTCAGGCCGCGGTGATGGAACCAGACCGGCATATAAGGCGTTGAGGCCCCATTACCCACATAGATGGCGGCATAGAACAAGCCGAGAAGAATGGGGCACCACATGCTTGTCCGACCTAAGGTGAGTCGGGTTTGACGCAGTGTCCCTGTTGCGACCGGCTTGAACCGGCGTAAGGTCGAAGGATCGACAGAGCCGTGAGCACCCGACCATGACCCTTAATAACAGCCATGACCGCGCGCTTCGGGATCGGGCTGCCGCCGTCATCCCCGGCGGTATGTTCGGCCACCAGTCCACCGCCATGCTGCCCGACGACTATCCGCAGTTTTTCTCCAGGGCCAAGGGGGCTCATCTCTGGGACGCCGACGGTCACCGTTATCTGGACTTCATGTGCGCCTATGGCCCGAACCTGTTTGGCTATGGTCATCCCGACATTGACGCGGCCTATGTGAAACAGTTGAGCCTGGGCGACACCCTGACCGGTCCCACCGAGCTGATGGTGGCCTTGGCCGAGGGGTGGGTGGCGCAGGTGGAGCACGCCGCTTGGGCGATCTTCTGCAAGAACGGGACGGACGCCACCACCATGGCCCTGATCGCCGCTCGCGCCCACACCAAACGCAAGACCCTCATCCGGGCCAAGGGGGCCTATCACGGGGCCGCCCCCTGGTGTACCCCACGCCCGACCGGGGCCCTGCCCAGCGACCGGGCCCACCAGATCCTCTGCGATTACAATGACGTTGCCAGCCTCGAAGCTGCGGTGGCCGAGGCGGGCGATGATCTGGCCGCCATTTTCGCCGCCCCCTTCAAGCACGACGCCTTCATCGATCAGGCCGAGCCCGATTTGGCCTACGCCACCCGCGCCAGGGAACTCTGCGACCAGACCGGTGCCCTGCTGATCGTCGATGACGTGCGGGCGGGCCTGCGTCTGGCGCGGGATTGCAGTTGGTCTCGGATCGGCATTCAGCCCGACCTCTCCACCTGGGGCAAGTGTATCGCCAACGGCCACCCGATCTCCATGTTGCTAGGTTCGGAGAAGGTGCGAAAGGCGGCAGCTTCGATCTATGTCACAGGCTCATTCTGGTATCAGGCCGCCCCCATGGCGGCGGGGCTTGAGACCCTCAAGCTGGTGCAGAACTCCAACTATCTGGAGCGCATCCAGGGCCTGGGCGAGCGATTGGCCAATGGCCTGAAAGAAAGGGCCGCAGCCGCCGGCTTCGGATTCAAGGTCTCGGGCCCGGTCCAGATGCCGCTCTTCCTGTTCGAGGATGATGTGGACCTGCGCAAGGGCTTCTGTTGGTCCAGCGCCATGCTGGCGCGGGGCGTCTATGTCCACCCCTGGCACAATATGTTCCTTTGCGCCGCTATGACCGAAGCTGACATCGACCAAGCCCTGAACGCGGCTGAAGAGTCCTTCGCCGATCTTAAGCGTCAGGCCCCGACCCTTGCACCGGTCGAGAAAATGGCCTTCCTGGCTGCCGCCGGCCTTCGCTGATCCCTGCTGAAAGAAAATAAGATGAGCCGTTCCGATTACAGCGACCTCGACGGCCTGGCCCTGGCGGCCCTGTTGGCTAAGGGCGAGACCACACCCCTTGAACTGGTGGACTGCGCCATTGACAGGATCGAGCGCCATAATCCGACCCTGAATGCTGTGGTCCATACCGCCTTTGACGAGGCCCGGGATCGCGCCAAGGGGCCCCTGCCCGATGGCCCCTTCAAGGGTGTGCCCTTCCTGATTAAGGACTTAGGTATGCCCGTGGCGGGCTGGCCGCGCAGTTCGGGCAGCCGCTTTGCCCGCCACATCATCGATACCGAGGACGGTGGCCTCACCGCCGCCTATCGGCGGTCGGGAGTTATCCCCTTGGGCAAGACCAATACCCCCGAATACGGCATCACCGGCACGACGGAGAGCGCCCATCTGGGCCCCTGCCGCAATCCTTGGAACCCTGACCATATCTCCGGCGGGTCGTCTGGCGGATCAGCCTCGGCGGTGGCGGCGGGGATTGTGCCCATGGCCCATGCCTCTGATGGCTTGGGCTCCATCCGTATTCCCGCCGCCTGCTGCGGGCTGGTGGGTCTGAAGGTCAACAAAGATCGCAATCTCAACCTGCCCGACGATTTCGACTACGCCATGGGGTTTGTGGTGGACCATGTGGTCAGCCGCACTGTCCGCGACAGTGCCGCCATGCTGGATGCCACCGGCGTGGCCGATCCCAGTTCACCCTATCCCTTCCCGCCCAAGACCGCGCCCTATTTGGCGGAGATAGAGCGTTCCCCCGGACGCCTGCGCATTGCCTGGTCTTCGCAAACCGCTTCAGGGCGACCTATTGATCCGGAAATTCAAGCAGCCCTGGAACGCACTGCCAAGACGCTCAAACATCTCGGCCATGAGGTCGTCGAAAAGGGTTTGGGTATTGATTATCGCGCCCTTTATGCCGCCCGCGGGCCGGTGTCGGGTGCCAACTTCGCCGCAGGCATGGCCAAGCTGATCGAGCAGGTCGGGCGCGAGCCTGACCCTGACGAGCTTGAACCCCTGACCTGGGCGGCCCTCAAGGGCGGGCGCAAGGTGACCGGTGAAATGGCCTTCAAGGGCTGGCAGGACCTGCGCCGTCTGAACCGCGCCACCCTGGCCTTCTTCAATGATTGGGACATTTATCTAAGCCCCGTACTCGGAACCCCAGTGCCTGAGATCGGCTATTTGAGCCCGGTTGAGCTGGAGCCAAAGGAGGTCAATCGTCGTCAGAGCCAAGTCTTCCCCTACACACCGCCCTTCAATTTTTCCGGCCAACCGTCGATTTCCCTGCCCCTGGAAACTGACTCCAAAGGCCTGCCGATCGGCATGATGTTCACCTCCCGCTATGCGGACGAGGCGACCCTGTTCCGCCTGGCCGCCCAGCTGGAAAAGGAGATCCCCTGGGCCAGCCGCAAGCCGCAGGTGTGGGGATGATGCCCCGCAGGAGATGGATGATGTTGGCCGCCTTCAGCGGCTTTATCGCGGTGGCTGTGGGGGCGTTTGCAGCCCATGGGGTCAAGGATCCTCTAGCCAAGGTGTGGCTGATGACCGGCGCACAGTATGGGTTCATGCACACCATGACCACCTTCGTCTGCGCCACCTTCATACAGATCGGCGGACGGCGAGCCAGGTTCGCCCCAGCCTTCTTCCTGCCCGGCATTGTGCTATTTTCCGGTTCTCTATACGCCATGGCCTTGGGCGGCCCAAGGTGGCTGGGGGCGGTAACCCCGATCGGGGCCTGCTCTTCTTGGGCGGTTGGCTGGTCCTGGCCTGGGCGGCGTTGGATATTGATAAGCCTGTGCGGTCCGCATCAGCCGAGACCCCTCGGGGAGTTGCCCCAAAAATCTAGCGCCTGGGTAGGGCCAGCATCCGCAGGGTCAGGGCCGAGCCCAGCACGGCCACCAGAATGGTCAGCGTCATGGGCTTGGCCGTGCCGTCATGGAGAACCCCGGCCAGGGTTGAAGCCACGGCCCCGCTGGCGAAAGAAATTCCGCCCATGACCGCTGAGATCGACCCGGCCCGCAGGGGATCGACATTTAGAGCCCCGGCCATGGTGTTGCCCTGCATGAAGCCAAAGCTGGAGAGCAGCAGGAAAAGGAGGGGCAGTATAATCCAAGGCCCGTCAAAGCCGCTGAAGGCCGCCATGGCCAGGGCAAGGGCGACCACCGCAGCAGACAGACTGGCGGTCCGCAGGACCTGATCGGGCGTAAAGGTGCGCAGGACATAGCGATTAACCTGTCCGCCGCCGATAATCCCCACGGCATTGAGACCGAACACCCACCCAAACATCTGAGGGGTGATGCCATAGGTCTTAATCAGCAGGTCGGAGGACGACGAGACATAGGTAAACAGGGCCGCCCCGTTAAGCGCACCGGCCAGGGTATAGCCGATCAGACGACGCTGTTTGAGGAGGACACTATAGGCCTGGAGCGGATTTTCCGCCTGCGCCTGGAGGGCCGTCGCTTCAGACCGTGTTTCTTTCAGACGGAAAAAGGTGACCGCACCCACCGCCAAGCCAAACCCCATCTGTACCAGAAAATTGGCCTGCCACCCGCCTAAGGTGAGCAAAAACCCGCCCAGCAAGGGGGCGAGGATCGGGGCCAGACCCATGACCAGGGTAAGCAGAGACAGCATCCGCGCCGTTTCGGTGTGATTAAACAGGTCTCGAACAATGGCCCGGGCCACCACGGCCCCGGAACATGCGCCCAGCGCCTGCATGAACCGAGCGGCCAGCAGCATCTGAATGGAGGTGGCATTGGCACATAGCAAAGACGCCAGAGCAAAAACCCCAGCTCCCAGCAGCACGGGGGCCTTGCGACCGATCCGGTCGGATGCCGGTCCATAAAAGAACTGGCCTATGGCCATACCCGCCAGAAATGCGCCCATGGTCGCCTGGGTCTGAGCCGCTGTAGCGTGCAGCGATTCCCCGATGGTCGGCAGACTGGGAAGGTACATGTCGATGGCCATGGGCCCGAAGGCTGTCATGGACCCCAACAGGATCACCAGTCCCCAGGGAACCTTGTCGGACGTAACGGCGGGGGTTTCAGTCATCAGATGCTTTTAGTCGGTTTCCCGAGTCTGCAAAGGCTTGCCTTACCCAACCGGAAGGCGGGAATTATACACACGCAAATAGGAGACCCCTCATGTCCGCCCTCGCCCGCCAAATGCCACCCGTTCAGTATGCCAAGGTCAATGGACTCCAAATGGCCTATTATGAGGTCGGGCCAAGAACCGGGACTCCGGTGATTTTCTGTCATGGGTTCCCAGAATTGGCCTTTTCTTGGCGTCACCAACTTAAGGCCTGTGAAGCCGCCGGAATTTGGGCCATCGCCCCCGATCAGCGCGGTTATGGCCTGACCTCCCGCCCGGAGGCGGTGACGGACTATGACATGGCCCATCTGACCGGAGATCTGGTCGGTCTGCTAGATCACCTGGGGGTGGAAAAGGCGGTGTTCTGCGGTCATGACTGGGGTGGGCTGGTGGTCTGGCAGATGCCGCTCATGCACAAAGCCAGGTGCGCCGGGATTATCGGGGTCAATACCCCCTTCCTGCCCCGGGGCCCCTTTGACCCCATCGCCGGAATGCGCATGGCCTTCGGTGAGGACATGTACATTGTCTGGTTCCAAAACCGGGAATCGCCGATGCCGCGCTCGCAGCCGACGTCGACAAGACCATGCGGTTTTTCATGCGCCGACCCGCTGCCATTGAAGCCGCCGCCGCTGAGGCCCCAAAGACAGCAGGGGTATTCGAGACTGGCGGCAACGCCCCCACCTCGACCCAGGGCAGCTTCGCCTTCGGTGACGCCCTGGCCACCTGGGACAAATCCGATACCGCCCATCAGCTGCTGAACGCCGAGGAGCTGGCGGCTTTTGTCGAGAGCTTTGAGGCCACCGGCTTTACCGGGGGCATCAACTGGTATCGCAACTTCACCCGCAATTGGGAGCGGTCTGCCGATCTACCCACCAAGGTTGAAGATATGCCCTGTCTGATGATCATGGCTGAGAAGGACGTAGTGTTGTCTCCGGCCATGGCCGAGGGCATGGAAGCCTATGTCCCAGATTTGGAAAAGGCCCTAGTTTTGGACAGCGGTCACTGGACCCAGCAGGAAAACCCGACGAGGTGAACCGATTGGTCATAGACTGGATAATCCGGAAGTTTCCGAAATAGACGTGCAGACTTGAACTCATACCGCCACCGCCCCTAATGGGCCCATGCACTCAGGCTCAATCTCCCCACCCTTTTCTGCGAGCTCCGGACGTCGGGGGTTGTTTCGTGAGAACGAGCCGTTCGCCGAGGGGTTTATCGCCACCGATAGTCCGCACCGGATCTTCTACGAGCAGTGCGGCACGCCGGGCGGCAAACCCTGTATCATCCTGCATGGCGGACCGGGTGGGGCTATCAATTCGACTATGCGCCGGTTCTTCGATCCCGATAAATGGCGGATGGTATTGTTCGACCAGAGGGGTTGCGGACGCTCCACCCCAAATGCCAGCCTGGAAGACAATACTACGTGGTCGCTGATCGCCGACATTGAACGTCTGCGTGAGCATCTTGGCATTGAAAAATGGACAGTTTTCGGTGGATCGTGGGGCTCAACCCTGGCCCTGGCCTATGCTATTACCCATCCGGATCGGGTGGAGTCCCTGGTCCTGCGGGGCATCTTCCTGCTGACCGAGCGGGAAGTATCATGGTTCTATCAGGATGGGGCTTCCATGATCTTCCCCGATGCCTGGGCGAAATATCTGGAGCCTATTCCGGAGGATGAACGGGACGATCTGTTGATGGCCTATCATAAACGCCTGACCCATCCAGATCGTAAGGTTCAGGCAGTCGCGGCCCAGGCCTGGAGCCAATGGGAAGGCGATACGGTCTCCATTCGCGGCCCTGAAGCTCGCCCCAGCAAGTTCAATGAGGTGGACTTTGCTATCGCTTTTGCCCGCATAGAATGCCACTTCTTCGTCAATAAGGGCTTCATGGATCAGGATGGCTGGATCCTGAAACATATCCACAAGATCAAGGCTATTCCAGGCTGGATCGTCCAGGGTCGGTTCGATGTGGTTACCCCTATGGACAGCGCCTACAAACTGGCGGCTGCCTGGCCTAAAGGCCGCCTGTCGGTGATCTGGGACGCGGGCCACGCCTCCACTGAACCAGGCATTGTCGATGGGTTGGTCCGAGCCACGGATGAAGCTCTGTACGTTTAGGTTATCAGAAGACCGGCAGCCCTAATCCGCAGACTGAAGGCGTGGCTCAAACCAGGGCACCTTTACCGCTGGTGACTTCGGTGTAGCGATGGACCCGGGCGGACTGCACCAACCCGAACCCGATCATAACCGTCAGCATGACCGTGCCGCCGTAGGACAATAAGGGCATGGGTACACCCACCACCGGTGCCAAGCCCATCACCATGGCTCCATTGATCAGGACATAGAAGGCAAAGGTCGCCGTCACGCCGGACGCCGACAGACGCCCGAAGTGGGAATGCGTCCGGGAGGCGGTCTGTAACGCCATAAAGATCACCGCTGCATAGAGCAGTAGAATTGACATGCAGCCGACAAAGCCGAACTCTTCCGCCAGGGTTGCGAAAATAAAGTCGGTCTGTTTCTCGGGCAGGAAGTTGAGTTGGCTCTGCGATCCCAGTCCATAACCCTTACCCAACAGGCCGCCGGATCCCAGGGCAATCTTTGATTGCAGAATATGATAGCCCGATCCTGACGGGTCCTTTTCCGGGGATAAAAAGGTCAGGATACGGTCCCGCTGATAGTCGTGCAGCACAAACAGCACCATGGGCGGCACGGAAGCCAGGACCAGCAGGATACCTGCCGCAATGATCCGCCAAGCCAGACCCGCCAGAACGACCACCGATAGGCCGGTCAGCGTCAGCAGAATTGCTGTGCCCAGGTCCGGTTGTTGGGCAACCAGCACCACCGGGGCCCCGATCATCGCCGCGGGTATCAGCAACCACCAGGACATCCGCGCCCGTTCGGCAGAAATGCTGTGATAAAAGCGGCCGAGGGCCAAAACTATGCCCAGCTTCATAATTTCAGAGGGTTGAAAACTGCCAAGAGGCCCCAAATTGAGCCAACGTCGAGCCCCCAGATGAACTTCACCGATGACCGCAACGGCCACTAGCAAGACCAACCCGACTCCGTAAATGGGATAGGCCACTGCGAACCATACCCGCAAATCAATCAGGGCAAGGCAGATCATAAGCGCGAAGAAGATGCCAAACTTGATCAGGTGATTGACCGCCCAGGGCTGCCAGCTGGATCCGGCAATGGAAAACATCATAAGCGCTCCTGTGCCAGCAATCAGGCACAGAACCAGACAGAACAGCCAGTCGATTTCAGCAAACTTGACGGTCAGGCGATCGCGCTCGCCGGGGCGGGTCAGGGCACTGACAGTCATTGGGCTGTTACCTGACCGGTCATGGAAGGCGGCTGTGTTTCGGGAATCGGCGTCGGATCTTCCGGCGCGGCACCGTCGGCGGGCTGATCGGGGATGATCGGCATCGGAGTCGGCTGCTCAATCCGGGCGCGCAGGTCAGGATCTTTAAGAAGGGCCACCCGCATGATTTCCCGGGCGCGCGGTGCCGCCGCAGCTGCCCCGAACCCGCCATGTTCAACCAGGACGCTGATGGCATAGCGAGGATCGTCAAAAGGGGCGAAAGCCACAAACCAGGCATGGTCCTTGAGGGCCCAAGCCAGGTTTTTCGAGGTACGCTCGCCGTCGCGATAGGTATGGGATTGAGCTGTCCCCGTCTTGCCCGCCATTTTGAGCGGTCCCAAACCTAGCTGCGCCGTCGCCGCCGCCGTGCCGGTCTCAGTCACGGACGCCATGGCTCCGCGGACAAATGCGATATGTTCTTTCGCAAAAGGTAGTTCAGCAGCTTCCGCGCCGGACGGCTGTTGTCGGCCGCCGATCGACTCAATCAGTCGGGGGTGAAGCGCCCTATCCCCATTGGCCAGACGCGCGACCATGACGCAAAGTTGCAGGGCATTGACGTTGGTATAACCCTGGCCGATGCCCATACTGGGGGTCTCGCCCGGATGCCAGACCGGATCACGTTTGAAGGTGCGACGCTTATAGGCAATATCCGGGACCAAACCGGGCTTCTGGCCGGGAATGCCGATATCAAAGATTTGACCTAAACCGAAACTACGTGCCGCCGCCGCAATTTTATCAGGGCCGACCGCCAGGGCCGTCTGATAGAAATAAATGTCGCAAGAAGTTACGATGGCGCTGTGCATGTTCACCACGCATGATGCTTGTCGCAGTGCCAGACCCGCCCCCCCACGCCCAGGCCCCATTGCAGACATGGGTTTGTTCAGGATCGACCCCTGCCGTCAGAGCCGCCAAGGCCACCATGGTCTTAAAGGTTGATCCCGGCGGGTAGGTTGCCGTCAGCGCCTTGTTAAACAAGGGCTTGCGATCATACTGTGAGAGCGCCCGGTATTCGGGTCCGGTCAACCCCCGGACAAACTTATTGGCATCAAAGCTCGGGGCCGAATACATGCAGAGAATGTCACCGCTGCGACAGTCCATCATGACCGCGGCACCGGCTTCTTCGCCGAACACTTCCATGGCACGGGTCTGAATATCTGAATCCAGGGTCAGCTTGATTTCACGCCCCGGAATAGCGGGTATATCGCCGCCAGGGGCCTGGCGGACTTCGCGACCCCGAGCATCAACCTCTACCTTTTGCGCCCCTGGGCGTCCACGCAGGTCCAGATCAAACGCCTTCTCAACCCCCTGCCGTCCGATCCTGAAACCGGGATGCAACATGATCGGTTCGGAATTTGGCCCGCTGGGCTGGAGATCATCCTTATTGACCTTCGCGACATAGCCGATGACGTGCGCAAAAGCGCCACCATGCGGATAGACCCGCATCTCACCCATGTCTGCTGTCACCCCGGGCAATTCTGGTGCGCGGACATTGATCGCTGAGAACTGTTCCCAGGTTAGATCCTCCATGACCGGAATCGGAGTACCTCTGGGAGCCTGTTTAAGATCGCGGGCCAGGCGGACCTGACGGGCTTCATCCAGCGGCACGAATTGAGCTAGGGTCTTGATCGTTTCATAGGGTCGGACGCTGTCGTCCCGGGACATCATCAGCCGGAAATTGGGGCGATTAGTGGCCAATACGACGCCGTTACGGTCGACAATGACCCGCGCGGGGGGGGGTCAGACGAAAATTGAACTGGTTGGAGACCGACAGCTTCTCATATCGTGAGGCCTCAAGCAGCTGGAGATAGGCTAGACGCCCCCCAAAGCGGCCAGTCCGGCACCGGCTAGCCCACCGAACAGAAACGCCCGACGATGGAATACGCCCTGACGCTGGTTCACCTCCGAAAAGAAGATCGACGGTTCGCTCATCTTATCCCTACCGGAACCGAACATCAGCGTCTTCGAAACGCTCAATCAACCGGTGGGCCCATGGGTAGAGGGCGACCGTAACACCCCATTGACAGATGACACCGACAAACTGAGGTGTGGCATGCGAAATGATCTGGGTAATCAGGACACCGGTGATTTCCGCCATAGCGCAGACCGCAGCAAAACCTAGCCACAGCACGGACAGCTGCTGGCCGACCAAGACACTCCGAATTGACAGAACCGCACCGTAGGGAATGAGAAGGGATACCGGCCAAAGACCAAGGGGGCCCCCAGATCAAGTCCATTCCCAAGCCTAACAGCAACAGACAGAAGGGTGCCAGTACCGAGGGACGGATCATCGCCCAGGCAAAGGCGATGACCATGGCAAAGACCGGTTCAGGCGGTTGCAAACCAAACACGCGAAGAGGCACGGTGAAGAGCCAAGTCACCACCACCACCTGCAGCGCTGGCCAGAAAATCCAACGCAGGGGTGTCAGAGGCTGTGCCAGAGTCATGCTCAATGGGGTATGTCCCCAATATCGACAGGGCCCGCCGATGGCGACGGTGCAGCGGGCTTGACGGCCGCCAAAGGCTTTGGGGAGGGTACGGGCTTTATTGTGGCGGACTTGACCGGAACAGTTTTCGCCGGACCCGACTTAGCCGTCGGCGCGGCGAGCGGTTTGGACTCGAGCGGCTTTGCGGAGGGGCCTGTCAAAGTCGGGAGCGGAGTGGGGTTTATTGGCGGGGGAACAATCGGAGCCTCCGCCGGTGCAGCGGCGGTGACCGGCGGCGGTGCGGGAAGCTCATTTAATCGCGGAGTATTGGCCAGTTGGCGGAAATCCTTGAACAAAAGAATCCGCACATAATCAATGGCACCGTCATCGGCCGCGAGAATCACCCGCCACCGCCCATCCAGACCCTTCACAGCGCGCCCAATGGGAATACCGCGCGGCAGGACGCCACCATCTCCGGAAGTAAGCACAGGATCATTCTCTTTAACGGGATCTTGGCCGCGCAGATAATCCAACCTCGGGTTTGGTCCACCGTCTCCGACCAGAATGGCCCGCGAATTGGTTCTATCAAGCAGGACCGGCGTGCGCGACGACACGTCTGTGAGCAGCAGGACACGGCTAACCCCTTCGGCGACCCCCACCACACGCCCCACCAATCCATTCTCATTCATCACCGGATTGCCGACTTCGACCTTCATTTCAGAGCCGACATTGACCAGACGCGAATTGGCAAACGGTCCCCGGGAATCCGCAACAGCCAGTCCTGACACCATTTTGATCGGCGGATTGACCTTCAGACCCAAGAGGTCGCGATAGCGTTCGTTGACGTCCTTGAGCGCGATAGCGGTGGTTTGCCATGCCCGCGCCTGAGCCAGTTCCGCCCGCAGACGCCGGTTTTCGGAGACGGCAAAAAATAATCCTGAACAGCGCTGATTCCGCCCTGTCCCCAGCGCAACGGAACCGTCATCCAGCCAGATACCGGCACCACAACCTGGTCACCCATGCGCCGGGTTACGCCATAGGCTTGATTTTGCAAGGTTTCCCGTCGATCAGACATGAGCATGGCAAGGCCGACGACCAGCGCAATAACCAACGCCGCGGCCGCGCTAAGGAGCAGCGGCAACCTCATTTCATTGAACGGGTTATCGCGTAGCGCCAATGGGACCTCGTATCTTCACCGGCGACGGCCCGGACATAACCCTAAGCGAAGGTATTTTCCATGACGCCCTTCATCCACTTGGGATGTTCGAGCACCTTGCCGCAACCCAGGGCCACGCAGGAGAGGGGGTCATCGGCCACCGTTACCGGCAGACCGGTATGATCGCGGATTTCGGAATCCAAGCCACGAAGCAGGGCCCCACCGCCTGTGAGCATAATACCCTTGTCGGCAATATCGGAAGCCAACTCCGGCGGCGTGGCCTCTAGGGCAATCTTCACCGCCTCGATGATCTGGCCCACAGGTTCGGCCAGGGCGTCAGCAGCCTGACGTTCAGACACCCGAACTTCCCTCGGAACCCCCTGCATCAGGTCGCGTCCCTTAACCTCGATAGAAAGGCCATCACCCTCAGCCGGTGCCCGGGCCGTGCCGATTTCCTTCTTGATCCGCTCCGCCGTGGTTTCACCGATCAGCAGGTTATGATTCCGCCGCATATAGGAAATAATGGCTTCATCCATTTTGTCACCACCGACCCGGACCGAACGGGAATAGACAATGCCGGAAAGGGACAAAACCGCAACCTCGGTGGTGCCTCCGCCGATGTCGACCACCATCGAGCCGGTGGGTTCATGGATCGGCAGACCCGCCCAATGGCGGCCGCCATAGGTTCGTCAATCAACCCGACGCGACGGCCGCCAGCATTGAGGCAGCTATCATTGATCGCCCGACGTTCGACGGCGGTCGCCCCGAACGGCACGCAGACCACGATCTTCGGATTCACAAAGCCTTTTCGGTTATGGACCTTACGGATGAAGTATTTGATCATCTCTTCGGCCACTTCGAAGTCGGCAATCACGCCGTCCCGAAGCGGTCGAATGGCTTCCATGTGGCCCGGCGTCCGGCCCAGCATCTGCTTGGCGTCCACCCCCACAGCGTGAACGATCTTGCGACCACCGACATTGCGCAGGGCCACCACCGATGGCTCATTGAGCACAATGCCCTTACCCTTCATGTAAATCAGGGTGTTAGCCGTGCCGAGGTCGATGGCGATATCGTTCGATATGGCACCGAAGAGGGACGAAATCATGATGGCCCTTGGGGGATTGGAAACGGAAACTTTAGCCCATAGTCCTCCCCAGTCGCCGCCTTTTCAGGCCCCGACCGCAAGACTCACATGAACTTAGGTCCCCGCGTTCAAGAAAGGGGTCCGTGTGCCCTGGCAATGGGTTGAATTCAAGGCCTATTCTTGCAGCGAATTCGTCCGGGCGCGGGAATTATGGATCAATACGGATTTGGTGCGACAGAGGCGCGCGTCCCTGGAATTCAGGGTCATGCCCCGAACTGCGGTACCGGACCTGTTTTGAACGAAAACCCACCGGGACGGCCCCGAAGTCTATGGGATGAGAAAGATCCAATTCGGCGATCAAATCCGGGAGGCGAGAGACCCGAAACAGCCGCTCTTCGTTGACCACAACGGACACCGCACCTCATAATTGTTATTAGTCGCGTTCGCGGCTTTGTGACCCGTGGAGTGCATTTGCAAGTGCAAGATAAGGAACACATCGAACTTCGGTTGGACCGGCTAAGGCAAAAGCTTCTGGACCTATCAACCGCAAACCGAATGCTAAGTTTCCAGCATCCGAGGGCCTCCTGCCTTCGGGTTATCGGGGACCTGCCGCACCGGCTGTTTGATCTCCTGACAGACGGAAGCGCCCTGACCTTCGAGCCCGTCCCAGAACCGACGGTTCGTGAGCTGGCAGCGTTCAACACGCGAAATCTGGACCAGATAGGCGGTGAGACAAATCCAAAATCCCCAGTCCAGCCCGACGCCGTCATGTGGGCTCGCCACCTTGGCTATAAGGTCAACTATGATCTGACCGCAGACGCAGAAGCCATTGAGCGCACAGATCGGAAAATCCAGATCCCCCAATTCCCTGAGGAGTTGGAGATAAGGCTTCGGCAAATCCGGGCGTCTGCGCGGACGGCGATTGAAGAAAGCGGGGCCAACATGCTCTATCTCGCTTTCGGATTTCTTGAATGGCGGGACCCGCAAACCGCAAAGGCGCACCAGGCACCCCTTGTCATGTTGCCCGTTGAAATCGAGCGGGAGCCTGCCCGAGGCGGTCAATTCCGAACTCGAGTTCGCTGGACGGGGGAGGAAATGCAGCCCAACCTGTCCCTTAAGAAAAAGCTGGAGGACTTCAACATAGACCTGCCCTTTCTCGAGGAAGATCAGCCGCTTGACGACTATTTCGAGCAGGTCGCAGAGGCCATTAGGCATAAGCCTGATTGGACGGTCCGGCGCTATGTGACCCTAGGTTTGTTCGAATTTGGCAAGATCCTGCTCTATCTCGACCTCGCCCCAGAGAGGTGGCCGGAAGATGCGCCGATTGCGGGCAATGCGCTTGTGCGGGAAATCCTGGGCAGATCAGAGAATTTCGAGGATTCTGGGGATGATAATACGGCCTTCAGTTGCGATAGGGACGAGTCTGCCCAGGCCTTTGAGCATCGGGACCTCAAGCTCGAACTTGTCGACCGCGCCGACAGTTCTCAATGCGAAGCCCTCGAAATAGCCCTCGCCGGGCGCAACCTGATAATTCAGGGCCCGCCCGGCACGGGTAAATCACAGACGATCACCAATCTGGTTGCCGCAGCTTTGGCTCAAGGCAAGAGCGTCCTATTCGTGGCGGAAAAGCTCGCGGCCTTGGAAGTCGTCAGGCGGCGTATGCGCGATTTGGGCCTCAACGATTTTTGCCTGGAATTGCACAGCCATAAGACGCGCAAGACCGAGGTGTTAGAAGATATAGCGGCCCGGATCCGGGCCGGTGAGAAAATCACGCCACCGAAAGACTTTGCAGGCGCGCTCACCCGCCTTGCAGATCGGCGTGCAAAGTTGTCGGCCTATATCGACATGATCAGCCGACCAGCCGCCGGTTTTCAGGGCCTTGTCGTCAGTGATGTGCTGATGAAGGCGGGTCAGGCGCGGCGTAGGCTGGGAGATCATGTCCGGGCTGTGGAAGCCTTACGAGAAGATTTCCACCTCCCGTCAAATCTGGACTGGACCGGGTTTGGCGACGCCAAAGGACGCCTGCGATTAATCACCGCAGCCATTGACGACCTGAACGTCGAAGGATCGGCCTTCGGGCATGTATGGGCCGGAGTTTCGTCGGGAAAAGTGTTGCCTTACGACAAGGCTCACCTTGCCGATCTTGCTCGGCAATGGGCAGATCGGATCGACACGCTCATCGCCACCCTGGTCGATCCTGGGCTGAAGCGCCTGTCGCTGGAAGATATTGAAAGCGCATTGGGTAGCGTGTTCGACGTAGCGCAACATCGGCCAGATCTCCTTCGCGCAGACGAGGTCGCTCAGAGCGTGGAGCGTATTCTGGAGGTATCTCTGCCGCGCACGCCTACAACCGCCCATCACCTTAAGTCCCTATTAGAAACCGCAAGCCAGGCACCGTTTGATGTTCTGGCCCTGCGAAAGCCTGAAATTTTGGCTGAGGGGGCCTGCGACCTGCTGAGGGGTCACCAGGATCGCATCCGGGCGCTGGCTGAAGGCCAGGACAAGCTGGCAGCCACCTTCAGGGACTCTGCGCCATCTTCGGATCCGGATGATTTAGAAGAATGGTGGGCCGCTCTCTCCCAGCGAAACTTTTTCGCACGCTTCGGACGGCGCTGGAAGGCCGCGATGGCGGGTGCGAATTCGGTACTCCGCCCCGCCCACCTGAACGCCAAACCTGCCGTCAAGGCCCAGCAGGTTCAATGGCTTCGAAACTATGTGCTGGATCTTAGGGCTGTTAAGGCAAACAGCGCCGTGGAGGCGATGGTCGGCCGACCTACTCCCGTTTGGATGTGTCGGTAGCACCGTATATTCGTCTTGCGACCTGGGCCGATGACGCCCGCCAAGCCCTATCGTCGGCCTTGGCATCAGACTTGGCGCGCATCATCCTGACTGCCCCGGCGGAGGCGCTCATGGACCTCGCTGGCCGGTCCGATGAACCAACCCTTCACAGCCTGGAACGGGTTTCAGCGTTTCTATCGCCCGACACCTCAGGCAACACCTTCTGGTTATCGGCCCTGAGCGGTAAGATCGCTTCGGTCCTGGTAGACCGCGCTGTCGAGGCCGAATGGACCTCGTTCTTGGGTGCCGTAGAGGGCAGTTCGGCGACTTTGACAGTGGCCATGGAGGCAGAGCAGGCCTTCAAAAAGGCCACCGACCTTGCAGAAAACCAATGGTTCGATGACGGCGGACGTCCACACCTAGGAAAGGTCAGCCGCCGGGCCCGATCGGCCGCGGATCACCCCGACTTGCTGAGGGCCTGGTTGGATTTTGACCGCACATTCAAAGCGGCTCTCAACGCCTTTGAAGCGCCCGTGTCTAGGGCATGTGCCAATGGGACGATTGCCACGGCGCTGATGCCGCTGGCTTTTGACTTCCTGGTGTTCGATGCCATGGCCCGGGACGCCTTCGCCGCCAACCCAGCCTTATTGAATACATCCGGGACGTCGCTCGATGTTTTGCGTCGAGATTACGCCGCGATGGATGCGGAGGTTATGGACCTTCGGCGGGCGCAAATCGGAGCTGCCCTGCTTGAGAAGCCGGTACCGGAGGGCATCCGTTCCGGACGCAAGTCTGATCTGACTGAAATGGCCCTTATTCGGGCTGAGCTTGCCAAACAAATACGGCACATACCGATCCGCCAACTCATCAATCGGTCTGGAAACGCGATCCAGGCCTTGAAGCCGTGTTTTATGATGGGGCCACTTTCCGTCGCTCAATACATTTCGCCAGGAAAGTTGAAGTTCGACCTCGTGATCATGGACGAGGCCTCGCAAATGCGACCGGAGGACGCCATCGGCGCTCTGGCGCGGGGCGGTCAGGCGGTGGTCGTCGGTGATGCCAAACAGCTGCCCCCGACCTCCTTCTTCGACCGGATCGCAGATCATGTGCCGGACGATGACGACCAGGAGATCACACTTGCCGAAGACGCCAAGAGCATACTTGAGTTGTCTGAAGCGATCTTCACCCCGCGAATGCTTCGCTGGCATTACCGGTCACGGCACGAGAGCTTGATCGCCTTTTCAAACAAGCATTTCTACAAGAACGATCTGATTGTCTTTCCCTCTCCGTCGAAACAAGATGGCAGGTTTGGGATCGGCTGGCACTTCCAGGATCAGGGGGTGACGACCTCCGGTGTCAATCCGGTGGAGGCCAGGGCGGTGGCCAAGGCTGCCGCGGAAATTCTTCTCAACGACAGCGGGCGCACCGTGGGCGTCGTGGCGATGAATCTGAAACAGGCTCAGCGCATTGCCGACGAACTGGCAGCCCTGGCGAATAATGATCCGATCCTGGCCAAGGTCCTGACGGAGGCTGAAAACAGCACACTGGGGGAACCTTTCTTTGTAAAAAACCTGGAAAACGTCCAGGGCGACGAACGTGACATCATTATCATTTCCATGACCTATGGCCCTGCCGTCCAGGGCGGTCGCGTTGCGCAGACCTTTGGTCCGATCATGCTAAGCACAGGCTGGCGTCGATTGAATGTGCTGTTCACCCGGGCCAAGGAGCGGATGGAAATTTTCACCTCAATGCGGTCCAGTGACATCGTCCCTAGGGAAGGCAGCGAAAGGGGCTCGCGCGCCCTCAAACTCTTTCTCGACTATGCTGAAAAGGGCCAACTCGGCGAAGAGGCGCGGGTGAGCGGACGCGATCCGGATAGCGATTTTGAAGACGCCGTAATCGAGGGGCTGGAAGGCCTAAATTTTGACTGTGTGCCCCAGGTCGGTGTGGCCAACTTCTTCCTGGATATCGGCATTCGAGACCCAAATTCCCCCGGCGATTTCATCGCCGCGATCGAATGCGACGGGGCCAGCTATCATAGTTCGAAATCGGCGAGGGATCGTGACCGGCTGCGTCAGGAAATTCTCGAGAACCTTGGTTGGTCGATCATAAGGATCTGGTCAACGGACTGGTTTCGCGATCCCTCTGGTGAGCTAGAGCGGGTTTCCCGGACGCTTAAGCATCTCATCGCGGCAAGGGTGGAACAACGGGCCGGTATGCAGACCACACCCTGACCGAGCCTGTCACCCCACGCTTGTCACCCCAAGCCTGTCACCCAAGAGCCGTCATCACGACCCCGATGGCGGTGGCCGCACCCCCCAGCAACTGGCGCAGGGTCAGTTTCTCTTTGAATAACCGACGCCCAGCCGCCGCAGCGATCGGCGCTTCGATCACCCCAACGGCTCGCACAGGCCCAGCTGGTGCCAGAGCCAAGGCTGAGAACCAGAAAGCCGAAGCCAAGGCCCCGCAGAAACCTGCCCCAAGAGACGCCCGCCAGGACGAGGCCACGGCGCGGAGGGCACCTGGTCTCAGAACCGCCAGGGCTCCACCAAGCAAGACCGATTGCAGGGTCTGGGCGACCACCACCCCGGCTGTGGCGGCATAGATTGGGTGAGCCTGGTCCAGGGCCAGACCTGCCTGCCGATAGCCATTCAGGGCCACCGCAAAACAGGCACCGGAGGTGAGCCCAAAAACCGAACCGACCAGGACCTCCTTGGTGTCATCCACTCGGGGCCAGGAGAGAACGGTCAGGCCAAGGCTGGTGACGGCCAGTCCCCACCACTGAAGACTGTCCATCCGGTCGCCAAAGGCCAGCCAGCCGACAATGGCCCCCAACGGCAAAGCGGCCTGCTGCATAACGGTGGCCACGGCAAAGCCTGACCTGTGCATGGCCACCAGCAAAGCAGCGGTGGCCCCCATTTGCGCCAGGGCCCCGGCGGAAATGGCCAGCCAGAAACGGGTCGACACATGGGGTAGCGCCCCGGGGGTTAGGGCCGCCACAAGGCTGAAGATCAGGATAGAGAACGGCAGGCCGAACAGGAAGCGGACCAAGGTCGCCCCCCACGGCCCGGCCTCGCCGATTAGCCCCCGCTGAAAGACGTTCCGCGCCACCTGAAGAGGCGCGGCCGCTGCGGTCAGGACTATCCAAAGCATGATGCCTTCCGGGCTGGGAGTCTGCTTTTAGAAGCCGCTGGCTATGGCATCGGGGGCGGTCTTTTCCTTGCGGGCGAAGAGGTTGTTTAGGGCGTTCACATAGGCCTTGGCCGAGGCGGTCAGGGTGTCGGTGTCGGCGGCCTGACCCGTAGCGATCCGGCCCTCTTCCTCCAAGCGTACCGAGACCTGGGCCTGGGCGTCGGTGCCCTCGGTGACTGCATGGACCTGGAACAGGCGCAGGGTGGCGGCATGGGGCACGACCTTGTGAATGGCGTTGAAAACGGCGTCCACCGGACCATCGCCAGTGGCGGAGTCCGACGTCTCGACGCCGTCCACGGTGACGGTCAGCTCGGCCTGCTGCGGGCCTTCGGTGCCGGCGATGACCTTCAGATGCTTGACCTGGATGCGGTCGGCACCCGAGGCAAGAGCGTCATCCACAAGGGCGATGATGTCATCGTCAAAGACGTGTTTCTTCTTGTCGGCCAAATCCTTGAACCGCTGGAAGGCCTCGTTCAGGGCATTCTGACCCAGCTCATAGCCCAGCTCCTTCAGCTTCTCGCGGAAGCCCGCCCGGCCCGCGTGCTTGCCCATGACCAGATTGGAAGCCCCCTGCCCCACATCCTCAGGCTTCATGATCTCATAGGTCTCGGCGTTCTTCAGCATGCCGTCCTGGTGAATGCCGGCTTCGTGGGCAAAGGCGTTCTTGCCGACAATGGCCTTGTTGAACTGCACCGGGAAACCGGTGATGGCCGAAACATAGCGGCTGGCCCGGGTGATGTGCTGGGTCTCGACGCCGGTGTGGAAGGCCAGGCGGTCGCCGCGCACCCGCAGGGCCATGACCACCTCTTCCAGGGCCGCATTGCCCGCCCGCTCACCAATGCCGTTGATTGCCACCTCCACCTGACGAGCACCGCCTTGCAGGCCTGACAGGCTGTTGGCCACCGCCAGGCCCAGATCGTTATGGCAGTGGGTGGAGAAGATCACATTGTCTGCGCCCGGGACGTTCTCGATCAGATCGCGGAAGATGTCGGCGTATTCAGACGGATAGGTATAGCCCACCGTGTCAGGGATGTTGATGGTCTTGGCCCCGGCGCGGATGGCGGCCTCGACGCAGCGACGCAGGAAATCGCGCTCGGTGCGGGTGGCGTCCTCGGCCGACCATTCAATGTCGTCGCACAGATTGCGGGCGTGGGCGACGGAGCGGAACACCGCCTCAAGCACCGCCTCCGGTTCCATTTGCAGCTTCCACTTCATGTGGACTGGACTGGTGGAGATGAAGGTATGGATGCGGCCGCGCTTGGCGGGCCTGATGGCCTCGGCGCAGCGTTCAATGTCGGCGGCGCCCGCCCGGGCCAAGCCGCAGACCGTGCTCTCAGTGACGATCTGGGCGATCTTGTGCACGGCTTCGAAGTCGCCGTTAGAGGCGATGGGGAAGCCCGCCTCGATCACGTCGACCCGCATGTCCTCGAGAATCTTGGACAGCTCCAGCTTCTCGTCCAGGGACATGGAAGCGCCGGGCGACTGTTCGCCATCGCGCATGGTGGTGTCGAAGACGATGACGCGATCCTTAGGATCACGAACGGGAGTTACGCCTTGGGCGTCGTTTGCAGATTGAGTCATTTGGAAATCTCTTGCTTCGCGGGGCTATTTACTGAGGTCGGGCTCTTGGGTCATCCCCTGAAACGCCCGGCCGCGAAGTCACGCAGCCTAAAGAGGCGCCCAGGGGCGGCTAAGCCGAAGCTCAAGGCGCAAGAGGTGCGAGGCAGTTTGCATAGGAGGGGTCTTACATATTCAAGGGCTTGGGCGCAATAGGTTTGCGTGAACTTGCTGTTCAGAGGCAAGTTGGAGAAGATTATTGCGCAACGTCCACCCCAGTCATACCGGCGGAGGGCGGTATCCAGGTCTGAGGTCACGCCATTTCCGGAGAGGTTGCTCCCAGGTCAATTGGCTACCTACCAGTCTTGTGACTGAACTCCGGCCTCCGCCGTGGTGACCGGATGGGGTGAAAGGCTCAGGGCTTTTCGTCTCGCAGACCCGGTGTTAAATTATATTCGAGAATCGGGGAGTTAAAATGCCACGCGGCTGGCCCACCGAATCCATCATGGTCCGCGCTGCAAAAAACATGGTCTCGGAGATCGACGCCCTCGCAGCCTCCATGGACCGGTCGCGAAACGATTTAGTCGTCCAGGCCCTCGAACAATACCTGCAGACCAACGCCTGGCAGATGGAGAAGATCAGGGAAGGCCTCGCCGCCGCCCGGGAAGGCAGCGTGGTCGTGGCCGATGAGGTTTTCTCTGGCATTGCCGCCAAGCATGGCTGGGCGCGGTGAGTGCGTCTGGTCCAAGAAAGCCTGTCTGTGGCCACACAGGTCTTACCGCCCTCCGCCGGAGGCGACCGGTGTTTGCCGACAACCTATAACGCCTAGCGCCAATAATTTGTCTGCCGCGAGCGACATCTGGCGGCAACCAGCTTGCTCATCCACGCGCAGAGGTGTATCGTTTAACTAGAGTCGGGATGCGCTGACCTTTTTGCGGTGCGTTGGGATTATCTCCCTCCCGGCTTACCAAATTCAACAGGTCGCCGTCGTGCGGCCTGTTTTTGCTTTTGAGGCAATGGATGCATCTGCTCTACGTTGATGAATCGGGGTCAGTAACAGATCCAGCGCAGGAGTATTTTGTGCTGGCGGGGGTTGCTGTGTTTGAACGCAACACCCATTGGATCGAACAGATACTCAATGACGTGGCGTTTAGGTTTTCCCCTGCCGATCCCCATGCAGTTGAGCTGCATGGTTCCCCGATGCGCGCAGGACGTGATGGCTGGAAAGCACACCCCCTTCCTGATCGTCTGACTGCGATTAAAGATGCGCTCAAATTAGGCATAGAAAAACAGTCTCACAAAACGGTTCGTCTATTTGGCGCTGTGATCAAAAAAATGCGATTGCCGGACAAGACCCTGTCATGCACGCTTTTGAGCAGCTTACTAGCCGGTTTGATCTGTTCTTGAAGCGCCTCCATCATAAGCATGGGGATAGTCAGCGAGGGATCATGCTGTTTGATGATTCATCTACAGAGAAGCGCATTCAGACGCTTGCGCGCGAATTTAAATACACAGGGCACACTTGGGGGAAAACCAGCAACTACGCGGAGGTTCCTGTGTTCTTAGACTCGAAGGCATCGCGGTTGATCCAACTTGCAGACCTGGTCGCTTATGCATTGTTCCGCTTCCATGAGCATGGCGATGATAGTTTCTATAATGTGATCAGACATCGCTTTGATACTGAGGGCGGCGTTGAGCATGGGTTGTACGTACGAACCTAGAGTGCGTTCCGATAAG
>NMUI01000408.1 GCA_002221445.1 Phenylobacterium zucineum | reverse complement strand
TGTTCCCTTTAGACGGAAACGTCTAGAGGGATAAAACAGGCTCTCATTCAAGATGTTAGAGTGCGTTTCGATCCGATAACCGGTTCCCACTTATCGGAACGCACTCTAGGGATTATGGTTAGCGCGCCATTAACCATAATCGCGGCACAGACAGCTTATGGCTATTCAAGGATTGCGCGGGGTCGTAGAGGCGGCCATTCAGCGGGCGTCGACGGCGACCGGCGTTGACTTCACCTTCTTGATGAAGACGGCGAACCGTGAAAGCAGTTTCAATCCCAAGGCCAAGGCCGCCACCTCGTCTGCCGCCGGGCTGTTTCAGTTTGTTGATCAAACCTGGCTTTCCACCCTTAAACAGCACGGGACCAAGTACGGTTATGGCCGCTATGCGGAACTGATCACCAAGGGCGCTGATGGGCGCTATCATGTAGAAGGGGCAGAGGCCCGTAAGGCGGTGATGGATCTTAAGCTCGATCCACACGCGGCGGCCTTAATGGCCGGCGAACTGGCGTCGGATCACGCATCATATCTGCGGGGGCGCACTGGAAGATCGCCGACCGGGGGTGAACTTTATGCCGCGCACTTCCTGGGGCCACAGGGATCTGCCCGCCTGATCGAGGCGGTTCAGGCCCAGCCGGGGGCAACGGCCGCCAGCTTGTTTCCTGATGCGGCGGTGTCCAACAGGTCCATATTTTATCACGACGGTCGCCCCGCCACGGTTCGGGAAGTCTATGCCAACCTTACCCGTGCGGCTGGCAACAGCCAGTTTACGACCCCGACGGCGGCACCGGATCCGGGCTTTATTCAATATGCTTCCGCCCGGCAGGCGGATCGAAAGCGCGAGCAGGACCAACTGGTCGATCTTATCCTGCGGGGCTCGCAAAGCGCCGATACACTGGACAGTATCGGTGGGGGCCAAAACACGGGTCGCCTGACCGGGTCAATGTTCTCTACAGAGATGCTGCGGGTCCTTTCAGACGCGACTCACGACAGAAAAAGCTGACCACCCCCCGGGGACAGCCTCGCCAATGACGCCGGCCTTCTAGAGTGCGTTCCGATAAGTGGGAACCGGTTATCGGATCGAACGCACTCTAACATCTTAAATTAGAGCCT
>NMUI01000107.1 GCA_002221445.1 Phenylobacterium zucineum | reverse complement strand
CGCTGGCGGCGGGACCCGACATGGCCCCGGCGAGGCCCGCCAGGGCGCGCAGGCCCAGCAGGGAGGTGAAGTTGGGCGTCATGGAGCAGGCGATGTGCAGGATCAGGCCGAGGCTTAAACCCCCCATCACCATGTATTTGCGATCCGCCTGCCCAAAGGCCCAAGCCGCCAGGGGCCCCAGTACAGCAGAAGTCAGGACGAAGGCGGTCTGTAGCTGACCCGCCACCGAGGTGGTCACATGCAGATCCGCTGCCAGGTTCTCCAGCATACCGGCAAAGATGAAAGCCCCCGACCCGAAGGCGAAGGTAACCAGGGTCAGGACGAAGATGCGCGGGTTCATGACCTGAACCTTAGCTGCCCCACATCATTCGCCTAGTCGAAAAATCCTGAACCGGGAGATCAGGCCGCCATCTGGGTGCGGACCTTGGCCCGCAGGACGTCGATAGGGGCCAGACCCTTGTCGGACTTGAAGTGCCAATAGGTCCAGCCGTTGCAGGCCGGTGCCGACTGGATCATGGCCCCGACCTTGTGGATCGACCCGGCCATTTCCCCGATCACCAGAGAGCCATCTGCGCGGACCCGGGCTGAGCGTTCCCCTTTCGGGCAATAGAGCACATCGCCTGGTCGCAGCAGGCCCGCCTCGACAATCTGGCCAAAGGGAATCCGCGGCTCGGCCCGCTTGGAGCCAAACACATCCAGGTCCGCCGGGGCGATGGGCAGCACCTTTTCGATCCGGTCCTTGGCCAGTTTGGCATATTTCGGGTCCTGCTCCAGACCGATATAGTGGCGACCCAGGCGCTTGGCCGCCGCCCCGGTGGTGCCGGTGCCGAAGAAGGGATCTAAGATCACATCGCCCGGCTTGGTGGAGGCCAGGATCACCCGGTGCAGCAGGGCCTCGGGCTTCTGGGTCGGGTGGGCCTTGACGCCGTTCTCATCCTTCAACCGCTCTTCGCCGGTGCAGAGGGGCAGGGTCCAATCCGAGCGCATTTGTAGCTCATCATTGGCCATCTTCATGGCGTCATAATTAAAGGTGTAACGCCGGGCTCCCTGGCTCTTGGAGGCCCAGATCAGGGTCTCATGGGCGTTGGTGAACCGGGTGCCCTTGAAGTTGGGCATGGGGTTGGACTTGCGCCAGACAATGTCGTTGAGAATCCAGAAGCCCAGATCCTGTAGGGTGGCCCCCACCCGGAAGATGTTGTGATAGCTGCCAATCACCCAGATGGCACCGTCATCCTTCAGCACCCGGCGGCACTGAAACAGCCACTCGCGGGTAAACTTGTCATAGGTCGCGAAACTCTCGAACTGATCCCAGTCGTCGTCCACGGCATCGACCTTGGAATTATCCGGCCTAAGCAGGTCGCCGCCCAGCTGCAGATTATAGGGCGGATCAGCAAAGACCAGATCCACAGACTTGTCCGGCAGAGCCTTCAAGGACTCGATGCAGTCGCCAAGGATGATCGTATCGTAGGACGCAGCCATATTCGCCTCGCAGGAACCAAGGCTGAATCCTGAATCATCGTGGTTTAGGCTCTGTGATCAAACGTGGTTAACGGCGAGATTGGCTTTTGGGGGGGTGGCGGTTTAGGCTCACCCTAATCTCCCCTTACCCACATCCTCCGCCAAGGTATGAGCCACCACCGCATTGGCGTGGCCGTGGCCCATGCCGTGTTCAGCTTTCAGGAAGGTGACCAACTCCATGTGCTTGGCGGGGTAGTGGCCACGGACAAGGGCTTTCCAGTGGGCGATGGGATGGCCGTATTTTTTCTCAATACCGGGGAAGTAGGAGGCGGGGCCTTTAACGGTTTGATCGGTCATGGGGATTGGGTCAGCTGTGTAAAATGGCCAAGGCTTGCTCTGCCAAGGCGGGGGTTCCATTCACCGCGTCTCGGCCTTCAGTTGCGGCGGTCCCGGCCAGAACCCGGCGGTAAACCCCCTGGCTGATGGAGGCCAACCGGAAAATACCGAAGCTCATATAGAAGGCCCAGTCTTCGATCTTCGCGCGGCCGGTGCGACGGCAATAGGCCGCCACATAGTCTTCTTCCGTGGGAATACCGCTGGCGGAGAAATCCACCCCATCAAGACTGCCCCAGCTCAGCGAATGAGAGCGCCAGAGGAAGGCGTTATAGCCAATATCTGCCAGGGGATGACCTATGGTCGACAGCTCCCAATCCAGCACGGCGATCAGGCGGGGCTCCGTGGGATGGAACATGACGTTCTCGAGCCGGAAGTCCCCATGGGCGATGCTGACCGACTGATCAGCCGGGATCCGCCCCGGAAGCTCGGCAATCAGGGCTTCCATGGCCGGAATGGGTTCGGACTCCGCGTCCCGATACTGGCGGGTCCAGCGGGCGACCTGGCGTTCGAAGTAATTACCGGGACGGCCGAAGTCACCCAGGCCTACGGCCTCAAAATCCACCGCGTGCAGCTTGGCCAGGGTGGCGTTGAGGTCATCATAGATCGCCGACCGCTCAATCGGCGTTAAGCCCGGCAGGGCCGCGTCCCGGAAGATCCGGCCCTCCAGATAGTCCATCACATAGAAGGTCGTGCCGATGACCTCGGGGTCTGTGCAGAGGGCGCGCATAACCGGCACGGGAATATGTCCGGCCAGGGCCTTCATGGCGCGATACTCGCGGTCCACCTGATGGGCGCTGGACAGCAGCTGGCCCGGCGGCTTCTTGCGCAGGACATAGAGCCAGCCGTCGCCGCCTGTCAGCAGAAAGGTGGGGTTCGAAGCCCGCCCTGGAATTGCTGCACCCGCAGGGGGCCTGTAAAGCCCTCCACATGCGCCGCCATCCAGGCGGCGAGCCTAGCCTCGTCAAAGCGGTGAGCGGGAACGACCTCGCGGACAGGAATTTCAGCCATGGACCATGCTCAACCGCCGAGCGCGGAAGGTCAAAGCGATCTGCCGCATAAGCTGACTCTATAAATTCCCGTAAAGGAAATCGATCCTAGATCCGGCTCGGAATGATCACCGGCAGGGTTTCATAACCGTGGACAAAGGCCGACCAGTTGAGCACAGGCTCGCCTACAACCTTGATCTCGGGGAAGCGTTTGAGGATTTCTTCCCAAATAATGGTCAGTTGCAGTTCGGCCACCCGATTGCCCACGCAGCGATGGACGCCAAAACCGAAGGACATGTGGTGGCGGGGGCGTTCACGGTCGATAATATAGGCATTGGGATTTTCGATCTGCGCTTCATCACGATTGCCGGAGATGTACCACATCACCACCCGGTCGCCCTTGCGGATGGTCTTGCCGTTTAGCTCCACATCCCGAGTGGCAACCCGGCTCATATGGGCCAGGGGGGTTTGGTATCGGATGGTTTCGGACACCATGGAGGTGATCAGGCTCGGATCCGCCCGCAGCTTGGCGTACTGGTCTGGGTTCTTGTTGAGGTTGTAGACTGAGCCGGAAATGGTGTTGCGGGTGGTGTCATTGCCACCGACGATCAGCAGGACCACATTGCCCTGAAAGGTTTCCATGGGCATGTTTCGGGTGGCCGGATTGTGGGCCAGCATGGAAATCAGATCATTGGCGGGCGGAGCATTGACCCGTTGGTTCCACAGGTCTTGGAAGGCGTTAAAGCACTCGAACAGGGCCTGACCCTTCTGTTCCCAGGTCTCCACCGGGCCATGACCGGGCAGGTTCATGATCATGTCCGACCACCAGGGCAGCTTGCGCCGCTGCTCAAAAGGGAAGTCGAACAGGGTGGCCAGCGTCATAGCTGTCAGTTCCTTGGACACCAGATCCACCCAATCGAATTCCTTGCCGATGGGCAGGCTGTCGAGGATCAGACCCGCCCGCTCACGAACCTGCGGAGCCATATTGTGCAGGTGGTTCGGGGCCACGGTGGGGCTGACGGCCTTGCGGGCCTGGCTGTGTTCGGGCTCGTCCATGGTGATGAAGCCAGCCCCGCCGCGACGCCGCACCCCCATGACCTTTTCCTGCTCGGCCTGGGCCGCAAGATTAGCCAAGCCTATGCCGTCCGCCGAGGAGAAGGCTTCGTGGTTGGTGTCCACTGCCATGATGTCGTTCCAACGGGTCACCGACCAGTAGGGGCCGTATTCGCTGTCTGGGGTGAAGTGGACCGGATCTTCCCGACGCAGACGCTCAAACACCGGCCAGATGGTATCATTGGCAAAGCGATCGACCCGGGCTGGGTTCAGCTGATCCAGCGGTGTCGCGGCGATCTCGGCGGCGAGGTCGGCACTGGGCGTCTTGACGGTGATATTCATGGGAGTCCTCCGGGTATCGCCTGAACACCTTTCGGCTCCAGACGGTATAAGTGACGTCTATCCGCGCCATTGCTCTGAAATTCGATGAGAATTTGAGCCTGGGCTGCCCGGCTGTCAACGCCTTACGGTCTCCTCAGCCGGCCCTCCGATCGTTCTTTTTTGTTCTTTACAGACCGCTCACCCTGTGATGGTGTTCATGGGTTGAATTCACAAAGCTTTGGAGGCGTCATGTCCGGCGTTGGGAGGGGTGAGCAAGCACTGCGTCTAGCGGGATCGGCCTCATGAGCGGCTCGGTCGGTTGGGTCGCGGTCCAGGGAATGGGGCGCCATGCCATGTTGGACCAACTGAACCTGGTGGAGATCGGTGAGGCCAGCGACTGCCTCATGGGCGACTATGCCTGCACCGAACTCGCAGACGGCTGGGTGGTTGTGGTGGCGCGCAATGCCTCTCGGCTGCCGCCGCGCCAGGCTGCAGAGCGGTTATCGGCTAACCACACCACCGTCGGTGGGAAACTAAAGGACTCCACGGTCCAAAGTCGGGCCTTCGGTTATGAAAACGGCGTCGAAGTGTGGCGGGTGGAACATGATTCGAGAATAGACATCGACGATTTGACGATCGTCGGCACGCCACCCGATGCCATCAATAAGGTGAGGAGCCGCGTTAAGGCATTAGTCTCCAAAAATGAGGCGCAAACCGACTGGTTCTATCACGTTCCACTGGAGCTATCCTTGGCGGTCTGCGGGTTCAGACCGGATGGCTCGGCCACCTACACCTGGACCCTGTTACAGACGCGCGGTCAAAAGATCAGGCCGCGATATGCCCTGCGCGGTGCCATGCAGCACATCCTTGTGCCCTTTCTTCTGGATCAAGGTTGGACCTTGTCGAAACGGCCTAGCACGCCGGGTGATATTTCCGAGTTTGAGTTTCAGCGCGTGGTTGGGACTTATTCGCAATATCTGATGTTTGATTATCTATCAGCACCAGATCCCATGATCTTCTGTCGCATACTGGTTTGGGACGACAATGGCGGTGATACCCACCCCGTCCTCCATGGCGAGGCGATAACCGACACTCCGCTGCTAGGACGTCTGAAACGCTTTCTGGCCCTTGGAAAATCACCAAAGCCGGAAGACGCGGTGCGGACGGCCATTGATCAAGCCAAGGTACAATTTGCCAGGGCGCAGGCCTTTTTGGATACGGGCGAATTGGGGCGCGGGGTGAGTATTGCGCTTATGCGCGGCGTGAAATCATGGCCGGAATAGCCCGCCTCGAAACGCGCCCGACGGATCGGACTTTTGGGAATCACACATGCCTGTGATGGAGACCCTTTTCCGCTATTGGGGTACCGACGGTGTTCCTCCGGCAGGCTTTGTCCGGGGTGGCGCAGGTCGGCCTGCGGCCCTGCTGCAACTGCCCCGCCGGGCGGATTGGCCTGCTGCTGGAGGAGCTGACGGCAAAAGCGACGGGTGCCAAGGAGGGCCATATCTTTAGCGATCCCCGATGGGGCCTCAGAGGTTAATGTCAGTCGCGGCCTTGCCGAATCCGAGACCTTTTGGAAATCAACGGCGCATGTCCGAACCGTAAGCAGGTGCTTATCCTGGACGGAAGACGCGTTTCACAGATGGAAAGAACCGCGCGGGTAGCGGAGGTCAGGCTGGTATTCATCAGGAGGCTTCATGTCTGACACGGCAGAAAAACAACCCCGGCGCTGGGACTCCATCGTCAAGCTGACCCACTGGGGCATTGTGGTTGCGGTGATCGGCAACGCCCTGGTGACCCGGGAGGGCTCGGGCTGGCACATCTGGGTCGGCTATGGTCTAGCTGCCCTGCTGGCCCTGCGCCTGCTGTGGGGCTTCATCGGCCCGGCAGAAGCGCGGTTTTCGGCCTTTCCACCCAACCCGACCCGCGCCCTCAGGCATATTGGCGAAATCAGACGGGGAGAGGTCACCCGTCACCGATCGCACAATCCCCTGGGTGCCCTGATGGTTTATGCGATCTGGGCCTGCCTCTTGGTTGTGATTGGCAGCGGGATTGCCATGTCCGGGCCGCCGCCAGCCGACCCCAACGCCCGTAGGGAGCACAGTGAGGGCATGACACCCGGAGAAGGCCGAGGCCCCGTCACCGGACCGCAAGCCCGGGGCGAGGAAGTTGGTGAGCGGGAGGCTGGTGAACGTGAAGAAGGCGGAGAAAGCGGAGAAGGTGAGGGGGAAGGCGGTGCTTTGGGTGAAATCCACGAAACCGCTGTCTATCTGCTCTATTTTTTGATTGCCCTGCATCTTGGCGGCGTTGTCTTCGAGACACGACGCAGCGGACGTGAAATCATCACGGCGATGATCCCGAGAGCCTGTTCCCCCTAGACGGAAACGTCTAAGGGGAACAGGCTCTCATTCAAGATGTCAGAGCGCGTTTCGATCCGATAACCGGTTCCCACTTATCGGAACGCACTCTAGCGGTAAACCAAAACAGCCATGACTCCACCGCGCCCATCCCGTCTGGCGGACAGTCGCCGCCAAGCCCTGACTGTTGCCGCCATCGTGGTGGTCCAGGCCCTGGGTGCGGTATTCTTTGTGGCTGATGCCGTGGGCGACATAGTCCGGGAGGGTCTTGGTCTGCACATTGTCATCGAGTGTCTGGTGGCCTTTTCCCTGCTGGCCGGGGTGGTGTTCGGTGCCCTGTCGGTGAGGGTCATCCTGGCCCGGGCCAAGCAGCAGGACGAGGCCCTGGCCGTCGCCTCCGGGGCCTTGGCCGATCTGGTCCTCCGGCGGTTTGCCATCGGGAAGCTGACCCCAGGCGAGGCCGATGTGGCCCTCTTTGCCCTGAAGGGCTGCTCGGCCCACGAGATCGCGCAGATCCGGTGCACGGCCGAGGGCACGGTTCGGGCCCAACTGACCCGGATCTACGCCAAGGCCGGGGTAGCCAGCCAGTCAGCCCTGGTCAGCCTGTTCTTCGACGACCTGCTGGACGTGGAGACCCTGAATCTCTGACCGGCCAGGGGTTGCACCAGGTGCGTCGTGTGGCGATCTGGGGTATTCGGAGTTTCCTCCCCCTGACGGATATGCCCATGCCCCCCTCACGCCTGAACCGCCGACATCTCCTGAAGGCGGCGGGGGGATTGGGGTTGAGTGCCGGCTTTCTGCCAGGTTGGGCGGTGAGCGGAACGACCGGCGCTGACCTGCCGACCCTCACCGGTCCCGACATCGATCTCACCGTCGGCCATATCCGCCTGAGGGTGGACGGAAAGCCCGGCCATGCCGTGGCCATGAATGGTACAGTCCCCGCCCCCCTGCTCCGCTTCAAACAGGGTCAGACAGCGCGGGTACGGGTGACCAACACCCTGAACGAGGACACCTCCATCCACTGGCACGGCCTGCTGGTCCCCTTCCTGATGGACGGGGTTCCGGGCCTGACCTTTCCCGGGATCAAGCCGGGGGAGACCTTCACCTATGAGATTCCCCTGATCCAGTCGGGAACCTACTGGTATCACAGCCATTCCGGCCTTCAGGAGCCCATGGGCCATTACGGCCCGCTGATCATCGACCCGGTCGAGCCCGACCCCATCGCCTTCGACCGCGAGCATGTGGTCATGCTGTCAGACTACAGCCCGCAGCATCCCCACCTTCTGATGCAGAAGATGAAGCAGCAAAGCGGCCTATTCAATTTCCAGAAACAAACATTAGGCAGCCTGTTGGCCGGCAAGGACCAGACCTTCGCCCAGCGGCAAGAGTGGGCGAAAATGCTCATGGACCCCACGGACATTTCCGACGTCACCGGGTCTGCCTTCACCTTCCTGATCAATGGCCACGGTCCCAAGGACAATTGGACCGCCCTGTTTATGCCAGGGGAGCGGGTGCGCCTGCGGTTCATCAATGCTGCGGCACAGACTATTTTCAACATCCGCATTCCGGGGTTGAAGCTGACCGTGGTCGCCGCCGACGGTCAGACTATCGAGCCGGTGGAGGTGGACGAATTTCAGATCGCCAATGCCGAGACCTATGACGTCATTGTCCAGCCTACAGATGACAAAGCCTTCACCCTGGTGGCCGAGGCTGTAGATCGCTCGGGCCTGGGCCGGGCCACCCTGGCCCCGCGCCTGGGCATGAGCGCAGAGGTTCCGCCCCTGCGCACCCGGCCCTTGGCCACCCTGCGCGATATGGGCATGGACATGCCGAAAATGGCCGCAGGCATGGGCGGCATGGACATGTCCATGCGCAACCCCAACAATGCGCCGGGCGTAAAGATGGGGCCTGGCGTCCAGATGCTGGCCCCCATGCCCCGGGATCGCACCGCCGAACCCGGACAGGGGCTGGAGGCTGTGGACCACAGGGTGCTGGTCTATACCGACCTCATCGCCCGATATCCCAATCCTGACACTCGCGCCCCGACCCGCAGCCTCGACATCCACCTCACTGGCAATATGGAGCGGTTCATGTGGGGCTTTGATGGCCGGAGCTATGCCGAGAGCCCGCCGCCCTACGCTTTCCATAGCGGCGAGCGGGTAGAGGTGACCCTGATCAACGACACCATGATGGCCCACCCCATCCATCTGCACGGCCATTTTTTGAGCTGAATTCGGGGCCGGAGGGACACCGCCCCCGTAAGCATACCGTCCTGGTCCTGCCCGGCGGCAAGGTCAGCTTTGACTTTACGCCGGCGGCAGGGGACTGGGCCTTCCACTGCCACATGCTCTATCACATGCACGCCGGCATGTTTCAGGTCTTCGCCGTGCGGTCTGGCGAGGCGGGGGCCGCGTGATGAAGCCCGGTCTTCTTGCCGCCCTGACCCTGACCCTGGCACTCGCGGCTCCGGTCTTGGCCCGCCCCTTAGACCCCAGACCTCCGCCGCCAGTTCCCGCCGACCACGCCGCCGACAAGGCCTATGACCCCGCCGTCATGGACCGGGCTCGAGCGGTCCTGCGTTTCGAACACGGTGGAATGCCCATGTCCAAGGTCATGGCCGACCTTTTTGAGTACCAGACTCGGGCTGGCGAAGCCGGTTTTCGCTGGGAGGGTGAAGCCTGGTACGGCGGCGACATAAATCGGCTGGTCATGACCTCCGCAGGCGATGGCACCCCTCGCACGGGTCTGGAGGCGGCCGAGGTCCAGGCGCTCTATTCCCGCGCTGTAGGGCCTTTCACCGATCTGCAAGGGGGTCTGCGCCAGGACTTCAAACCTGGTCCGGCCCGGACCTATGCGACGGTGGGTTTCGAGGCGGTCCTACCCTACTGGCTCCGTGCCAGGGGCGGGCTTTATCTCTCAACCAGGGGCGATCTCCTGGGCCGCGCGGAGGGAAGCTATGACCTGCGCCTGACCCAGCGCCTGATCCTCCAACCCCGGGCCGAACTGAATTTCGCCGCCCAGGACATGCCCCGCCAGGACATCGGCCAAGGGCTTTCCAAGGCCGAATTCGGTCTGCGCCTGCGCTATGAACTGCGCCGGGAATTGGCCCCCTATGTAGGTGTGACCTATGACCGGGCCTTTGGTCACACCGCTGACCTCGCCCGCGCACGGGGTGAGAAGACAAAGGCCGCCGGGGTGGTGATGGGAGTCCGGGGTTGGTTTTAGAAGGTAGTCTTTTGTTCTTGTTTTGTTTCACGTGAAACTGGGCGTTATTATACTTCGCGTACCCCATGCGCGACTCGATTGCTGAGAGGTGTTAAATGATGCACCTCAACCGAATCGGGGGATTTCGACGCATGGAAGCGATTTCACCTTTGGTGATGTACGTGATCGGCATAGAATATCAGAAAATCTACGGCATTTTGACTGCTGCGGAAGCAAAATATGCTCCTTCTGAAAAGGTTACACACGACGAATGTGTCCAAATAATCAATATTATGAGCCCCAGCTACGATCAGTTGATAAAACTAAACTGTCCGGCAGCAGCGGAGTCAAGTACCAAACCTGCTCGTTTGATGGAGACAGAATCTCTGACTTATGGGGCGCTGACTGAGATTGTGAAAGAGATCGACGGCCGCATCCGGGATGAATTGAAGCACACGTCCGCTTTTGGCCTCACTCACGCTGAGGCGGCATTGTTCAACGCCCAGAAGCCCCTGATGGGAGAACTGGTCGCGCGAAGATTCGAAAGCGCTTCATTTGATATAGATGAGGCGGGCAAATGCCATGACCTTGGGCGATCCACCGCTGCAGTATTCCATGCCTTTCGGGTGCTTGAAATTGGTATCAAGGCCTTAGCACAGTGCTTCCAAGTCAAAGACTTGGAGCAGCCCAAAATGAAGAACTGGGGCGCTGTGCTGACTGCGATTGAGGCCGCAATAAAGGCTCGGTGGCCTAAGGAAACTGACCGCGACGCGGGTGATGGAAGCCTCTTCTGGGAGGTTTACACCTCTATGACTGCGATCAAGACTCCACGAAATGGTACTATGCATCCTGCTCGCAAATACACTGAGCAGGAAGCCGATCTCATATTGCGGTTGGTTGGAAATATTATGGGCAGACTGGCAGAGCGCCTGGATGAAAACGGTGAGCCTCGTTTTCCTAAGCGCAGGGTTCGCGGCGCAGCTTCACCGGGGAAGCGGGGGTGACTTGCGAACTAGCACAGCTGAAATAGCCCCCGAAGCGGAAGGGTAGCAACAAGAAGACCCACAAGGTACGGTACGTGAATTGAGGCGCACCCCAAAGGAGTGCGCGATAGCGTGCGGGGCTGTGTGAGCTGGGGTAAGAAGACGTTTGGTGGGGTTGAGTACGACCTTGATCATCTTGAGCCGTTCACTTTGAACGTGACGCCAAAGGGTGATGCTGCGCCCACTTTCAAAGTGCTTGTCTCATTTGGTCACCACACATTCACACGCGAGTTTAACGACCAAGATCCCGTCGAAATGAAATTTACTCACAACGGTGATGAGCGATGCTTCTGCAATGATCGGTATGGCCATTCCCTGTTCCTACCTGGGATCGTCACATCTCACGCAGCGGGGCGCGCCTATTTCAGCCAGAAACGCAATTACCTGTTGGTCGAGAATCTGCCGGGCGTGGTTGGTCCGTATGTCGTGTTTTCAATATTGAACGGGCCAAAGTCACCAACATAGATGCGGCAATGTTCGTTGTGAGCGCCTATCCCAAACCCGCATTGCCCCCCGTCAAAGAACTTCCACGAATTACATTCGCGACCTTGGTAGCAAAGACGGCGCGAGGAGAGGCGGTCACGCGGCCAAAAAAAATAGCCCCCCGAAGGGGCTATTTCTGTGCGAAGTTCCACTTGCCCCTACGCGCCGTAGGACCCCTTTAAAAGGGCTGGTCGCTGTTTTTCATCGCCATCAGCAACCTCATAAATGCACGTAAACGCGTTACGTTCAAATTAATTCACCGCAATGGGTGTCGCTTACGTACTGGCGCAGCTTGGCTTAGTACGCGCTTAAAAGCTTCCCCATCCTCTGTGGAGCTTAGTTCGCCAACGTCCACTA
>NMUI01000106.1 GCA_002221445.1 Phenylobacterium zucineum | reverse complement strand
GCCTGCGCGATGAAGGGGCGCGCGCGCTGTGCGCCGGAGGAGCGAATGCGGCCGGGCCGGATGCGAAACTCGGTGTCGTCGGTCATGGCCGAGACCCCGCACATCGCGCCAAATGCGGGAAATCATAAGGAAATCGGCATGGCTGCGAGGTGCGGGAAACCCGCGCACCTCGCGAAAATGCGCCATAACCCCTTGAAACAACACGACCGCCACAAGCCGCACCTCGCGGCCTTTTATCCTGCCATCCTTCGGTCGTGTTGCCTGTGCTCCACCTCTGCGCTCTCTGGAATACGCCAGCGCTCGCTATCGTGCGATCGGGAACCACGGCGCTCATCGCATCGTCCCCGTATCAGCGCGGGCGACGAACAGGCCGCCGGATTGCGGCACGATGGCGGAAACATCGCGCACCGTCGGCGTCTGTCCCGCATCGGTCGAGGAGCGCTCGGCCTGCACAGGATCGGCAGCGGGGCGGCGATCCGGCTGTCCGATGAACAGCGGCGCACGGGTCCACGCCAGCGGATCGACTGCCGCCACGACGGTAGGTCTGGTCGCTCCGTTGCCGTCCAGCGCTGGTGCTACATTGGCGACATAGGCGCGGGTTTCGGATGGCAGCGGACGGCCGCTCAGCGACGCCTCATAGCGACCGGGACCGGCATTGTAGGCGGCGATCCAGCCAGGCGAGCCGTAGCGGTCAAACAGCTCGCGGATATAGGCCGCGCCCGCGATGATGTTGTCGTGCGGGTCGTATGGGTCCGCGCCGAGACGGTGACGGTCGCGCAGGCCCGCCCAGGTCTGTGGCATGATCTGCATCAGGCCGATCGCGCCCTTGGGCGAGACGGCGCGCGGATCGCCATTGCTTTCCGCGCGCAGCACCGCCCTGATCCATGCCGCCGGAATCTCGAAGCGCTGTGCCGCTTCCGCGATGTGATCGGCGTAAGGATCGCGCGGCGTTGGCCGAGCGGTCGCGACGGGATCGGCGAGCGACGGCACGGATTGAGCGCAAGCGAGCGCGAGGCCGGAAAGGAGAAGGAGGACGGTGCTGCGCATGGCGTCAGTCCTTCGCGTCACGCTTGGCGGGACGGCTCCAGTGCAATGACCAGTCCTTGCCCGCATCGTCGTTGCGGAACAGGTTGGCGCGGATCGGCTGCGGCAGCGCCGGATCGTCGATCACCACGGCAATGTATTCGCCCGCGCGTTCGCCGGTGCGCTTCCAGCCGGCGCCGATGTCCGCGCCCGCTTCTCCGGTCTCGCCATCGACGATATGAACGCGATACTGGGGCGCGTTCTCGGCGTCGGACGGCTCTGCCGCGACGATGAGAATGTCCTGAGCCAGCATCAGCGTCGTCAGATGTCCGACGAAGCCAATGCCGTCGTCGTCGTGCGTGAATGTGCCGATCTGTGGCATGTTGGTTTCCTTGGCGGTGGCGTTGAAGGAACCCTCAGCGAGCACCGCTCCCGCCGATGGGAAGCGGGTCAGTGCGTGGTCGTTGAGGTTTGGGCGCGCCAAACGAAACGGCCATCGCCGGCCTCGTCGGTGTAGATCGGCGTCGCCTGGCCGATGACGGTGCGTGCCGGGATCGGGCCGAAATAGCGGCCATCAAGGCTGTCGGGGACGGACGGGTTCATCAGGAAGATGTCGCCATCCGCGATGCGGCGGCAGCCCTGCCAGACCGGCAGCGGACGGCCACGTCTGTCGCGGTCGAGCGCGCCGCCGATCGGCACGGTATCGACCGTCACGGCATCGCCGGTGCGGCAGACCTGTTGACCGGGAAGTGCGGCGACACGCTTCATCAGCGGCACGCCGCGCCCGAGATAGCCGCGCTCGACCATGAAATCGGCGAGCGGCTCGTCCGGCATGACGGCGACCAGATCGCCGACCGCCAGATGGCGGGGCGGATCGAGGTCATAGAGGCCGATCGGCACGCTAGCCGAGGCGTTCCACACGAGGCGTAGCGGTGTTGGAACGAAGGACGCGATGGCGACGCCCATGATCGAGAAATACGTCACTATGACATAGCCGAAGCGGGTCATCGCTCGATCTCCCGCCGCTTGAGCCACGCCTGATGGCGCTCGAGCGTGTAGGGACGCGGATCATGTCCGGCGCTCAGACGGTTGGCGACATGGCGCCAGTGATCGGCAGCGACCTCGCAAGGGTCGATCCCGGCGGCTTCCACCGCATCGATATGGCGGTGCACCTGCTGAACCTTCGGCCAGCCTTCGATCTTGAGGAGAATGTCACCGCCGGGGCGCACGAAGGGCAGCGTCTGATAGGCTTCACCCGGCCTGACGGCGCGCACGATGTCGATGCGCGAGATGATCGTGCCGAAGTCGTTGGACGCCCAGCGGACGAAGGCGAAGGTGCCGCCGGGCCGGAACGACAGCACGCGGCGGCGGCTGTCGAGGATGGTTTCGCGCGCTTCGCGGCCGAACCTGATCCAGTTCTCGATTCTTTTTTCCACCGAGGTCAGTTCGACATGGGTGAGGTTGTCGGATGCCTGCGCGATCGGCACCGGGCCGCTGCGCAAGCGGGGAACCGCGTTGCCGGTCATGGGTGGTCTCCTTCGATGGTCTGGGGAAATTCGCGCGCGAGCAGATCACGCAGCATGTCGGCGACAGTGACGCCGCGCCCGAACGCGGCGATCTTGATCCGGCCGCGCAGCTCGGGCGTCACGTCGATGGTGAGCCGCGCTGTGAAGCTGGCCGCATCGCTATCGCGCGGCGCACTATCTGCCGCCTTGATCCAATGCTCTGGGTCGGCCGGGCGGGCGGCGAAGCCGCGACGGGTCGGGCGTTCGCTCATCGCGCCGTCCTTCCGATACGCAATTTGTCGATCTGATCCGCCAGCGCAGCGATCTCCACCGCGGCGGGCGTTTCGTCGTCGAGTTCGGACACCAACCGTCCCAATTGCGCGGCAGCGGCAAAGGCGATGCGCTGACCGATGGTCGCCGCTAACACCGGTGGATCATGGTCGGCGAGCGTCTCGGCCGTCTCGCGGGCGAGTACGGTGCGTGCGCCGCAACGGTTCAGCACGAAGCGGGCGGCGAGGTCCGGCCGGTAGATGCGCGCTCCCGCAAGAAGCGCCAGCATCTCAGCCGAAGCCCAGCCATCGAGGGGCGACGGCTGCACCGGGATCAGCACCAGGTCGGCAGCGAGGAGCGCCGAGCGCATCAGCGCGGCGACACGCGGCGGGCCGTCGATCACGATCATGTCGGCGTCGCGCGCCAGTTCCGGCGCTTCGCGGTGCAGGGTGTCACGGGCCAGGCCGATCACGCCGAACGTGCGGGCCAACCCCTCACGGGCGCGCTGCTGCGACCAGTCGAGCGCGGAGCCTTGCGGGTCCGCGTCGATCAGCGTGACACGCTTGCCCTGCCGCGCCCAAACACCTGCGAGGTTCAGCGCCAGCGTCGTCTTGCCGACGCCGCCCTTCTGGTTGAGGAGCGCGACGATCATGGCTTCCTCCCCGGTAACGGGAGGGGGAGCAACGGCGCGGTCAGGGCGTCGGCCGTTGGCGCTGCTGGTTGCTTGCGAGCGCCGCGAAGGCTCCTTGCAGCGTCACGGATGAGGTCTTCCACCTCGCGTGTGCGCTCTACAGAGTTAGACTCTCTGTTAGACTCTAAGTTAGGGGAGCGAATTTCGCTTTTCGTGCCAAGGTTTAGGCCCTGTTTCGGTTCCCGATGGCACGAGAGGGTGGTTCCCGATAGCACGCGCCTGCCGGTTCCCGATGGCACGACGCTATCCACAGCCTGTCCACAGCACGGAACCGGCTCGAAGGCGAGCAGCATCCGCCCGCCGAACTCAACCTCGAGAAACAGCGTGTAGCCGGGCAGAGGCTGGCGTCGAATGATGTCGCGCAGCTCGAAGGCGAAGCGTTTGAAGGGCGATAATGCGCCGGACTTCTGGTGGAGGTGACGGAAGTCGAAACGCCAACCATTGCGCTGTCGGCCGCCATGCTTGCGCACGATGCGGTACAGCCAGCGATCGAGGCCGCCGGTGAGATCGAAATATGCGCGGTCGATGGTCAGCACGAGCGCGTCGTCGAGCACGGCCTGGTAGAACCAGTCGGGCACGATCAGTTCGATCCCGTCAGGTCGCCCATTCCGGTCGGTGCGCTCCTTCCACTCGTTGATCCACGAGAAGCGATGCCGTCGGCCCTCGGCGCGCTGGCGGATCGTGGTCGAAATGGTGGTGGACTGTAGCCGATCGAGCGCCGCCTTCAGGCGTTGATAATCGCGCAGGCTCGTGCCGCGGCCGATGAACCGGAGAATTTCATACGGGGTGGCGGCCATCAGCCTTGAGGTGCGAAGCCCCGCGTCGCGGGCTTCGACGATCTGACTTGCCGCCCAGATCAGGATGTCGGCGTCCCATATGGTCGCCATGCCGTGATCGGGGACAGCTTCGACCCGGATCGCGATCTTGCCGGCGCAAAAGTCGATCGGCGCGACGCGATGGGATTTGGAGAGGGAGAAGAACGGATAGGCCATGAGATCCTGCGCGTCTCGTGGCGCGAAATCGCCGGGGAGCGCCCGGAACAGGTCGAGCTGTCCGCGCTCCGAGAGGGACTGATGCCGCGCCGCCATTCGGAAACCGCGATCAGCGTGCGAAGCGGCCAGGCTGGGCCACAAGCGGCTGTACCTGACGCTTGGCAGGCAACACGTTGCCTCGCGGATCGGAAGTCGAGGTCACCGCGCCACGCGCGGCCCAAGCTTCGAGATCATCTACCGAATAGACGACGCGCCCGCCGAGCTTGCGATAGGCCGGGCCAGTCCCGTAGGTGCGATGTTTCTCCAGCGTGCGAGCGGAAAGGCTGAGGAAATCAGCCGCTTCCTTGGTGCGTAGAAAGCGCGGCGGCAAAACGGCGAGGTCGGGTCGCATGGATCGGCCTTTCGTGATCTTCGGTGGGGCCGCCGATGATCGGCGGCGGACGAACGTCACGATGGCGAAGGGCGAGCGTCGGGATGGAGGGCGAAGTTGGGGGGTATCGAAATCGCCCACCGGGCGAGCCATCTAGGCCTAAGAAACGCGGCGATGCCGAAGCAGTTTGCGATAGCCACCCGCGATCATGGTTCGGGCATCGCGGATCAGCGCCTTGACGGCATACCGCACTGAAGAAGTTTGCCATTCGCTGCGGTCCAGTGCGCCGGTTCTGAATATGACCTGCGCGATCTCGCGCCCGGTCGCGCCGGCCCGATGACCGTCGAAAGCTTGCAGCATTCGGCGCATCCGTGCCCGTTGCTGGGCAGTCAAACGTGTGTCGGGAGGAACCGCACGGCCATGCAGAGCAGCCAGAAGTCGATAAGCGGCTTCGAGACGATCGAACCCATCCACACCGAGCGGGATGATTGCTGCTGTAGCTGCAAGACCCTCGTGAATGAGTTGAAGTTGTTGGCCGCTGCCGAGGTCAAACAGCAAGTAAGCAGTGTTGTTTTCGGTCACTGAGACCGCTGCATCGATAACCGGTGGCGGATCGACTGGGCCCAACTCGGCTGGCGAAGCTCCGAGCACCAGGATGCTGGTGTCATGCTGCGGTAGCCAAAAGACGGGGGCGTCTGGTGGGGCGCGCAGAGGATCGACAGGGAAATCGTAACCCCCATTGCTGACGGATCTTACCTGTCAGCTCTTGTCGATCGACATGCGCGTCATCAAACGCCTCGTAGTCATAGTCATAAGCATCGTTTCGGCGCAGCCACTCCCAGGCAAGGTCGGATGCGGTGAGATCATCGATGTGATCGTAGTGCGCGGGCGAGCGCCACAGAGATGCGTCCGGCGTCATCGCGTTCCTCCCATCGATTGACCAAATTGCGGGAGCGATATGATTTCCCGGAAAGGTTGATTGAGGGAAGAGGTCTTGACGGCAGAGAGCGATGCCGGGGCGGCATCACTCCGTCAGTGCCTTTGACTTTCGCGGACCAGATTTCGATAGCCGCGGTCGGACATCCAGCGCGCACGGGCAAGATGCGAGTCGTGGATCAGGCGACAACGTCTTGGATCGAGTTCGGGATCGAGACCGAACAGAATCTGTACAGCCTCGCGCCAGTCGGCACCATCGCGAGCGGCGTCGAGCAAGCGGAGATACAAAGTCATGTGCTTTCGGTCATAGGGCGTCAAACCCTGGCCGGGAGGTGGTTCGTCGAGAAACTGCGGGGCTGATCGTGTCACCGGGCCATCCTATTCGCCTGACGCGATCCTGTTAACCAAATCCGCCGTCGTCATTGACGCAGGACATGCGGACCGTGGAAAAACAGGCAGGACCGCCGCCGCGTCGGCGCGACGGCTAGGATGGGGATCGTCGCTGGTGTTCGTCATGAAGCCGCAGCACTCCTTCGCCCTTGTCGGTGGACAGAAGGACGACGCCAGCGGCTTCCAGTGCCCGCCTGACTTGATCGCGCGTCGTCTCATACACATCAAGCCCGCTTTCGGATTCGAGGCGTTTGAGAGCGGTCAGCGATACTCGGGCCTTGTCAGCGAGCGTCTCCTGCGTCCAACCCAGCAACGCGCGTGCGGCCCGTGATTGTCGGGCGGTGATCATGTATGATCACCTCCCACCGGCCGAAACGCACTTGCCAGAACTACGGCTATTTTAGTCGTTCTTGGCGTGAGCGCCACCACAATTCGGTGTTTGTGGTGCTCAACTTCTGGCCCGTCGCCGCTCTACGTGCCGAACTGATTCGGTTTCGGCGGGTAAGCGGCCCCGGCCTTTCGACCGGGGCCTTGCTCCGGGGGCTCAGTCGCCCCGGCGCCCGTTGGGACGGGACCAGATCAGCGAGTAACCTTCGCCATCCTCGTCGTCGAAGAGATTGGCGTAGATCGGAGCGTTGAAGCTCGGATCGTCGAGCTTGAGGCCCAGATAGTCGCGGCCTTCGTTGGAACGCTTGGACCAGGCGGCGCCGATCTCGGCGCGGCCGACCAGAACGCGGTGGCTGGGGGCGTTTTCGCCGGTGGCGCGCAGGTCGGGAACGATGCGCACGCCCTTGGCCTGGACGCTGAGAGTGACGATTTCGCCGGTGAATTCGTTCGAGCCGGTCTTCTTGAAGGTGCCGATGGTCGCCATGGTAAGTCTCCGTTTTTGCGTTTTCGAGCCCGCACCATGCGGCCTCGATGGCGATCGGTGGGCCGGAGGCGACCGACGACGCATCGCTTGCGACCGAAGCGGAGCGGAGGACGGCGCAGGCGCGACTTTCTTGTCTCGCGAGGAATGGGTGAAACCCAGGGGAAGAAAGTTGCGACAGGCCGTTGCGGCATAGGCGGTCGAGGCGAAGCCGGTCTTCGGCCAGATCAGGCCATTGGAGAGGCCGTGAGGTGCGCTCGTTCAACGGGACAGATGAAGGAGACGCACGGCGACATCTCGCGATCGGCAAGAGAACAGGACCGGCGGTTCACCGGCATCGTTGCATCTTGCAGGACAGGCAGGTTGTGCTCCCTCCCGTGCCCGGCCACCGCAGAACAAACCCGTCACCCATGTTCGGGTTTTGCCGCCATTCGTGTGTGCCGCTGATCGAAGCTCCCTCGAGGGTGCGGGCCTTGGGGCGCGGCTCCGATCCGTCGCTCCTGCCCAACACCCACGCGATCTCTGGCGACAGGGATGGCGTCTATCCCCGCTGTTCGGGCGTTGCCGCCCACGGTGTCGGGGCCGCCTAAGCCCGCGCCAGCCCCTGGTTTGCAGGGTCGGGCGCTGCCATGCCCGCAATGCGCAGAAACGCCGTGATGCCCACCGCAATCGAGCCGAGGACCGAGAAGACGATCTGCCAAGTCTCCGAAGGGATGGTGTGTTTCACGATTCCGTGGACGGCGTGATAACCCGCGATGACGGCGGGCGCGACGAAGATCGCGGCGATCGCAAACTTGGCCCAGAGCGGACGGACGGTTGCAAGCAAGACTTGGCCGAAGCCGAGCGTCAGCCCGGCCGCGACCGTGCCGATGAGGATTGCGCCCAGCCAGCCTGCGCCAGTGTGATAGGCCCAGCCGCCAGCAGTGACACCTGCGAAGAAAGGCAGCGCGAAGACGGCGAGCGTAAACAGCAGCCAGCAGAAGAAGCCGATGGCTGCGATGGACAAGATGATGCCAAAAATGAACATGGTGGTGTCTCCGGGACAGAAAGGTCTGAAGGTCGCGCCTCCACCACCACCGCGGCGCGACCGGAACCATAGTAGAACATCGCCGTCGGCGGGAGCGGAAACCAGCAGGGTTTCGGCATCGCGCGCGGTGATTTTCTGCCGGTCATGGGGCGAAAGGGTCGATTTCATCGACGATGGCCACGCTGTCGCCGTCATATTCGCTGGCGGGCATGACCGAGAGCGTGCCGTCACCGGCGCGGAAGATGACGATGACGGCCATCAGGGTGGTGGCGAGGCTGAAGGCGAAGGCGTGTGCGTCGTGGAAGGACATTGATCCAGCTCCTGTTTCGAGCGGAGGTCCATCCCCCGCTGACAGGCGCCCGATGTGTTCGGCCGAGGGCCGCAATCACCGCGACAGGCGCAGCCGAAGCGGCGGCACGCGCATGCGTAGTCCGACCCTATACGGGTTGATGGCGTCAGGCCCTCGGCCGGACCAAGGATCAGCGCATTTGAAGCGGGGGGTGGCTCTGCTCTGCATGGGCCGCTGATAAGTCCATAGATGTCATGCCCTCCGTCGTGCGAAGTCACTGTATGTCGGCTATGTTGGCATTGGCTGACTCGGATTCTGCGTCTTCAGCCTTGAGGCAGTCATGGTGACACATGCTTCAGTAAGAGAGCGAGGATCTAACGCATGGGAGAAATTAATATTCCTCGCGATCAGCAGACTGCCATCACGGCGATCGACGCCAGAGAATTGGACAGGCTGATCGACCAGGCAATCCGGGAGGAACGATCGGGCGAATTGCACCGTCTCCCTCTGGCGGCCTGCGGCTCCCACATCGGAACAAAGCTCCATTCCTTCGACTGGGCGTTGGCAAAACACCGCGAGGCCAAGGCGCCGCGAAAGCGGGCGGAAACAGGGGATGCCCTTCGACGCGCAGGCCATGATTTGTCCTTTGCCGTTGGGGCTATGAAGCAGCGTTTGGAAACCGAACAGAAGGACGCTCAATTCTTCATCGTCGATGACCAGATCGTGCCGCCCTACCGCTTCACCACGCAAATGAGTGTCAGGGTGAGCTATCGGTGGCGGCGAACCATCGAGGACGAATGGCAATGGGGTAGCATTACCTTTGTCCATCACCACGACCCGCGCCCCAACTACGCGGTGCCGGTGCCCACGCGGAAGCCAAGCGCCGCCAAACAGGAGCAGGAGCTTCAGAACCGACTTTATCAGACCTGGGAACACCTGATGCGCGGCGCGCTTTATTCGGTGAGAGATTATTTCAGGGACGGCGGTGACGGTGCCAAGATTCCAGAGACGTTCCAGGTAACGGTCGATTCCTACAGCCGCGATCTGAACAACTACAGCACGCAATTCTGGCGCCAGCAGCCCTGATAGCCTTCGCCCTTACGGAAGTGAAATAAGGGATGGCGGTGCTTACGCGCCGCCCGTGCCGAACCGATAGACCGGGATGCCGAGCTTCTTGGCTTTGTCGGCGAGGTTGTCCTGGATGCCCGTGCCGGGGAAGATAAGGACGCCGATCGGCATCACCGCCAGCATGGCGTCGTTGCGCTTGAACGGGGCGGCCTTGGCGTGCTTCGTCCAGTCGGGCTTGAAGGCGACCTGCGGCACCTTGCGCGTCTCCGTCCATTTGGCGGCGATCTTTTCGGCCCCTTTCGGGGAACCGCCGTGCATCAGCACCATGTCGGAGTGCTTGGCGTGAACCTGGTCGAGCTTGGCCCAGATCAGCTTGTGGTCGGCGGTGTCGCCGCCGGAGAAGGCGATCTTTGGGCCAGCGGGCACGAGCACCTCGGTGTCAGCGCGGCGTTTGGCGGCGATGAAGTCACGGCTGTCGATCATCGCAGCGGTGAGGTGGCGATGGTTGACCCGCGATCCTGTGCGCTGGGACCAGGGCGAACCGGTGGCGCGGTGGTAGTGGTCTGCGGCGCTGTCGCGGAAGACTTCCAGGCTGTCGCGCCGTTCGATCAATGATTGCCCGAGTTCGATGAGACGTTCGAGCTGGACGGATTTGACCTCCGATCCGTCCTGTTCGCGCTGGAGCCGTTTCTGCGCCTGCTCGTTGTCGTCGAGCTTGCGGTCTGCCCGTTCGACGGCGCGGTGGAACATATTGACGGTCGACCAGAGGAGGTCGTCGAGGTCAGGATCGAGGCTCGTATCGGCCACAGTGGAGATCAAGGCGTCGAAGATGTCGGCGACGGCGCCTTCGATCATGCGGTCCTCCGGTACGGGCCTGGGATCGGCCTCGTCTTCCGAAGGTCGGTAGCCGTAGAGCTGAAGCTCCTGCGCGATCTGGTCGGTCGGCGATGCAGCGTGTTCGGGTTCGTAGTCGTCGTGCTCGCTCATGGGATGCTCCGTCGGTTGGACCGCGACCGTCGCGGCCTTCATGGCGACGAAGCCGTCGGGCGGGACGGACCTGCACCCGGAGCGAAGCGAGGGGGCCGAAGCGCAGCGAAGGATGGCGAAGGCCGGCGATTTTGTTTCGCGGTGGAAAGCGGCCCCCCTTTCTCTTCTTTGGGAGCCGCGCCGGAAAATCGTTGGCCGCAGCCATTGCCGATCCGGCTCGGCTGACGGCCGATCGCCCTCTCGAAGGCCGAGACGTGGTCTTCTCCGAGGGTTGAACGAATCCGGGCGGGCATGATGATTGCGGCCCTGACACTACTTGCCGTCGTCTATCCCGCTTCGAGCCAGAAACGGGCGACGTCCGGCGGTGCGAGCTGCACCCGCAGATTGGCGCGGAGCGTGTCGATGCCGAGGCGTCGGAGATCCTCGTTGAAGTCCTCCAGCACCGGCGAGAGCACGATGGCCTCGATCCCGGCCGTGTTCGCCCGTTCGACTAGGCTATCCCGCGCGCTGTCGCCCGCCGGGTCATTGTCGCGGACGATGTAAAGCCGGCGCAGAGTCTCGGGGAATAGGATAGATGCCAGATGGGCAGCGGAGAGCGCCGCCGCCATCGCCATGTGCGGTATCGCCTGACGTGCTGAAAGGACGCTTTCGATGCCTTCGCCTGCCGCCATCACCTCGCCGGCGATCCCGAAACGGACGGCGTGACCGAGCAGGTCGCCCATTGCTTTACGCTGCGTGTCGATTGGCGCCTTGTCGGAGCCGTCAGGAGCGATCCAGGTCCGATGCGCGCCGGTGATCGTACCCCTGAGATCGGTGACGGCGGCGATCATCGCTGGCCAGGTTTCGGTCGGGCCATGATCGTCGGGCCGGTAGTAGCAGCGCGGATGGAAGCGGAGGTTTCCGGTTCCGTGCAAAGCCGCAATGCCGCGATTGCGGAGATACGCCTCTACAGAGGTGCCGCCGATCGGCTGCGACATGGCGAACAATCGCCTTGCCGCTTCGGCTGAGCCTGAAGGGGCTGGCGTGCTTGGTCGCTTCTTCTTCTCAGGAGCGGGTTCGGGACGCGGCAGGCTGAGGAAAGTCCGGGCTTCCGCGACGACATCGGCGAAGTCGATGAGGCCGCAGCTTTCCCGGATCACGTCGAGCAGATCGCCATGCTCGCCGGTGGCGGCGTCGGTCCATTTACCCGCCGGTCCCTTCGCCGTCGCCTTGAGTCGGACGAACATCGAGCGGCCGGGCGCGTTGCGGGCATCGCCGACCTGCCAGTAATTGCCCTGGCGATGGCCGGCGCCGAGATAATGGCGGCATACCGCCTCAGCCTCCCGGCCGAGACGGTTCGCCAGATCGGAAGCGTCGAGACGGGTCATCACGCCGCCTCGCGTTCGCCGATGCGCTGGACCGGATAGCGGCCCAGCACGCGCTCCAGCACCACGGGGCCGGCGGCATCGGTCGGCACGAACATCCTGAGCTTCCAGGAGATGATCTCGTGGAACAGGCCGTAGGCGGTGAGCCGCTCGCGCATAGTGTCGGTGAATCCGGACAGCTCGATGCGTTCGGCGCCCATGATGCGGACGCGGCGAAGCTGAAGCCCCTCGGTGAGGTCGAGGATGGTGCGGCCATCCATTAGCGCCATGAAAGCGTCGGCGGGCGTGAGCTTAGCTGCGCCGGTCGTTGCGGCGTTGGCCGCCCAGGCGGGCGAGACCTTGCGTCCGACGATCCGCTCGCCCTCGTCGGTCTGAAGCCGATAGACGCGGGTGGATTCGTTCGGCAACCGCTTCCAGATCGGCAGCAATAGACCGGCGACGATGTGAATCGTGCTGTCGGAAAACGTCGGCACGTCCGCGACCTCGGCGCTCCAGGCCGTGGCGAAGTCGTTCCGCTCTGCCTCGGTCCAATGGGTCTCGCCCATCATCTTCACCGGAACGGTGTGCGATTCCATCGGCCGGATCAGCCGGACGCGGCGTTCGATCTCACCATCGTCGAGCATGATCGAGGTGGCGGGGATCTGGACGGCGGCGCGGCCCGAGCGTTCGTTGATCAGCAGCCTGGCGCCGGGTTCGCCGAGATAGGCGAGCGCGTCGTCTCGCGTGACCGGGCGGTTGCGCGTGCGCTGCGCGATGGTGAGCAGCCGTGTCTCCGCGCCCGTGCCCGGATGGGTGTAGATCGTCTGGCGGTCGATGACGGTGAAGCCTTCCGCCGTCAGCGTCTCCAGCCCGACATCGTAGATGCCTGCGGCGATCGCCCCCTCGATCTTGGCGGTGAGAAGCCGCTCGAAGGCGGTGAACAGCACGCCCTGAAGCTCGATGGTCAGCGCCAGCAGCCGGTTGAGGAAGGTGGTGATCGGCGGCAGCTCGTCCTTGATGCCGTTCGCGTCCATCAACTTCAGGCCGGTGGCGGACTCGAAGCGGTCGAGCGAGCAGCCTTCGACCTTGCCGCGCACAAGCAGCAGATAGAGCTGGCGCAGCGCATCGCGGGCATAGGCGCTTTCCAGATTGTCCTCGGGGCGGAACAGGCCTTGACCGCCGGTTTGGCGCTGGCCGCGGGTGATAGCGCCCAGCGTGTCGAGGCGGCGGGCGATGGTGGAGAGGAAGCGTTTCTCGGCCTTGACGTTCGTGGCGATGGGCCGGAACAGCGGCGGCTGCGCCTGGTTGGTACGGTGCGTCCGGCCGAGGCCCTGGATGGCGGCGTCTGCTTTCCAGCCGGGTTCGAGCAGATAGTGGACGCGCAGCCGCGTGTTCCGCACCGAAAGCTCGGCGTGATAGCTACGGCCGGTGCCGCCGGCGTCCGAGAAGATCAGGATGCGCTTTCATCCATGAACGCCTGGGTTTCGGCGAGATTGGCGGCGGCGGCGCGGTTCTCGACGACGAGACGGTCGCCGCCAGAAGACGCGCGCTTGCGGACGATGCGCCGCGAGCGGCCCGTTACCTCCGCCACCAGGTCGGTGCCGAAATGCTGGACGATCTGGTCGAGCGCACCGGGCACCGGCGGCAGGGAGGCAAGCTGCGCGATCAGCTCGTCGCGGCGGACGACGGCCTCGCGGCTTTCGACGGGTTGGCCATCGCGGTAGACCGGCCGCGACGAGAGATTGCCCTCGCTGTCGGTGAACGGCTCGTAGAGCTGCACCGGGAAGGAATGGGCGAGGTAGTCGAGAACATATTCCCTCGGCGTGATGTCGACGCGAACGTCGTTCCATTCCTCGGTAGGCAGGTCGGCCAGCCGGCGTTCCATCAGCGCCTCGCCCGTAGAGACGATCTGGATGACAGCGGCATGGCCGGCTTCCAGATCGCTGGTGATCGACCTGATCAGCGTCGGCGTCTTCATGCTGGTGAGCAGATGGCCGAAGAAGCGCTGCTTGGCGCTCTCGAATGCCGAGCGCGCGGCGGACTTGGCCTGCCGGTTCAGCGTGCCGGTGGCGCCGGTGATATTGGCCGCCTCCATCGCCGCGTCGAGGTGATTATGGATGATGGCGAAAGCGCCGGCATAGGCATCGTAGATGCGGGTCTGCTCGAGGGTCAGCGTGTGCTCGACCAGTTCATATTCCACGCCGTCGAAGGAGAGCGAGCGGGCGGTGTAGAGGCCGAGCGCGCGCAGATCGCGGGCCAGCACCTCCATCGCCGCGACGCCGCCGGCCTCGATCGCCTCGACGAACTCGGCGCGGGTGCTGAACGGAAAATCCTCGCCGCCCCACAGGCCGAGCCGCTGGGCGTAAGCGAGGTTGTGGACCGTGGTAGCGCCGGTCGCCGAGACATAGACGACGCGGGCGTTCGGCAGCGCGTGCTGGAGCCGCAGACCCGCGCGGCCCTGCTGGGATGCGGCAACGTCACCGCGCTCTCCCTTGCCGCCGCCGGCGTTCTGCATCGCGTGCGCTTCGTCGAAAATGAGGACTCCATCGAAGTCGGAGCCCAACCATTCTACGATCTGCCGGACGCGGGAAACCTTCTCGCCACGGTCGTCGGAGCGTAGCGTGGAATAGGTCGTAAATAGGACGCCTTCCGGCAGCGTGACGGCCTTGCCCTGCGAGAAGCGCGACAGCGGCGTGACCAGCAGGCGCTCCATGCCCAGCGCCGACCAGTCGCGCTGCGCGTCCTCGATCAGCTTGTTAGACTTGCTGATCCAGACGGCCTTGCGCCGTCCCTGCATCCAGTTGTCGAGAATGATCGCGGCCGACTGCCGGCCTTTGCCGACGCCGGTGCCGTCGCCGATCATGAAACCGCGCCGGAAACGCACGGCGTCCTTCGCGTCCTCGCGCGCAGCCGTGACGACATCGAAGGTGGTGTCCACCGTCCACGATCCGGCAAGATGATCGGAGTGAGCCTCGCCGGCATAGATGACGGTCTCAAGCTGCGCGTCGGACAACAGCTCGTGGATATTGACCGGGAGGTGCGGCCGATAGCTCGGTCGGGGCGGGGCGACCGAAGCCATCGCCGCCGATTGCACCAGCCTGGTGGGGTGCGCCTGAGAACCGGCAATACGGATCGCCTGCAATCCGTATTCTTCATAAATGCCGTCGGACAAACGGCCGCCTTCGCCGATCAGCCAGTCGAGGGTCTCATAAGCGAGCGGAATACCCTCGGGCGCCGCCATCGGCGCGGTCGTCGGGGCGACCCTGGCGGCACGGTTGATGTAACCGCGAACGCTGCGAGGAGCAGATGGCGCTATCGCTGGGACCATGACGGAGGGATCGATGGCAAGCCGTTCCGGCAGATGATCGCCAAGCCAACCGAGCAAGGTGGCGGCGTCCGGTGCGACGCCCGGCGCGACCGGGAACAAGGCTGGATCGTCGGCAGGGCGCTTGTCGATGACGGTCAGCCGCGTCGGGAATGTCGTGCCGTGCTTGGCATAGACCGAGCCGTCGATGGCGACCGAGAAGACGACGCAGCCGCGTTCCTGAAGGCGGACGAAGGCGTCTTTCCAGGCCGGATTATCGGGCGCGAAGTTGGCGCTCGTGATCGTCACCAATCGTCCGCCGGGGGCGAGACGCGCCAGCGCCGAGGAGACATGGCGATAAGTGGTGTCGGCCACGCGGCCCTCGACATTGGCCATGGCCGAGAACGGCGGATTCATTAGCACAATGCTGGGCGTGACGGCGGGATCGAGGTGATCGTCGATCTGCGCCGCGTCGAAGCGGGTGACGGAGATGGCCGGGAAGAGAAGTGACAGCAGGCTGGCGCGTGTATCGGCCAGCTCGTTGAGGACGAGCGTGCCGCCGGCGATCTCGGCGAGGATCGCGAGCAGGCCCGTGCCTGCCGACGGTTCCAGCACCCGGTCGGCCGGAGTGATGGCCGCGGCGTGGGCAGCGACAAGGCTGAGAGGGATCGGCGTCGAGAATTGCTGGAAGATCTGGCTCTCCGTCGACCGCCGCGTATGCGTCGGCAGAAGGGTGGCGATTTTCGACAGCGCGGAAAGGCGGGCCGCCGGAGACCCGGCTTTGCAGAAAAGCGCACGTCCGTATTTGCGGAGGAACAGGACGGTCGCCGCCTCGCAGGCGTCATAGGCCGTCTTCCAGTCCCAGGCGCCGGTGGAATCGGATGCGCCGAAGGCGGCCTCCATCGCCGCGCGCAGAGCAGCGGCATCGACGCGCTCGCCGCGTTCGAGATGGGGCAGCAACAGGCCCGCCGCGGCAAAGATGGCGGCGGCCGGATCAGAGTCGGGAACAAGAGGAAGCGGCGCGGCGGCGGATGCCGCAGCGGATTTGGAAATCAGGGTCATGATGTGAGCCTCGGGAGAGCGGGAACGGACGAGCCTGCGCGGCGCTCTCTCTCGACCGCACCGGCTCAAACCCGTTCCGGCCGCTCTCTCACTCTCGGGACGCCGGCATGGAAAAAGCGCCCGGCCGTGAGGTGGGGCGCTTTTCAGGTCATCGCACGCAAAGAAAGTCTCCCCAAAAAGTCGGCACTGGCATGGTTGTCGGGAAACTCAGGATTCGCCCGACAATTGAACGACCGCTTCCGATGTCGGTCGGTCTGGCCCGAATAGAGCGCTCCCCGAAGTGGACATCCTGTCGAACCCGAGGAAAGGCTGCACGACATTGATCAGTCACGTGAATTCCTCTATATCAATGAAAATCTCTGACTTTGGACAATCGTATGGTTATCGAATTGACGCCGGAGGATGTGCGGGCCGCGCGGGCGCTGGTGCAGTGGTCGCAAGATGACCTGGCAAAGGCGGCGGGTGTAGGCGTGTCGACGATTGCCGACTTTGAAAAGGCCGCGCGCAAGCCGATCGCCAACAATTTGGACGCCATCCGGCGCGCCTTCGAGAACGTGCATATTGTATTCACGCCAACCGGCCCGGCGATCTACGGCGCTGTCATGCTATATCTGATGACCGAAGACGACGGTGCCGCAATGGTGATCCGCTATCGGCAGGAGCAGGCCGCCGCCGTGCAGGAAATCATTGGCACGTTCGGAACGATCGACGGCGAGCAGATCCAACTCACGATGGATCAGCTGGTCACGTCCGAAATGCGCGTTGCCCTCGATGACCTGGTGGCACGCTATGGCGCGGCGGTGCCGCAGCTCAACAGGTTGAAGCAGAAAATTGGGAAAGTGCCCGACGGCAAGCATTTCCTGTTGCTACCGGGCGAGCCGGCTTCGACCAAGGATCGCTTGGCGCAGGAGACCTATCTGCATGCGCTCAACCATCCCGAGGCCGCACCGGCCAAAGGCGCCTCCGACGATCTGTTCGGCGTGCTGCTTGATCTCTACGACATGAAGAACCCTCGCACTGACCGTAAGACCGTGATCGGCGCTGGCAAGGAGCCGCGCACCTGCCGTTTTTGTCACCGGACCGCCAGCGAGACGTCCTTCAAGAAAGTTGCGCACGTGATTCCCACCGCACTCGGCAACGACCATCTGAAGTCGGCCGAGGAATGCGACGAATGTAACGAGTATTTTGGCCAAGAGACCGAGCCGTCGCTAATCGGGATGCTGGATGTGCAGCGGGTGTTTCTCGGAACTCAAGGTCGTGGTGAGAACAACGGGCGGCCGAAGCTGAAGTTCGGCGGCGACACCCTCCTACACGATGGTCAAAAAGTGGTGTTGCAGGCGCATGCCGTGTCGAAGACTGACGACGACACGTTCGAAGTCTCGCTCGGCCGCGGCGCTCGCCTTGTGCCGATGTCGGTTTACCGTGCTCTGGTGAAGATCGTTGTGTCGGCCCTCGACGAGGAGCACCTGCCAGACCTGACGAAGACCATCGAATGGGTGCGATATGCCCTGCATGCGGACCAGCCATTGCCTAAAGTGGTGATGGCAACGATCTATCTGCCTCCCAATCCGTCGGCGCAGATCACTGTCTACACCCGCCGGAAACCGCATTTGCGCCTGCCGCACGTCATCGGCGAGTTCAGGCTGGGCTGCTATGTTTTCGTCTTTGCGGTTCCCTTCTCTGCTCAAGACCAATGGAACCTCGTTGGCTTCTTCGACGACGCGGACTTCAAAGATACGTTCCGCCACTACATGGCAGTCGCGCAGTGGACGGAGTGGGATCTGGGCGGCAAGAAGCCGATGGCGCTTTCGCCGCGCCTGAGATTCGTCAAGCGCTGAAGATTGGCGTAGGCAGGGGCTGGAAATTGCTCCGGGCATAGGAGGGGATGGTCATTGCGGGCCTCCCTCACCGGAGATGGTTTCGGCAAGCCAGCCATCGGTGTAGATCCAGTCCACGGTCTCGCCGGTGGCGAGGTCGAGGACATGGGCGCCGCCGCCGAACCCGTCGAGACGTGGGCGCGAGCAGGTGTTGGCGTACTGGAAGCCCCAGCGGCCCGTCAGGTTGAACTCGGCGGCGCAGCGTTTCACGAACTGGATGAGGCGCTCGGGATCGCCGGTCGCGTCATCGCGCATCCAGAGTTGGCTGCCGCCATGTTCCGGTTGGATCGAGAGAAGGAAGCCCTCGGAGGGCGGTTCATCCGACGCGCCTTCCTCGGACAGCTTGTTGTAGAGGTCGAGCGCGCGGGCGGCATTTTCGGGCGTGCCGACGTCCAGCAGGCAGGAGAAATGGGTGAAATAGTCGGCCATGACAGGCTCCTGAAATGAGAAAACCCGGCGCGATGGCCGGGCTGAGTTTAGGGGATGATCGAAGGCGGTCAGTAACCGAACTGCCAGGACGGCCAGGGCTCGCCATCGTCAGCGGCGGCGACGGCTTCCGGTAGGTAACCGGCATCGCCTACGACCAGGGTTGGATCGCGCACCGGCGTCTCGTCGATGATGGTGACGCAAACGACGAGTCCGTCTTCCACCTCGACGTGAACGGGGACGAGATATTGGAAGACGACGCGGCGCGTGGCGGACGGGTGGGGTTCAATCATGGAAGGTCTCCTTGCGAAGATGCGGGGGAAGCGACCTCAAGCCTCTCCCCCGCCATGAGGGTCATTCGGCCGCGATCGTCAGGGCTTCTTCGTCTTCGATCTCGTCCGTTTCCTCAGCGTCCTCGCTGAGGAAGTCCGGCAAGGCGGCACCGTCTCCGGCGTCGGTCTCGGCGCCCGGTTCGATGGCCTGTCCATCATCGTGGTCGACCAGGCGCAGCGGTTCGGGCAACCAGCCGGTGTTGGCCAGCAGGCGCTCGGCCTCCTTGGCCATGTCGCCCTTCTTCATGTGGTCGATGAGCTGGGCGGCCCGTTCGCCCGCGCCCTCCCGCACGGCTTCGAGGATGCGGGGCTTGGTGACGCGGCCGAGATAGTTGCCGACGGTCGGCTTCCAGCCCGCCGTCACCATGTCGAGGCCGGTGGCCTGCGCCAGCCGGTCGGCCTGCGAGAGGCGCACGTCCAGTCCATGCTGCTGACGCCCGACCCGCCGTAGGGATTTGGCCGCTCGAACAGGGCGTTCACGCCGAAGCTGACGCAATGGGCGAGCAGATCGAGCCGCGTGCCGGGATCGAGCTGGGAGAGCCAATCCCACAGCGCCTGATCGTCGGCAGGGACATGATCGCCCCAGCGCTGATGTCGCTCGGCGACCTCGCGCGCGGGCGTGCTGTCCTTCAACTCCTCGGACTGTGCCGGGAAGAAGACATGATTGACGCGGGCCTCGAGGCAGCCGGCCGGTGCGGTGCGCCGGAAGGTGTCGCTGACCAGCTTGTGCAGCAGCATGGTCATGGCGACGTCGGGATGTTCCGCAACGGCGTTGCGCAGAGCGAGGGTGCGATGCGCGGTCAGCTCAATGACGAGGCGCTCGGGCAACGGCTTGATGCCGTCCTCCTCATCGTCCTCCGGTTCCGCGGGCTGGCCGCTGATGGTGATGACGGTACGTTGAACGGCGGGCGCCGCCTGCTGGCCAGCCTCACCGTCAACCTCCGGCGCATCGCTGCCTTCGGTCTCGACGGGACGTTCATCCTCGGGGCGGACATAGCCGCGATCCACTGACAGCGAGCCGTCGGCGTCGAGGCTGATGAAGACGCCGGCGACGGCGATGTCGGCCGGATCGTAGATCGTCGGGCGCTGCTCGAAGGCGTCGAGGGCCTGTTCGATTTCGCCGAGACGTGCGTCGATCTCGTCCGGCAGCTCGTCGGCTTCGGCATATTGGGCTTCGAGCCGGTCGTATTCGTCGCGCAGCGCTTCGCGGGTGGCGCGCTCCTCCTCGGTCAGGTCGACCGTGACGCCAGCCAGTTCGCGAAGCCCATGCTGGTGGCCGTAGGGAAAGCTCAAGGCGGCCTCGACCCATTTCCAGCCTTCGCGCGCGATCTCGTCGGCGGTGGTCTTCAGCTTGTCGGCCACCATGCGGTCGAGCAGGGCCGGATCTTGCAGCCATCCGCCATCGTCCGACTGGAACAGGTCGCGCAGCACGATGCCGCCGGCCGCCTCATAAGCCTCGACGCCGATGAAGACGGCTCTTTTGTCGGAGGCGCGTACCGAGGTCTCGGTCAGCATCCGACGGATCTGATAGGGCTCCTTCTGCCAGCTATCCTTGACTGCCTCCCAGACCTGCTCTTGACGGGCATGGTCGGAGCTGACGGTGAAGGCCATGAGCTGTTCGAGCGTCATGCCGTCGTCGGCATAGATCTCGAGCAAAGTGTGCGAGACGGAGGCGAGGCGCAGGCGCTGTTTCACGACATTGACGCCGACGAAGAAGGCGGCAGCGATAGCTTCCTCGGTCATGCCCTTGTCGCGCATGGACTGGAAGGCGCGGAACTGGTCGAGTGGATGCAGCGGCGCGCGCTCCATGTTCTCGACCAGCGAGACCTCGTCGACCAGGATGTCGCTGTTGGCGTCGCCGACGACGCAGGGCACCGGCGTGGTCTTGGCCAGGCGCTTCTGCTTCGCGAGCAGTTCAAGCGCGCGATAGCGACGGCCGCCGGCGGGCACCTCGAACATGCCGCTCTCGGCGCCATCGGCGTCGAGGACCGGACGGACATGGAGGCTCTGGATGAGACCGCGACGGGCGATGGACTCGGCCAGCTCCTCGATCGATACGCCGGCCTTGACGCGCCGGACATTGGACTGGCTCAGCACCAGCTTGTTGAAGGGGATGTCGCGCGCCGACGACAGGGTGATCTTCTGAATGGCAGTCGCCATGTTCGTTACTCCGCGACGGGCGGCCGGGAGCCTCTCTCTCGACCTCCAACCCGTCACGAAGCGAAGCGCCGCCCTCTCACTCTCAGAGGGCAGCGCCGGGCGGGCGGAAAGGCGTAAAGTCGGCAGCCGGCTTCTCCGCCTTTCCGGTTTTTGAAGATCGTCACGCCGCCTGCCGTTCGTGGTCGGCTGCATCGACGTCGACGCCCGGCAGGAACCCGAGCAGCCAGTCGGCCGCCTTGCTGGCTTGAGAAGCGGCGCGCACGATGGCGCGATTGTCCTCGCGCAGCACCTCGAGCCAGGAGCCGATATAGTCGGCATGGCGGACGGTGGGTGTGATGCCGAGCGAGGCGCAGCAGAAGGCCGCGTTGATCTCGGCGACCAGTTCCTCGAAGGCGTATTTCTTAGAGCGAAGGAACCCGAGAAATCGCGGTTCAGGCGCGAGGGGTGGCCTGTGGCGTGCCCTAGCTCATGCAGGGCCGTCCTGTGCCAGTTGATCGGCTCGAAATACGCCTGGGGCGGCGGCACCTGCACATAGTCATGCGCCGGGGCATAGAAAGCGCGGTCCCCGCCGATGCGGAAGTCGATGCCGGTCGCCCGGATCAGGGCCTCGACCTGCGGCTCGATGAGGCCGGGCGGAGGTGGGGGAGCCACGATGGCGACATCCTCCGGCAGGCCATCGCATTGCGCCGCGTTGAACACCGTGAATCGTTTGAGGAACGGGATCGCGGCGGCTTCCTCGCCGGCCTCGCGGGCGCGGCGCCTCTCGTCCTCCGGAGAGAAGCGGTCGGCATAGACGACGGTGGTGCCGCGTTCGCCCCGGCGGACATTGCCGCCGAGTGACAGGGCCTGGCGGAAGGTAAGCCAGCTTTGGCCGGGAAAGCCGTGCTGGATCACCGCACCCCAGAGGATCAGCACATTGATCCCCGAATAATACCGCCCGGTCGCGGCGTTCCTCGGCATGGTGAGGGGCGCCTTGACCGAGGCCGATCCCCAGGGCTGGACCCAGGGGAAGCGGCCTGCCTCCAGCTCGGCGATGATCTTGCTGGTGATGTCGTCGTACAGGCTCGCCCGATCCGAGCGGGGGGTTGCGCTGGCGTCTTTCCTGAACATCGCGGTTCTCCGCGACGGGCGCCGGAGACCCTTCTCCAGTCCTCAACCCGTCACGGAAATCCCGTCTGCACTTTCACTCTACTGGGGGCGTTGCGGGGCTCCCCCGCAGAAGGGGTGGGCCGAGACCCTGGCTCGGCCGCAGGGGAAGGCTTTCCCCCTTATCCGGTCCCGTCCCTTCAGAAGGGTTCCTTGAAAAATGTCAGAAAATCGGGTATGTTTCTAACAGGAGAAAGATCATGACTCGGCTGACCGAACAGATTTTGTCGCATGCGACCGGCTTGCCCGAAGGCGCTCCTGTGTCCGCCAAGAGTCTGCTGCACCTCGGAAACCGGGCGGCCGTGGATCAGGCGTTGTCGCGCCTGACGGAGCGCGGGCAGCTCATCCGCGCCGGTCGTGGCGTCTATCTGCGCCCCATCGCCAGCCGGTTCGGCACACGCACGCCTTCGGTCGAGCAGGCTGTCGAAGCCCTTGCAGCCCAAAAGGGAGAGATCATCGTCTCGAACGGCGCCGCCGCGGCGAACGCCCTTGGCTTGACGACGCAGGTGCCCGTCCGCTCGGTTTATCTGACCTCCGGGCGCAGCCGAAAGATGCACCTCGGCAAGCAGGTCGTGGAATTGCGGCACGCGCCGCGCTGGCAATTGGCCTTGGCTAACCGGCCGGCAGGAGAGGCCGTGCGGGCGCTGGCCTGGCTCGGCCCGGAAAAAGCAGAAACGGCGCTCAAGACGTTGAAGAGGAAGATGCCGCCCGGCGTGTTCGGCGAACTGGTCGCCGCCGCGCCGCAGCTTCCGACATGGCTCGCGCAGAGCGTCGGAAAGGCGGCGTATGGCTGACGTCTTTCTCCAGCTTTCGACCGAGGACCGGCGCGACGCGCTGGGTGTCGCGGCCGATCGTTCGGGCCGTCCGACCCATCTGCTCGAAAAGGATGTGTGGGTGGTGTGGGCGTTGGCGACCCTCTACGCCGCGCCGCTCGGCGAACATCTGGTGTTCAAGGGCGGTACGTCGCTGTCGAAAGCCTATCACGTCATTCGCCGGTTTTCGGAAGACGTGGATCTGACCTACGACATTCGAGCGATCGCGCCCGATCTTGTCGGGGACAATGGCGAGGGTCTGCCGAAAACGCGGAGCGAAGAGAAACGCTGGTCGAGCGAGGTCCGTCGGCGGTTGCCGGCCTGGGTCGCGGAAACCGTGCAGCCCGTGATCGCAAAAGCTCTGGTCGCCGAAGGTCTGGCGGCGGCCATCCGCGTCGAGGATGACAAGCTCTTCATCGACTATGAGGCGACCGCGGCCGGGTCCGGTTACGTGGCTCCGAGCGTCATGCTGGAATTCGGCGCTCGATCGACGGGTGAGCCGGCGAGCCTCCGCGAAGTCGTCTGCGATGCGGCTGGCCTGATCGACGGGCTGGTATTCCCGACGGCCCGGCCGCGGGTCATGCACGCGGAGCGAACCTTTTGGGAGAAGGCGACCGCCATCCATGTCTTCTGCCTCCAGGAGCGGCTGCGCGGCGACCGCTTCGCACGGCATTGGCACGATGTTGTCCGGCTGGATGAAGCCGGCTTCGCAGAAGCTGCTTTCGCCGATCGCGATCTGGCCAACGCTGTCGCCCGGCACAAGTCGATGTTCTTCGCGGAAAAGGCCGCCGATCGCACGCCGATTGACTACGCAGCGGCCGTCAGCGGCGGCTTGCAGCTCGTGCCGGTCGGCGAAGGTGCGAAGGCGCTGGAGGAGGACTATGCCCACATGGTCGAGGATGGGCTGCTCTTCGACGACGCCGAACCCTTCGAGGCGCTTATGGCGCGATGCGCTGACATCGCAGCCCGGGCTAATCGAGCAAGCTAACAAAGACTGGGCCACGCCGTTAAACGGTGTGACGACGCGGAGGGGCTATGTATCTTGAAAAAGTTATTCTCAGCAATTTTCGCTCCTTCGAGCAATCTGAAATTCCGCTCTGCAAAGACCTGACACTTTTTGTTGGCGAGAATAACGGCGGCAAAAGCAACGCTATTGATGCGATCCGCCTCCTGACCGCGCCGTTGGGCGGGCGCCGGGAGCTTTATTGTGAAACGACTGATATCCGATTTGGAAGCACGGAGCGGAAATTCGAGGTCAGCGCGAAATTCACGGAGTTGAGCCCTGCTCAACAAGGTCGGATGATATCGGCCGCAACCGATGCGGCTATTAGCGGGTGTATCTTCGGTCTGAAGTATGATGAGACGACCGGGCGCTTTCCGGTTCGGCCTGCGCTTTGGGCAGGGCATCAACAGGGCAATCCCGAGCCGGGATGCCACGAGATGATCCGCCACGTCTATCTGCCGCCTCTGCGTGACGCGAAGCGGGCGCTTGCCTCGGGCAATCCCACGCGCATCTATGCTCTCCTAAATCACTTCCTGGAGGGAGGTGACCCGGAGGCGCTGGCCAAGACGCTCCGGCGCGGGGCGGAAGCTGATATCCTCGGCAAGGTCGGTGGAGCCGTCGAGATTGGGCTCAGTGCGCTGACGGCCGGCGTCAGGCGACAGGCAGCGTCACTCGGTTTTGCAAGCGACGAGAAGTTGATCGATATCGCGCGTGATTTGCGCTTTAAACTTGCAGATCACGGCATCGAACCTGAAGATCTCCGTTACTCGGGACATGGTTATGCGAACCTTCTTTACATGGCGACGATCGCCGTCGAACTGGAAAAGGTAAACGACGCTGATCTAACGCTCTTCCTTGTTGAGGAACCCGAGGCGCATCTGCATCCACAGCTTCAGGCTGCGGTTCTGAGTTTCCTGGACGAGCAGGCCGAGAAATCCCGCAAACCGCGGGAAGGCCACCACGGACCTGCGGGCGAATTGCAGGTCATCGTGGCGACCCACTCGCCGAATCTGTCGGCGTGGGTGGAGAGCAAGAAACTCGTCTTTTTCCGCTCATTCCTTCCCGCTCCTGCAGGGGTGGCGCCGGCTGGAGCAGAGGAAGAGCCGCAACCCCTCGCCGGTGTCCCCGCGGCGATGATGCCGGAGATCGAGCCGAATCCAATCATGCCGGTTGGCAGCGCGCGCCGTTTAACGCGCTGCATCCCGCTAGCGGCGCTGGCACTCGACCCGGTGGAGCGCCGCAAGGTCGATCGCTATCTGGATGTGACCAAATCGGCGTTCCTGTTTGGCGGCCGCGTCCTCCTGGTGGAAGGCATCGCCGAAGCGCTACTGCTTCCTGTCATGGCGAAGAAGATCGTCCTGAAGGACGATGCCGATAAGCTTCGCCTATTCCGTTCGGCCGTCTTTGTGCCGATCGACGGGGTCGATTTCCGGCCCTACACCAAGCTGCTCCTTTCGCCGTTCAACGAAGTCCGGATCGCGGATCGGCTCGTCGTTTTGACGGATGGCGATGGTGGAGAAGTGGCGGAAGGGGAGATGATACCCGGCGCCGCGCGCAAGCGCGATCTGGAGGCGCTTGCCGTGGAACTCGGTGCGGGCGACCTGCTCGAGGTCGTGATCAACGACTATTCGCTCGAAACAGAGTTAGTCCGCGCCGGCAACGCCGCGGTTCTCAAGGAGGTCTATCTCAAGCTTCACACGCGTTCGGGTGACAAGTGGGACGCAGCGATCGCGCAAGCTGGGGTTGCCCAAGCGATTGCCATCCAGAAGCTCTTCGAGACGACGCGCAAAGGCGACTTTGCTCAACTTGTCGCGGAGGAGATCAATAAAGGCACGGCCTTCACGGTGCCGGCCTATCTGAAGACGGCGATTGAGGCCTTGGTGAAATGATCACCAAGGTGTTCGAACCGACCGAGGAGCAGCGCCGGGTGATCGAGCACACGGGCTCAGCGTTCATCGCTGCCTGCCCCGGCGCGGGGAAGACCCGCGTCATGGTCGAGCGAGCGCGGAAGCTTCTTGGCGGCAGGCCAACGGGTCGCGGTATCGCCTTTCTGTCGTTTACCATCGCCGCCGTCTCCGAATTGGAGGACAGGTTGCGTCGAGAGGGGCTCGTAGAGACCCCAGCGTTCCCACACTTCATCGGGACGTTCGATGCTTTCCTATGGCAATTCCTCATCGCGCCATTCGGCGTCGACGGCTGCGATGCCAAGCCGAGACTGATCCCCGACAAGGATGATCGCACCATACAGCCGTTTGCGGCCGCGCAGGCTCTGCCGCTGGAGTGCTTCGACCGGGTGACGGGCAACGCAATCCCGGCCATGATTCAGCGCCACGGCTTTCGCGGAAAAATCAAAGCGCATGAGACGACGGCACGAAACATGCGCGCGCGCTTTCTGGAGCGCGGCGAACTCGACTTTGCCGATGCGCGTTCCTTGGCATTGGCCCGGTTGCGTGATCTGGCATGCGGCGCGATCCTCGGGCCAGCATTTGCGGCGCGCTTCCTGGAGCTAATCGTTGACGAGGCGCAAGATTGCAATCCGGCGGACCTTGAGATCATCGCCTGGTTTCGTGCGGTCGGCGTTCCCGTCAAGGTCATCTCCGACCCGAACCAGGCGATCTACGGATTCCGGGGCGGTGTGACGCAGGAACTTGGTCAGTTCGCAGAGACTTTCAGCGCAGCCGAGCGTCTCCCCATGAGCGGAAATTTCCGTTCCAGCAAGCACATCGCGAAGGGTGTGGTGGCGTTGCGTGCGCCGGACAAGCGCGCGGTGGTCGATGAGGCACTGGGAGAACATCGTGAGGAACCAACGGCTGTTCAAATCTTGTCCTACTCCGGCAAGGGCGTTCCGTCATCGATTGGCGCTAGGTTTCAGGAACTGACAGCCGCGATGGGACTCGACGCGCGAGACTGTCCAGTTGTTTCCGCGACGCGGCGGACGGGGGCAAACGCGCTCGGACACCCTCAAGATTCAGGGGTGCGCGATTTGAGCTACAGGCTGGCGGTCGCGGTAAGTGATTTCCACTTTTCCTTCGAAGTCGGCAGCAGGAAGGAGGCGCTAGTCGACGTTCATCGGATTATGCTTGAGTTGGGTGGGCAGTTGGACGGGCAGACCTATCACCAGCACATAGTCGATAGTGAAATCGGTCCGGAGTCGTGGCGGCCTGAAGCGCTTGCGTTGGTTCAAGCCCTCCGCTTCACACCGGATCGGTTTGCGACGGCGGAAGCATGGCATGACGAGGCCCGCCGATTGCTTGCCCCACTGCTTCCGGCAGGTGGCCAATCGATCAATCAGCGACTTCGCCGAAATGGAGACTTGGACAAGGCGCTTTCGGTCGCGCCTGCGGCCGGCCATCCGGCCCGCACAATCCACAGCGTCAAGGGGATGGAGTTTCCGGCAATTTGCGTGGTGATGTCGCCCAGGACAGCGAAGAGCATCATCGATTTCCTGGCCGGAGCCGCTCACGGCGACAACGAGGAAGCTCGGAAGATCTACGTTGGCGCGTCGAGGGCACAGCGGTTGCTGGCTATCGCGCTACCGAAGACGCAAGCTCCACGCTTGCAGGGCTTGATGGCGGGAATGGGCGGCTCGGTCGAGCTAATCTCGCTTTAGCACTGCTCGCTACTAAGCCACGGCCGTCGATGGGAGGCGCCGCAGTGGGCGAGCCTGTCACCGAATACGGGCGGCATACGTGACAATCGGACATGTTGGTGATAGGGTGAGCTCGTGAAATCGGCGGAATGCACGGATCGAGACGGATTGTTTCCTGCATCCCTCGCTTGACGATAGTCCCCGAAAGTACCGTTTTTGGGGTTTTCCCGAAAAACCCAATGATTTCAAAAGCCGGCCGTTTTGGCGGGACGGTTGACGGTATATCGCCGTAAAAAATATTTTTAATTGTGTTATTTCAATGATTTAGGATGTCAATTGATAATAGAGTGGGAGTGATTATAGTTTTGTCACGTCCGGCGTCTGTATAAATTGATTTCATATCTGAAATGGTATAATATATTTATATGGTACAGCAAGATAAGCCATTGATATGGGTTGGCGGGAGCAAAAAAGACCTGATTGCGCTTCCGCCTGATGTGCGGAAATTTTTTGGCCACGCATTGGACTTTGCTCAGCATGGTGAGCGGCATGATGCGGCCAAGCCGCTCAAAGGTTTCGGCGGTGCCGGTGTTCTTGAAATCATTGAGAACAATGTCGGCGGCACGTATCGGGCTGTTTATACAGTGAAATTCGCAGAAGCGGTGTTCGTCCTGCATTGCTTTCAAAAGAAGAGCACAAGCGGCATCGCCACGCCGCAAGCGGATATGGACATCATTCGTGCCAGGCTGAAAGTGGCCGAGGCATGGGCAAAGGAGCTGCAACATGGCCAAGCGCATGATTGAGGGCATCGAGATTGAAACCGGTTCCGGCAATGTTTTTGCTGATCTTGGCCTGCCTGATGCTGAAAAACTGAAGATCAAGTCTGGCTTGGTGATTGAGATTATCCGTGCTGTGCGCCGCCTTGGCTTGACTCAGGAAGAGGCCGGCAGGCGCATGGGCATTGCGCAACCAAAGGTGTCAGGCATGATGCGGGGCGACTTTGCTAATCTCTCCGAGCGTAAGCTGATGGAGTGCCTTACCCGACTGGGCTATGATATTGAAATTAAGGTTCGCCCAGCTAAAGAAGAGCTTGGACATCTGACCGTTGCAAGCGCTTGAAGTCTGTTGCATTGAAACGGAATCAGCTCCCTCGCCCTGCTTGCGGGGAGAGGGTTGGGGTGAGGGGCAGTGAGTCATGAAATATCCCTCATCTTAATCGTTTTCCCAAAGGGAGAAGGGATGCTCGCAGCACATTTCTGGTTAAAAACAACATGCTTTAGATTTATGTCGAATTTACATGTCAACAATTAGGTTCAATATGTCTGCTGTATAGTCTATGCTGTGACCAGTAAGTTACCGAGCACGATTGAGCGGGAGTAATTTGGACTATGTTTATACTTTCGACGTCAAGAATATAGTTCTGTGAGATTAAGGGAGTGGATATATGAAATTCGGATATACTATTATTTATACAAAGGATATCACAAAAAGCATTGAGTTTTTTGAACAGGCTTTTGGTATCCAGCGCCGCTTTATCCACGAAAGTGACTATGGTGAACTTGAAACAGGCGCGACAACCTTAGCCTTCGCCGCACATGAGCTTGGCCAGAGTAATATGCCAGATGGTTATGTGAGGGTTGATGGCGTCAAGCCTTTGGGAATGGAAATTGCGCTGGTGAGTGACGATGTGGCCGCAGCCTATGCCAAAGCTGTAGCGACTGGAGCAGAGTCGATCAAAGCGCCCGTGGCTAAGCCGTGGGGGCAAACTGTTGCCTATGTCCGGTGTCCGGATGGAACGCTTGTCGAATTATGCTCACCAATGGCTTAACACAATCAGCGCTGGTTGTGGTTTGACCTCTGACATTGAGGATTGAGCATATTTATAATGCAAACGAGAGCATCTGATGCAATTTCCTAAAATTTTAAGGCTCACCGGCCTGCTGGCGCTGTTGCTAATGCAGGGTGCGTTTGCAGGACAAAAGCCTGGGAGGAGCGGGGCAATCTCGCCACTTACTTGAACAAACCTGTCGATGACCGCATGATCAGTCTTGCGGTGAATTTAATTAATCGCAAAATATTCTCGCTATTCGGTAGTTATTTGCAGACTTGATGTTCCGTGATACCCATATATTTCGTAGATAATCGTTAGAAGTTCATGGGCAATATCTGTATCACTATATTTTTCGAGGAGATAAATCTTTGAATAGTTTGGCGATGTTCCTGGATCAGAAAAACCAAGTTCGTGTAAGTGGTTAATTCTTTGAGGTGTAAGTATTGACTCTAATGCCGCCCAACTGAATGCTGAGGCAGCTTCACAAAAAATGGCATCCGGTTTGATATTGGTTGTGCATTGCACATAGCCAAAATCTGTCGAGATTACAAAATGTATAGCCCTGTTAATATTTATGCGTAGTCTTTGAGACTCCCCGATAACCTGTTTTTCGTAAAGTTTCTTTAAGTCTTGGAAGGATGAAACCGTCACAGGTTTCACATAATTACAGCCGCGAATGGCTGTTGGCATCATACTTGCGCTCGTAACAATGCTGCCAGCGAGATTTTGCCTTGGTCCTACGCGCGGCATACATATTTGATGATAAACCCAATCCGTTTTGATTTCTATCGTGTCAATCTTTGCATCATAACCTTGAATGAGCGCTTTAAGAAGGAGGTCTGCAACATCTTGCAATTTCTGATCTGAAGGGAATACATGCACCCAATTTCCAAAACTAGAGTCAATTTCCCAGCCCAGTGTTGCTAGCCGCTCAATACGAGCGGGGGTTAAAACAGTCATCAGAGATGGTTGCATAACAGTTCCAGCAGATTCGCAACGGAAAATTTGATTTGGCATGGTGCGACATTGGATGAACCTGTTTCCATCCCATATAGTTGCAACCCCATCATAGTTGGGTCTGACGAGCGTGGTTATATTTTCGAGTGATGCGGCAATTTGGATGATCATCTGATCTCTTGACGCAACTTGCTGTGCATTCACTGAAAAAATCAAAAAATCTGCACAATCAGCAGGATGATTGTTTTTACAAGCATTTGCATTTATGCTGCCTCATGTTTATTAATATTCTAAAATGATATATTTTATATATTGAATATATTTTTTGATAATGATTTTTCATAATTATGAACATAATTGTTCATTTTTGACCGCAATGTTTTATTTGGAAGATTATTGATGCTTTTAAACATTTAACCCAATATCTATAGCCATTTGCCTCGTGACTTTTCGCCCGATTGGTGTCAAAAGACGCAACTGAAACATGCGATGCAAGAATAGGGTTGCCTTAATGAATATGCTGGAGTCTATCCGCCGCCAGATCACGCCCATCCATCCGGAAGGCTATATTTTCATTGCGGCCTTTGCTATTGGCGCCGTGCTGCTGCATTGGCTGTGGAGTCCGCTCGGCTGGCTCGGCCTGTTCGCAACCCTCTGGTGTGCCTATTTTTTTCGTGATCCGAAGCGCATGACGCCGGTCCGCGAGGGGCTGGTTGTGTCGCCTGCGGACGGCATCGTCTCCAGCATCGGTCATTTTGCACCACCGCCGGAGCTGGGTCTGGGCGCTGTGCCCATGTTGCGCGTTTCGGTGTTTATGAGCGTGTTTGACTGCCATGTGAATCGCGCACCTGTGCCCGGCACCATCACCAAAATTGCCTATAAGCCCGGCCTGTTTCTCAATGCCGATCTCGACAAGGCCAGTGAGGATAATGAGCGCAACAGCCTGATGATTGACGGGCCGCAAGGGCGCTACGGCGTTGTGCAGATTGCCGGACTGATTGCGCGCCGCATTGTTTGCTTTTCGCGCGAGCAGGAGCAGAT
>NMUI01000407.1 GCA_002221445.1 Phenylobacterium zucineum | reverse complement strand
GGTCACATCACGCCTTCGGCAAAGGTCAAGCGCAATATCGTCATCCGTGATTTCGCGCCGCTGATTGACGAAATCTATGGCACTCCGCCCCGCACCGCCGACGTGCCAAAGGCCAACTAGTTTTTCAAGAACCAGTCGCTGTCGCGAACCTCTTGCATGGCTATTTTGCGCTGCGCCGGTTCGAGTCGATCGAGGTAAACCAGGCCGTCGAGGTGGTCGCATTCGTGTTGGAGCATTTGCCCCATCAAGCCGCTGCCGCTTAGTTCGACCAGGCTACCGTTTAGGTCATAGCCCTCGGCTCGGGCGAATTCGTAGCGCGGCGTCGGGTGCCAAAGCCCAGGCAACGAAAGGCAACCCTCGTCGGTAAGCACCTTTTCGCCAGATAGCTCTGTGATGCGCGGGTTGATCAGGTAGCCAACCACGCCATCCACGTTGTATGAAAATGCGCGCAGGTTCACGCCGATCTGAGGCGCAGCAACACCAGCGCGACCGGGCAGCTGCGTGGTCTCAATCAGGTCTTGGATGAGTCCCTCGGCTGCCGCAAAGTCGACAATCGTAGCCGACTCAGACTTGAGAACGGGATCGCCGAAGAGGCGGATTTCACGAACCGCCAATGTACTACTGCTGCTGGGCTACGAGGCCGTCAACGACGAGGGCGGCCAGTTCTCGCGCGGCTTCGCGGGTCTGTGGCTTGAGCTCGTTGAACTTGATTACCGATCCAGCTGCAAGGGCCGCGTCGTAAGGAATACGCACCACTGCGCGAACACGCGTCTTGAAGTGTTGCTCGATTTCGTCGAGCTTGACCAGGCTGGTGGCCTGGGTGGCGGTGTTTAGGGCGACAACGGCGCCGCGAACCAGGTCGCCCCACCCGTTGGCCTCTAGCCAGGTTAGAGTCTCCGATGCCAGACGAGCCTCGTCAACCGAACCGCCAGAAACAATCACGAGACCGTTAGCGCGCTGAAGCGTCGGACGCATGACCGAGTGCACGATGCCGGTTCCGCAGTCGGTAAGCACGATCGAGTAGTAGCGGGCAGCCATGTCGGCAACCACGTTGTAGTCCCCCTCGCTGAACGCCTCAGACAACATAGGGTCTGAGTCCGAGGCCAGAACGTCGAGACGTGTCACGTCGCGCGAAACCATGGTCGAGAAGTCGGTGAATCCGTCGATCGCGGCGGCACGGTTGACCACGTCACGAACGGTAAAGCGAGTGTTCTTGCTAACGCGCTCGGCCAGGGTACCGCGGTCTGGGTTGGCGTCGATCGCGATGATGCGGTCTTCACGGGCGGTGGCGAGCGCCATGCCTAGCAGGGTGCTGATTGTGGTCTTGCCGACGCCACCCTTTCGGGTTAGCACTGGAACAAAGCGAGCACCGCCGTCTAGGGTCGCGGCAATGCGAGCCTCGGTGGCCTTGCGGGCACGCAC
>NMUI01000012.1 GCA_002221445.1 Phenylobacterium zucineum | reverse complement strand
GATGAGGAGCCGTGCCAGATTGGAGGGGCGTCGCGGCGGGCCCGGGAGATGTCTCTGTGGCGGGTGTAGTCCGCCAGTCGTCGGTTCCCAATGATGGCCCGTAGGCTTCCGAGTTCTGGACGTTGTGTGTTCGTCGCCCAGAACCAGTCATTCTGGCTGGTGGAGCTGGTAAGAATGTCGTCCATCGTAATGGGGATAATGGGGTCCGGAAAGCGGAGGGGCGTGTTCGGCGGGGTTTGTCCCCTCGTCGCAATATGGTCGGCAATGTAGATGCCCCACTGGTCGCGGTTCCATGCGTGTTTGGGCGTCTTGGATGCTTCTGGATGGCTTTTCGTCCAGCGTATGGTGCGATTAGGAGCGAGACACCTGCGTGACCGTAAAAGGAGTGCTGCTCCGGGGCGGGTGAGGTGGTGTTTGATGGTATGAGGTCTTGTGAGTATGGTGACAAGGCTCTGGCAGTCCGTGACGACTTCACCGTCGAGGTTGAGATTGTGGAGGAGTGTAAGGGCTGCTGTGATGGCGACTAGTTCGATGAGACGTGCTGAACCTCCCTCCGCGTCTGTGAGAGGTGGGGTGCGGAAGTGAATGGCGATGGGGTCGTGGTCCAGCCATAAGCTGTGTGAAGGTAGAAGAAGCAGGCATCCGGCGCCTCGTGCGTGCCGGCACAGGAGAAAACCGCCTCGGTCGTGGTGGGAGAGGTGGGGCGCCAAGCGGCGTCCGTGTAGATTGTCCAGCTGGGTTGATGCGCCAGGCGGGGTCTAAGTGAGTCCACCCAACTTAGTGGTGGTGGAGATATTGTAGTTGAGGGGGTGTCCCGGAGGTGTGCTAGTACGACTCCTCTAGTGCCGGCCTGGTTGGTATGTGCTAAGACTCGGCCCCCATGTGCGAAATGAGGGAAACTATGCTGGCAGAGGTCTGTGGCCATTATGCCCCATGTGTCCGAGGTAGGGGTGATAATTGTGCCCGTTGGGATGGAGCCATGTGCGTTTTTGGGGCGACAGGTGTCCCACCGGGTGAGGACCAGGGGGGACGCAAGCGATAGGAGGAGAGGGAGGCGGTAAAGGCCACCCCGACGGGAGGCGGAACCCCGGAGCAGCCAGAATTGTAAGGGCCGTAAGTTGAAGAAGGAGTTTAGGGGGCATGGTGGGAGGTCGGCGTCGAACGGGAAGCCCATGAGGGAGTGCATTCGGTCTGGATCCACCCACATGCGGTGTCCTGCATGTGAGAGACAGGTGAGGTCTCCCCATGTGTATAATGATCGGTGTAGGATACGTGCACGATGTCGCGTGGCGCCCGGCGCATCAGGAGTCAGGGTTGTAAGTGGTTCGTCAAGGACCGAGTGGTAGCGTCCGTGGTGCGGTTTCAGTGGGTCGTTGAAGCACAGAGATCCTATCGCTGAGGCCCAAGTTGGTTTGCCCAAGGGGGGGGCGATGAAACCGCCGGCGAGTGGGAAGGGTTCCCCGCCGGAGCGTCGGGCTGCTCGGTTCATGAGACCGTGCGCCGCTTCGCTGGGCCGGCCCCCAGGAGTATGAGACGTTGAATGATGGACCACTTTTGTTTGATAAAGTAGTCCGATAGTCGGGGGATGCCGAGGCCGCCCTGAGCTTGTGGAATGTACAGGAGTGCCGTAGGGAAGGTGGGAGAGTTGTTGGTAACTCGGCGGTATAGCTGGTTAAGCGGCGTGTCCAGGGAGACACTGTCCGCGCTGGACCACGGCGAGTGAGTGGCGGTATAGGAGGCACGGGTCATAGCACTAATGGTCGCGGTCATAACTACGCTGTCTATCGACCTTTGCGATGCCATGATGGTGCAAGCCCGAGTAAGTCGTTGTTTGGTTAGGGCTTTTTGAGTCGTTTGTGGTCCAGCGATGTCAAAGACTACCCCGAGGAGTTTAATGGTGCCCGTGGTCTTCAGTTGCAGTGTGTGAGGGGTCCAGCCGGCTGTATGTATTACTATGTATTCGGAGGAATGGGAGGAGGCGTTGAAGACGCCTGCTCGGAGTTTAGCGATAGAGATTTCCAGATCGAGGAGTATCGCAAAAGCGGACATGATGTCTGCTGTGCGTTGAAGGCCTGTTAGGGTGGCCGTGAGGGAGACGAGGTCGTCAGCGTATCCTGGGTCCCCGACGAAGTATAGCTTGTTGTCGACGCCCGGGGCTATGGCTGCATCCTCGGGGTTGCGGCCTCGTTCTAATGCTCTGGCCGCGATATCGAAGATCGCTGCCCAGTTGTGGGGGCTAGAGACGTCCCCTTGGGGGGTGCCCCGGATGCGTGTGAAGGTAGCTGGTTGTCGGTCCGAGACTATTGATGAGAAGCCCGAGTATTTGTGTTTATGCCAACAGGTGAGGGCCCATGGGGACCGAATGGCTGTCGCACCGGAGTCGTCCATATGGGCGAGCCATACTGCGACGTGTTGGGGGACTCCCAGGCGGACCCAGCTGAGTTCCATGGCCGATTTCGAGACGGAGTCGAATGCGCGTCGGATGTCCCAACTGGACGTGTACAGTGGAATATGGTGTTCCTCTGCGTGCTCCATTGCATTGATGAATTCCACGAGTGCTGAGTCAGTACCGCGTCCGCGGCGGAATCCGTGTTGGGTCGGGGAGAGTATGTGGTGGCGCTCCCAGCATGCAGTGATTTTGGAGATGGTGACGCCTACCCAGGCTTTGCGGATGACCTCGATCAGCATTAACGGGCGGAGGCCGTCCAAGGTGACTTCGGCCTCTGG
>NMUI01000406.1 GCA_002221445.1 Phenylobacterium zucineum | reverse complement strand
CTCAATTGGGATGAAGGCGTCAACGTTGGCGGACCAAACGAGCCATACCGTCAGAGCGAACGCAGCCACATCTATGCCGATGTGATCGAGAAGCTAAAGGCCAGCGGCCACATCTATGAGTCATACATGGGCGCCGAAGACATCGATGCGCGCAACGAGGCCGAAGGTCGCGCCAAACAGCTCGGCTATGGCAACTGGGAGCGCGACGAGGCTGAGCGCGCCAAGTACCGCAAAGACGGCGTCAACCCGGCCCTGCGACTTCGAGTGCCAGACGTTGACATCAGCTTCACCGACCTGGTGCGCGGCGACATCACCTTTCCGGCCGGCAGTTTTCCTGACTTCGTAGTCGTACGCCCCAACGGCCAGCCGCTCTATACGCTGGTGAACCCAGTGGATGACGCGCTCATGGGCATCACCCACGTTCTGCGTGGCGAAGACCTGCTCTCATCGACCCCTCGCCAGATCGCGCTCTACAACGCGATGTTTGAGGCGGGCATCACCAAGTTCATCCCGCGTTTTGGTCACCTGCCATACGTGATGGGCGAGGGCAACAAGAAGCTCTCGAAGCGCGACCCAGAGTCGAACCTGTTTCACCACCGCGACCGCGGATTCATTCCAGAGGGTCTGCTCAACTATCTCGCGCTGCTCGGCTGGGGCATCAGCCACGAGCGCGATGTCTTCACCCTTGCCGAACTGGTTGAGGCGTTCGACGTTGAGAACGTGAACCCCAACCCGGCGCGCTTCGACCAGAAGAAAGCCGACGCCATCAATGCGTCGCACATTCGTCTGCTCTCGCCAACCGACTTCGAGGCTCGCCTGGTGCCATACCTGCAGAGCGCCGGAGTGGTTGGCGCAACCTTGAGCGAGCACGAGCAGCGGGTTCTCTCGGCTGCAGCGCCTCTAATTCAGGAGCGCATCGTCGTGCTCAGCGAGGCTCCCGGGATGCTCGGATTCTTGTTCAAGTCGGCTGACGATATCGAAATCGAGGATGACGCCAAGGCCGGACTACCAGAGAACAGTGGCGAGGTGGTTGCCGCCGCGCTTGCCGCCATCGAGGCGATTGCCGAGGCCGACTTCACTACCGAAAACCTGCAGAA
>NMUI01000105.1 GCA_002221445.1 Phenylobacterium zucineum | reverse complement strand
AAAGGGAACAGGCTCTAGCGCGAGAGCGTATAACGACCGAAGTCGGCGGTTTCCGCCTCAAGCATGAAGCCATTCTTGGCGAAACACTTGCGGCTGGCCATGTTTGTATGTCGGATTTGCGCGACAAACACGAGGTGGCGTTCTGGTTCGCACGCGCCCAGGCCTGCAGCGAGAAGCCCTGTCGCCAGGCCCTGTCCCCGGCGCGTGGGGTTGAGATTGATTGAAACCTCACACTGACCTTTGTCCCGGTCCAAGTCGAAACGGCACATGCCGATGGACTGGCCGTCAATTTCGCCGATGAACAGGGCCTTAGCGGGGTCCGCCAAGGTCCGTTCCAACCATGTCTCGTGCCCCTCCCATGAGACTTCCTCAGACTGCTTTGACATGGCGCGGGTCAGTGGATCATTACGCCAGAGCCAAAGATCTCGGCTGTCAGAGGGCCGGGCTGGCCGAACGCGGATGTCGGTCTTGCCCATGGTCAGCGGTCAGCCGCTAGGCAGCCGTGCAACAAGCTGTCGAAATAGGTCCCGTTGATTTTGACATGCTGGCGCAATCGGCCCTCTTCGACAAAGCCTGAGCAGCGTATCTGGATATGTGCTTCGTGCGGGAACTGTAGGTTTCGGTGGTCAGACGGTTAAGGCCAAGGTCGTCAAAGGCCAAAGTCTTGATCAGGGCGAAAAAGGCGTCGAAGGCTTGGGGGTAACGCTCGTCGTCGGCGGCGATCTCGGGCGCCACGAGAAATGACACCTCGGCGCGACTGTGGGGCCAGGCCATATGCACCAGACCGCCATACCCGATCCGCGCCTCGCGGTGGAGAAAGGCGACTAATATCTGCCGGGGGTTTGCTTCGCCTAGGGTGGGCCAAATCTGGGTGTCAAAATAGGTGGACTGCATGTCCGGCGTAATAAGTGCGTCTTGGCGCAGCACGTCCATTTGCGCATTACGCCAAAGCCGAATGTCTTCGATGTCCTGCGGCTGAATTGACCGAATGGCGTAGTCGCCAAGATCAATGCGCTGGCGTGTTAGACAGGCATAGGCGGTCATGGCCGCCATTCCCTGGCGTGATAAGGGGGCGAACAGGGCGGCCCCATACAGGCGCGCGATTGCAGCGGCGAGCTCATGGAACGCTCCTATGCAGGCGACAGGCATACGTCTTAAGCATGAATGGAATGTTTTCTTGCGACCCTGGCCCCTGGGACGCACAACGCCCGCCGCTGGCGCAAGCCTAGCGACGGGCGTAGGAATTTTGAGGTTCTATCAGGCTCTAGGCCCGGCGGGGAATGACCACCTTCATGGATTCATAACCCTTCACAAAGCTGGAATAGACCCGCTTGGGTTCTGCCACTACGTGGATTTCAGTGAAGCGCTTGAGGATTTCTTCCCAAATGATGCGCAGCTGAAGTTCGGCCAATCGGTTGCCGACGCAGCGGTGAATACCAAAGCCGAAACTGATGTGTTGGCGGGGGCGTTCACGATCAATGATGTAGGCGTCGGGGTTTTCGATGACCTCTTCATCGCGATTGCCCGAGACGTACCACATAACGACCTTGTCGCCTTTTTTGATCAACTTGCCACCGATTTCGTAATCGCTGAGGGCAATACGGCGCATGTGGGCCAGAGGCGTTTGCCAACGGATGGTCTCTGACACCATGGACGGGATCAGGTCCGGGTTTTCCCGCAATTTTCTATACTGATCGGGGTTCTGATTCAGCGCCAGCACAGAACCGGAAATCGTATTGCGGGTGGTATCGTTGCCGCCGACCGTCAGCAGCACGATATTACCGAAGTATTCCCTCGGCTCCATGTTTCGCGTGGCTTCGCCGTGGGCCAGCATGGAGATCAGGTCGCCTTTCGGTGGCGCATTGACTCGCTGGTTCCAGAGATTGGTGAAATAGGCATGATACTCGACGGAGATCTGCATCTTCTGTTCGAGAGTGTCGATCAGACCCTGTCCCGGCGCGGCGGTGACCACGTCTGACCAATAGGTGAGCTTGCGACGATCAGCCTGGGGCAAGTCGAACAAAGTTGCCAGAGTCATGGCGGTCAATTCCATGGACACCTTATCGACCCAATCGAATTCTTCGCCGATGGGCAGATTGTCCAGGATCATGGCGGCCCGTTCACGGATCAGCGGTTCAAGCATGGCCAAATTCATCGGGGACACGACCGGGCTGACCGTCTTGCGCTGAATGTCATGCTTGGGCGGATCCATGGCGATAAACATAGGCAGCGGCCCTTCACCGCCTGTTTGGTTGGCGATGGTAATGCCGCCCTCGGATGAGAAGACCTGATGGTTAGTGTCCACGGCCATAATGTCATTATATTTTGTAATCGACCAGTAGGGCCCGAATTCGTGTTCTTCAGTGTAATGTATTGGATCTTCTTTACGAAGCCGTTCGAAGTACGGCCACATGACATTGTCCTGGAACAACTTCGGTTGAGCCGGATTAATCTGATCCAGAGGCATACTATAGGCAAGGGCCCGGTGGTCCTTAGCCAAGTCCAGATTTCCGTCGCTCATTGTCATGCTCCCTCGGGGCGTCCTTAAATTCGTGACGCTGGCGTCAACTTAACTCGAAAACCTGTGGTCGCCAACGGTCTCCAGCGAAAAAGACGGACCAGACGGCAGGAATATCTTGACGGGTGTCATTACGGGATCTCTCCAGGGCCTATGACTGTTATTCAGGACATTTCAGACCCGAACGATCCCCGTATCTCAGACAAAGCAGCGGGATTTCAATCCCTTGCCCTCAGCCCACGGGGGCGGGTCAGACTGATCGACCTGAAGCCTGCACCCCGCCGCGCGGTCCTAATGGGGGCCGAAGGGCCGGGCTTGTCTGAGGCCTATCTCAGCCGTTCAGAAACCGTGACCATTCCTATGACCGACGGCTTTGACTCGCTGAATGTGGCGACCACCGCAGGCATAGTCCTGCACCACCTGCGGTTTTCATAACCGGAATTAGCGCGCCCGGCGCTGGGGTTCAGCGTCGGCTTCTTCAATCAAGGACCGGGTCAGGTTCAGGATGGCCGACCGCAGGCCTGGCTGTTTCACGCTGGCGAAGGCTTCCAGAAGTTGAACAGCACCCGGTATGGCAAGTTTTTCAAATAGCGAAGGATCACCACCTTGCTCGGTGGTCTCACCCACCAGATCACCCACAGAAGTATCTAGCTTGCCGGCAATGCGGACCAACATGGAGGCTGAAACGCGATTTGCTCCACGCTCGTATTTCTGAACCTGCTGGAAACTGACACCCAAATGTTCCGCCAAGGTCGATTGAGATACGCCCAGCCATTTCCGACGGACTCGAATCCGGTGGCCCACGGCAATATCGATAGGGTCCGGCCCTGCTTCTGCGACGGTGTCTTTCACAGCTTCATCCTTCATCGAGGCGATTTACCGCGGATAGCAGTCTTTTCGCTCATTTGCCTTTGATTTATATAGTCCTCTGACATTTGCAAGAAACCGACGACTCGAACACGGTTTGGAGCGCTGCTTCAAGTTGGACAGTTTGCCACACTCAGCCTTTCAGTGAGGTTTCGTTTATGAGTGAATTTCGACAAAATTACGCCGAAGCCAATTGTTTGCGCATCGGCTGCGGATAAAAACTGCGGGACTGAAGTCAGGTGTTAGACAGATTTGACGATGTCAGCGGTCCGTATAACTCGAGCGATCGCAGCCGAAGTTCGGAAAATCATGAGTTGTTCTCTAAAATCGGCACTTATGACGACCGGTCTCGATCCTTTGAGCGATAAGGCAAACCCTGCTTCGAACCAAGTCTGTCTGTCATCAGTATATATCGAAACAGGCCCTGCCGGGCGCAGCCGGTGCCACTCTGTCAATGCTGATCCGTGCCTGCGCCCTGGCCTATTTCGGCTTTTTTAGAGCCCAACCGGCGCTCTACGCCGTTATGTTTGATCCGATTATCCTCGTCGAAACCGAGGTTAAGACCGCCAAGGCTAAGTCGTTTTCCGTCCTCAAATCCGCCATTAGAGTGCGTTCCGATAAGTGGGAACCGGTTATCGGATCGAAACGCACTCTAACATCTTGAATGAGAGCCTGTTTTATCCCCCTAGACGTTTCCGTCTAAAGGGAACAGGCTCTAGGGTAATTTCTTCGAAGGGGTTTTAGCCGCCGAGG
>NMUI01000104.1 GCA_002221445.1 Phenylobacterium zucineum | reverse complement strand
GCCTATGACGACTTCATCCTCGCCAAAACGCTTTAGTAGTGCGTTCCGATAAGTGGGAACCGGTTATCGGATCGAAACGCACGCTAACATCTTGAATGAGAGCCTGTCCCTTCAGACGACGTCGTCCAAAGGGCTCTAACCGGCAATGGCGGCTGCGTCCGTATCGCCCGTCCGAATGCGAAGTGCTTTTTCCAGGTCCAAAACAAAGATCTTGCCGTCGCCGATCTTGCCGGTATTGGCCGTGCGGGCCACTGCCTCAACCACCCCATCGGCAATGTCTGTGGGGACGGCGATTTCCAGCTTGACCTTCGGCAGGAGCTTCACCTCGTACTCCGCCCCGCGATAGACCTCCGTCTTGCCTCGCTGGCGGCCATAGCCTCTGACTTCAGTGACCGTCAGTCCCGAGGCCCCGGCCTCGGTCACAGCTTCCAGCACGGCATCGAGGCGGCTGGGCTTTATGATCGCAATGATCATCTTCATGAGAAGTCTCCGCGTTAGAGATGTATCAAGGCTAGGGCGAACCGAAGCCGACTCAAAGCGTGTCTATGACGACCAGTCCCGGGCATCTTTGATTTAGAGCGTATTCCGATAAGTAGGAATCGGACATCGGATCGATATACATTCTAACTTTTTGAATTAGAGCCTTTTTTATGGCGATTATATACTTTGCAAACTGGGTGAGGCTGTGGCATAAGATTCCTACAAGGAATCAAGATCATGTCCGTTCTCAGCCGCCCCTACTTTTACGACGAACAGGCCGCTTTCGACCTCGTTGAAAGCATGATCTGGCCCAATGGCCCGGTCTGCCCTCACTGCGGCTGCTGCGAAAATATCAAGGTGATCAAACCCAACCCCGAAAAGCGTGTTCGGTTCGGCTTGAAGAAGTGCGGACAATGCAAGGGTCAATTCACTGTCCGCATGGGCGCGATCTTTGAGGAATCCAAGCTGCCCCTGACGAAGTGGCTACAAGCGATCTTCCTCATGACAGCCAGCAAAAAGGGTGTGTCCGCTCACCAGCTGCATCGGACCCTGGAAATTACGTACAAGTCCGCGTGGTTCTTGGCTCATCGTATCCGCGAAGCCATGCGCTCCGGTGACCTGGCCCCGTTCGGTTCCGGCGGCGGCATGGTTGAAGCCGATGAGACGTTCATCGGTCGCCGCGCTGGTGTTCCTGTTCGCCAAGGCATTGGTCACAAGATGAAGGTTCTTAGCCTCCTAGACCGCGCCACGGGCGCCAAGCGTTCCATGGTCTTGGACAATATGAAGCCAGAAACCATTCAGTCGATTGTCTTGGCAAACGTGTCTCGTGAAGCTCACCTCATGACCGATGAGGCTGGCCACTACTGCCGGATCGGCAAGCAGTTTGCGGCCCATAGCGAGGTCAACCACGGCAAGAGCGAATATGTGCCAAAAGCCGATCCCACGATCCACACGAACACGATTGAAGGCTCGTTCTCGATCTTCAAGCGCGGCATGCGCGGCGTCTATCAGCACTGCGGCGAGAAGCACCTGCATCGGTATCTGGCGGAGTTCGATTTCAGATACAGCAACCGTGCTGCGCTTGGCGTAGATGACACTCAGCGTGCTCTTGCTGCGGTCAAGGGAGTGGTCGGGAAAAGATTGACATATCGACAGCCTGACTAGCGGCCCAATCAGGCAGAGCGGTGGCAAGAAGCGCCATCGATCACGTTGGCGCACTAGCAAACATCGGCGCCACACTTGACATTATTCTTGGCCTGCCTATCGGGCTGCGGTTGACACGATCAACGGTAGCCCGCAAACGTAGAAAGAAAGCGGGAGGATGAGTCGGGCCAAATTGATTCTGCGACTTATGTCAAGTACAACTTGCATTTTGAGCCGTAAGGCCTTATCTTATCCGAGAAATTTTGTGACTGGACTTTGCGTAGCGATGGCGCTAGCAGCCGCGCGCTCGACTGCTGCGTTAATTCGGCCTTAATTGGCCGTTAATTGTTGGTTCAGTCGTTGGAATTATAGAGAGCTAAACTGGAGGTCGTTTTATGTCTGATCATGAGAAGAGCAGCGTCAGGGATTGCCTGTTCTCCGAACAGGACATGAAGCTGCGAAATATCCGCTTTGCTCGCGGCGGGGCTGAAATCATTAATGAATCTGACTTCCGCGCTGAGATATGTAAAGCTGCGGCGCAGCGCCAAGCGGGGCTGGAGGCTGCCTCTTGGCCGAAAACGACGCGCGCAAAGGTTGACGTAAGCGAGTTCTTGGCGGCACTGTAACCGGGAATTCAGTTACCGATTCGATGAAGGGCTCGGCTATGTCGAGCCCTTTTTCGTTGGGGGAAATATTTTGATCACTCTTGATGTTATCAGACACTTCGGAGCCTCCCCCGCTGCGCCGATAGATATTGAGGACGATATCATTCCATTCCTACGGGATGGCGGCATACGCGATGACCTTTGGTTTTGGCCTGTCGAACTTGATGATAGCAAATTGCGCGGCAAACTCGTTCACTGGGAACCGTGGGATTACAACGATGATTGGGCGCATGACTATGATCGCCCTCGCCGAGTTGGCGACATTTACGTCTCAAAGTCTTTAGAGGTTCCTTGGCAACGTGTAATTGCTTGCAAAGAACTTCTCCATGTCCTTGACCCGCCAACAAATAGAGTCGCCGAAGCTGCTGAGGTAGAGCGGCTTGTGAAGCGCATTGTCCTACCGCTTGGATCCGAGCTGGCGGCAGACTATAAGACACTCACGGACACAATGGGCCTATATGAAGCACTGGCAGTGCTTTTTCCTTGGCGGGTCCGTGAAAATCTTATGTCTGCCTATTTGGCGGAAAAGCTGACAGCCCAACAAATAGCCGAGTACGTAGAAATCCCGCTGCAATATGTTTACTTAGTTATGAGCGACATTTGGCCTCAGGTTCATGGAATCTTATGCCCGCCAACCTAACGCCGCCTAAATCTCAGCCCGACAAATTCCGCGACCTCGCCCGCGACCATCAAGCGAACGAGGATGAAAAAGCGTTTGAGGAAAAGGTGCGAGTGGTAGTCAGGGCACCTAGACCGCCAAAGCCCGACGAGTCTTAGCTCCTTAGCTGTGTTCGGTGCTTTTCATGATGTGTCTGATGGTGAGGCCGTTTAACGACACAAAGAGCAGCCCTAGCAGGGCGAACGCGATAGTTGCGGCCCTGAACGCGATCAGCAGCCCCTCCCACATTCCACGCGCCTGCGCCGCGAGCGTCGGATTCATGGACAAGTCTTTGTAGATATCGAACCAGTTGGTGCCGCACCAGCTAGCGATAGAGAAACAAATCGTTGCCGCGAGGCTGAGTCCGCCCAGTTGCACTAGTTCCGGGCCTGTAAGTGGATATTCCTTCATGATCCGACGGCCCGGTCGGTTCTTGAACGCGCTTTGGGCGCGGTTACCACCGCCTCGCGTTGTGCCGCTGCTAAGAGACGGCGCGGTGGTGTTAGCCATTGACGTCTGTCCGCTCGGCCTCGACTGTCTGGACATCCTTCGTCACTCTGATGAGCAACTCGCGCAGTTCTATGAGGTCGGATGTGGTCATCACGACAGCTGCCCTGGCGAACGTCTTCTTCCCTGCGCCACCTTGCTCGCCGAATAAAATGCGCACGTTTGTTCCCATACCGGTCACGTAGAACCGGTTCGCAAAACCGCTGGTGCCTCCATCACCTCGTCCAGCGTTAGATCTACTTGTTCGTTCTCTAATTCTTCGGACACAACCTTGCGCCTCCTGAGATGATCCCTTCATCTCATGAGTCCCCTGGTTTGCAAAATATATAATCGCCTTTTTTATCGCCTTAGACGATTCCGTCCGAAGGAAAAGGGCTCTGAGCCAAAGGGTCGTCAATCGCGCGACCTAGGGGCAGTGGTGCCCGTCCTATAGGCACAGGACTGAGGGCCGGGCGCGGTAGGGGGATGCGTACCCTATGCCCTCGGGGCTTTACGGCAAAGGTTTGCTTCACCGCCTCCATCAGCACCAGGCCTGCGAAGCCCGGCCAGATCCGGGAACCTGCCTGCTCAAACCCCTCCGCCCAGCCGGCCGCCCAGGCCATGGGCGGCGCATAGAGCGCGCGCGTCCACCCTGAGGGTTCCAGCTCGGCCTCGCGCAGCAGGTCTGCCAGCTGATGGCGACTGAAGGGGCGACCGTGGCCGAAAGGGGTCGCCTCGGAATTGGCCCAGGCCCCGTTCCGCGCCGCCACCACCACCACCACCCGCCCTGAGGGGGCCAGGACCCGCCAGACCTCACGCAGCAGGGCCAGGGGATCAGGGCTTTCTTCCAGGGCATGGACCATGAGAATGCGGTCAAACAGGGCATTGCGGAAGGGAAGGCTGGTCTCTCCAGTCAGGGTCGCCAGATTGGGCTCACGCCCCGGCCAGACCTCAACACCCTGCTGGGCGGGCATGGCAGCAATCACCCGGCGGGCCCGGTCTCGGAGCGGGCCTAGGAAGGGCGTAGCATAGCCGACCCCTAGGACATCCAAACCCCGGGCACCATCCCAGATTTCGGTAATCTTGCGCGATGTCATTTCCCGGGCAATTTGGCCCAGGCGCGAAGCGTAGAATTGGCGGAGGTCAAGGACATCACGACGCATGGCGAAGAATTAGGCCTAGTCGGCGCGGTTCGCGAGCCTTATCAGGAGCGTGTTCCGATAAGTGGGACCCGGTTATCGGATCGAAACACGCTCTAGCTTTTTGAATTAGAACCTTTTTTGTCCCTTCAAACAATTCCGTCTGAAGGGAAAGGGTTCTAGGATTAAACTTGCAAATTCTCTGAGGCGTCCATGTCGATCACGGTCCACCAATTTCCCTGCTTGTCCGACAATTACGGCTATTTGGTCCGGGACGAGGCAACGGGCCTTGCGGCCTGTATTGACACACCAGATGCCAAAGCCATCCTGGACCAGCTGGAGACCCTGGGCTGGACGCTGGCCCTGATCCTTAACACCCATTGGCACGCCGACCATGCGGGCGGCAATGAGGCGGTCAAGGCTGCCACGGGTTGCGAAATCGTCGGGCCTGCTGAGGTGGAACGGCTCTCGCCTGTGGACCGCAAGGTCAGCGGCGGGGATTCGGTCACGCTTGGGGAAACCGTATTTCAAGTCATCGAATCGGGTGGGCATACCCTCCAGCACGTCGCCTTCTATTCTGCAGCCGATCATACGGCCTTCGTTGGCGATACCCTCTTTGCCCTCGGATGCGGGCGGATGTTTGAGGGTACAGCCCGGCAAATGTGGGACAGTCTGCAAAGACTGGCTGCCCTGCCCGACGACACCAAGGTTTACTGTGCCCACGAATATACCGCGTCCAATGCCCGGTTTGCGCTCTCGGTGGATCGGGATGCGGGTCTCAAGGCCCGGACCGACGAGATTTTCCACAAGCGAAGCCGGGATGAATGGACCGTCCCCACCACGATTGGCATTGAGAAGGCGACCAACCCATTCCTGCGAGCCCCGCACCTGCGACCGGATCTGGTACCACACGAGGCTTTTGCGGCCCTGCGCGCCGCCAAGGATAATTTCAAGGGCTAAACCTCAGCTTGGGAAAGGTGCCCCGGCAGACTCAACGCCCGCCCGCGGCGGCGATAATCCGGTCCGAGGAGGGGCGACCCGCAAGACCATCGCTTGGGGAGACGGTGACCTGCACCACACCCTGGCTGACCTCAGCCCTGGCTCTGCGCCCCTCGATCAACCGTACCTTGGCAATTCTGGACAGCAGAGTTTTTGCATCCGATCGTTTAGTAATCCGGACAACGGCCTCAGCAGCCACCATGGCCGCATCTGCCGTCAGGGCTGAGGAGGCGGGTGAGGCGTCGGCCTCGAAGGGGATCAGGCGACGGGCCGCCCGGGTCGCCCTGATGCTGGCCTGAGCCAATCGTTCCAGCAGTTGCTGCGGCCCCAATTGCGCCAGACGAAGGGCCTGCCCCGCACCGGCAACAGCCGCCGCCGTGCCGCCCGGACGGTCATTGGTGAAGAGGGTTAGGCCGCCCAGACGGGTGGCGCGAAGGACCGGCTCTCCCAGATCATTCATGTAGAGAACATCACCGCGCGGAGCCATTTGCGGACGCAGGACCCATACCTCGGGATTGTCATCGAACTTCAGAAGCGGGTGAGGCTGGCTGCGGTCCAGGATAAAGACATCGCCTTCCTGACTGACATAACGCGCCACCGGCTGACCGGTATGCTGGTCAGCCGTCGTGGGTCTAGGCCCGAACAAGCTGTCGCGCAGGGCACCGGGCTCCAGGGCCTGGGCCGAGGAGGCCAGACACGCCGCGCCCAAGGCGGCGATCACCCCCATGCGCCGGATGAGATATATAGACGAAGCGAACATCAAGGTTGAGAGTCTAAACTTCGACTTGGGCGGTTTTGGGACACCCAAAAAGAATCTCAGGGTGCCCCTGGATTTTCTGCCGATGCCCTCACCCCGCCATATACTGACCGCCATTCAGGGACAGGGTAGAGCCTGTGACATAACCCGCGTGCTCTCCTGCCAGGAAGGCCACCATGTCGGCAATTTCATCACCGCGCCCCAATCGCCCGACCGGAATCTGACCGATGATCGCCTGCAGAACATTTTCGGGAACGGCCTGCACCATTTCTGTGTCGATATAGCCTGGGCAAATGCAGTTGACGGTCACGCCCTTGCGGGCATTTTCCAGGGCCAGGGCCTTGGTGAAGCCGATAACCCCCGCCTTAGCTGCGGAATAGTTGGTTTGACCCATCTGGCCCTTCTGGCCGTTGATCGACGAGATATTGATAATCCGACCCCATTCGCGCTCACGCATACCTTCAATCACATGGCGGGTCATGTTGAAGACCGAGTCCATATTGACCCGAATAACCTCGGACCACTGCTCCGGCCGCATTTTATGAAAGACGCCGTCCCGAGTAATACCCGCATTATTGACCAGCACGTCTACGGGGCCAAGTTCGGCTGTCACCGCCGCGATCGCCCGGGCACAATCCTCAAAATTGCCGACATTGCCCTTGACCACCATGACGCCGAGATCTTTGGCGCAGGCTGCGGCCGCGTCTTCATTTCCGGAATAGCCCGCGGCGACCGACATGCCGTCAGCCTTCAGCCGCTCGCAAATCGCCCGGCCAATGCCTCGGGTTCCGCCTGTAACAAACGCTACTCTGCCCATTTCCGTCGCTCCCAGCTATTTTTTGTTATCGCCGCGACGCCCTTAAAGGGCCTCAATGCACATCGCCACGCCCATACCGCCCCCGACACAAAGGGTCGCAAGACCCTTCTTGCCGCCCGAGCGTTTCAGTTCATGGACAAGGGTGGTTAGGATTCGCGCGCCCGATGCACCAATGGGGTGACCGATGGCTATGGCACCCCCGTTCACATTCACCTTGGCTGGATCCAGACCCAGGTCCCGGACCACGCAGATGGACTGGGCCGCAAAGGCCTCGTTAGACTCCACCAGATCGAGATCGCTGACCGACCAACCTGCTTTTTCCAGAGCCTTGCGGCTGGCCGGAATCGGGCCTGTTCCCATGATTTCCGGCGCTACCCCGGCCGAGGCCCAGGCGGCGATGCGGGCCAAAGGCTTTAGCCCCCGCCGCGCGGCTTCATCAGCACTCATCAGGACCAGGGCGGCGGCCCCGTCATTGAGGCCCGACGCATTGGCTGCGGTGACGGACCCTTCCTTGCTAAAGGCCGGGCGAAGACCCGACACGCTGTCGAGGGTCGCCCCGTGGCGGATATATTCGTCCTGATCGACCACCACATCCCCCTTCCGCCCTTTGAGGGTGACCGGGGCGATCTCGCTGGTAAATTTTCCCGCCTTTTGCGCGGCTTCGGCCTTATTCTGACTGGCGACGGCAAACTGATCCTGCTCTTCGCGGGTGATCTGCCAGCGTGAGGCAATGTTCTCGGCGGTCACCCCCATGTGATAGCCATGGAAGGCGTCGATCAGGCCATCGCGGGTCATGGTATCGACCATAGCCATGTCACCCATCTTGGTCCCGACCCGTAGATTGGCGGCGTGAGGGGCCTGGCTCATGCTTTCTTGCCCCCCGGCAATAACCACCGAGGCCGAGCCGTCGGCAATTTGTTGCGCGCCCAGAGCCACGGCGCGCAGCCCCGAACCGCATAGTTGATTAAGGCTCCAGGCCGGGCTCTCCACGGGAATACCGGCATTCACGGCGGCCTGACGGGCAGGACCCTGGCCGGCACCGGCCTGTAGAACCTGTCCCATGATCACTTCGTCCACATCCGCCGCAGTGATGCCGGCGCGGTCAATCGCAGCCAAGATCGCCGTTTTTCCCAATTCGTGGGCCGGAAAGGTGGAAAGCGATCCATTAAAAGAACCGACCGGCGTGCGGGCGGCCGATACAATGACGACGTCTGTCATGGGGAGATCCTTTTGCGGTTTGTCTATCTATTTCGAACCCCTGGGCAATGAGCAAGAGCGGGAATCCGACTTCTTGCTTTTCTCGTCTTTAGCGAAGACGCTCGCATCGGCGATACGGCGGTGCAAGAATGGTTCCGACACGGAGCGGAACCTCAGGAGGAGCAGCTATGGCGGACCCCAAGACCGGCAAGTCGGCGGATGACCGCGTGGTCATCAAGAAGTACGCAAACCGCCGTCTCTATAACACATCGTCGAGTTCCTATGTGACCCTGGATCACCTTGCGGAGATGGTGAAACAGGACGTTCACTTCGTGGTTTATGATGCCAAGACCAATGAAGACATCACCCGATCGGTTCTCACCCAGATCATCGTCGAGGAGGAAGGACGGGACGGCCAAAATCTTCTGCCGATCCAGTTTCTACGCCAGTTGATCGGCTTCTACGGCAATTCCATGCAGGCCTTCCTGCCATCCTATCTTGAGCTTTCTTTGTCCGCCTTCGCAGAGCAGCAGGAGCGTATGCGCAACCAGTTTTCCGGCCTGACCCAGACCGGGGGTCTGGGGCTCTACGAAGACCAGATTCGGCAGAATATCGCCTTGTTTGACCGGGCCATGAAGATGTTCAGTCCCTTCACCCCGGGCCGTTTTGACGCAACACCCACAACCAAGGTGCCTGATCCCGCGCCCGCATCACCCGCAGACGAGACTCTTGCGGATCTGAAAAGGCGTATGGAGGAAATGTCGGCTCAAATTGAAAAATTGGCGTCGAAGCCGTAATCGCCAGGGACTTTTAACCAAACGCCTCCAAGGTCTGCTTCGATGACGTCGCCGATCGACCCCATTCGCCGTACAGGCCGCCCTCGGCGAACCTTTCGCCCAAAGCGGGAGGGTGTGGAATCACCCCAGGCGCTTGATGAGGATCGCAACCTGCCTGTGGTGAACGGGCCGGTCATTATCCACGACCCCGAACAAACCACCGACGGAGCCTCGGTGTTCAGTGCTCAACTCATGGGTCAAGACGGCCAAAAGCGCGGCCTGCGCGGCGGGCAAAATGTGATCGGTGCGGCGCACAATGCCTATTCTACCACGGAATGGTCGGGACCGGTTGATCGCCGCGCCCGCAAGGGTGGGCTCAAAAAGACAGAGGTCTGATCGGTCCAAACGGCAATTTCGCCCACAAGCTCTGGCCAGACCCTTCGGCTAAAGGCAAAGTCGCCCCAGGCCTTTACATTTTCAACTCTCGCAGGCCGGAATCCGGCTGGCCCGAGTCTTGCTGTCTCTTGAGGCAAACCCTCGCATTGAGACAGCCCATGACCGCCCTGATTACCCGCATAGTCGATATTGCCGTGGTCACGCTGATCTTCACGGCCCTGACCTGAGCTTAGATTGAACGAGGGTTATCCCCGACGTCGGATCCCGGCAACCCGGCAAACTGTTCCTGGGGCCCCGTATCATGGGTCATATTTCGTCGACGCCAACAGGATTACGCGCCCGACTTTGCAGCCAGATGACACCGGCCAAGTCGGACAGGGATGCCCAAAGCCGCCCGAGGTTTGTGTACTTAGACGCCCCGGTTTGCCTGTGGCGATGATTCACCGGCAGAAAAGCCACCTCATAGCCCTCCCGCAGCATCAGGGCGGGCAGATAACGGTGGATGTGGTCGAAATAAGGCAGGCGCAGGAAGGCGTCCCGGTGGAAGGCCTTTAACCCACAACCAGTGTCATTGGCGGTATCCTTCAGAAGACGCTTACGAATGCCGTTCCCAAACCGGGAGGCGACCTTTTTTGCGAAACTATCCTGACGCTTGATCCGCTCGCCCCCCACCAGGGCGAGGTTCGGCCCCCCGGAGAGTAAGGCGTCCACGAGCTTAGGACCATCGGCGGGATCGTTCTGACCATCACCGTCCAGGGTCACAATGACGCCCCCCCGTGCCCCAAGAATGCCGCTGCGAACCGCCCGGCTCTGACCGCTGTTGGCCCGATGAGCCAGGACACGAAGATGTGACAGCTCGGCCTTCAGATCGGTGAGCACCCGGCGGGTGTCATCACGACTCATATCGTCCACAAAGATCATCTCATAGCGCCGCCCAGCAAAGGCGGTGGCGATTTCCCGGGCCAGAGCCGGTGCTGCACCCTCTTCATTGAACACTGGGACAATGATGGAAATATCGATGTGATCAGCTGGGGTCGCTTTGGCCATGCCCCCTCATAGCCTCTGTCGCCTTCGGATGAAATCGTCCCAACCGCATAAACAGGGTCTATCTCTTTCAACCCGCGCACCGGGAGTCCGGCAACCCGCCTGCGGGAATCTGGGCGGATGAAAAGATCGTGCTATCTAGAGTGCGTTCCGATAAGT
>NMUI01000103.1 GCA_002221445.1 Phenylobacterium zucineum | reverse complement strand
CCAGTTCGTTAGGATCGGCAACCTTGCCGGCAGCCTTAGAGTCGGCGGTCGGTTTCGCCGAGGCCTTGCCTTTGACGGCGTCCTCAGCAAAAGCCCGCGCGCCGGACATCAGTTCCGGTAAGGATTCGGCACCGGACAGAGCGTTAACGGCAAGGACCCCGGCGGCGGCGATACCGACCAGCGGCAGGAGGCGTGGAATCTTGGTCATCGACGCCCCGTTGCGGACTTGCGAAGCACCAGGTCGTCAGCCCCCGCCGTTTCGTCAAAAAGCTCATCCTCATATCCCGGTTTTTGGCGCGAAGGCTTTGCGCCAGCCGTCACTTCCGGGGGTGCCGGTGGACGCTGACGGGCCTCCCGGGCGGCGGAAAGCAAGGAGCCCAGGCGATGAGCCACACGTTCCACGTCGGCTTCGGAGACCTGGTGCTCCCGATCTGCGTTTTGTGTACGGCGGGGCATGGGCACGATCTCACCACCTGCCCGGGGCGCCGAGGGGCGCGAGTCCAGGATACGGGGCTCATGGGCGCGGTCCACCTGGCGTTCAAGCTTTGCTGCCAAGGTCCGCGCCTTTTCGATACGATCTGAGAGGAGATCCACCGCCTCGTCCGTCGCCTCACGCAGGGCGCTCAAGCCATGTTCCGCACGTTGCGCGGCGCGGTCCAGTTCGGCTACGGCTGTGGCGAAACCTTCATGGCTTTCGCGCAGGGCGTTCAACCGGCGATTCAGGCGAAAGCCCATCCAAAGGGCGATGATCAAGAGGGCGGATAAAAGGGCATTCAGGCCAATGGCGACAAGACTCATCAGGACCTCTGCAATTCAGTTCGGGCATAGGGGGAAAGGGGCGCTTCTACGCGAACGGCGATATGATGGTTCCGACGCCCCATGCGACCATAGGTCAGCGGAATCGTCCCCGCGCGCAGTTGAACCATGCTGTCGGGGGTCGCATTGAGCATCAGGGTTTCGCCGACTTTGAGGTCCAGCACCCGCCGCAGGCTGATCTGCTGCTCATCCAGGACGGCGCGAACATCCATCTGAGTGGTCCAGATTTCGGTGGCCAAATGGCCTTCCCAGATATTATCGCGACCGAATTTCTCGCCCATAAATTGCTGTAGCAGCATTTTCCGGATGGGCTCGAGGGTGGCATAGGGCAATAATAGCTCGATACGACCACCGCGATCTTCCATGTCGATCCGAAGCTTGACCAGGATGGCCGCATTGGCCGGACGGGCAATGGCGGCGAAGCGGGGGTTGGTCTCGAGCCGATCAAGGGTGAAAGTCACAGGGGTCAGGGGCTCGAACGCCTCGGCTGCATCACCTAAGACCACCTCGACCATTCGTTGAACCAGAACCCGCTCAATCGTCGTGTAGGGACGGCCCTCAATGCGCATGGCGGCGGTGCCGCGCCGCCCCCCCAGGAGCACATCGACGATGGAATAGATGAGATTGGAATCGACCGTTAGGAGGCCGTAATTTTCAAGTTCCTCGGCCTTAAAAACCGAGAGAATGGCCGGCAGCGGAATTGAATTCAGATAATCGCCAAACCGGATAGAGGAGATATTGTCCAGACTGACTTCCACATTGTCGCTGGTGAAGTTCCGTAAAGACGTCGTCATATGCCGCACCAGGCGGTCAAAGACGATTTCGAGCATCGGCAGACGCTCATAGGACACCAGGGCCGAGTTAATAATCGACCGAATACCCGACCGCTCAGATGCATCATCATCTGAAAGATCAAACCCGAGCAGGCTGTCAATCTCATCCTGATCAAGGATGCGCTCTGCCCCGACCAGGGTCTCGGCAATGTCGTCATTACCCCAGTCTGCCGGACCAGGGGGGGTGTTGGCGGGAAGATCGATTTCGTCAGCCATGGGGGGCATACAACCAGGTGAAGAGCCTAGTTGATCAGCATCTCCTCAATCAGTACGGCGTTCACCTTTGCAGGTGCAATCACCAGATTCACGCGGCGCAGTATCTCAGTTCTGAGTTGATAAGATCCTTGCGACCCCTGAAGATCTTCCGGTCTCAACTCACGCAGGAAGGTTTGAAACATGTCCTGCATACGGGGCATGGCTGGCTCAAGCGCTTCAGCGGTCTCTTCGTCAGGAACTTCGAGGGTCAGTTTCAGCTTCAGAAACGTCGGGCGACCGTCGGCAGTTTGCATGTTGACCACGACATTGGGCAGGGTAGCGAAGATGACCCCTTCCGGCCCTTCCTTGACGGCGATGAGCGGTTTGTCGTCCTTGCCCTCCCCTTTCTTTTCACCCTTCTTTTCTTCCTTCTTCTTTGCGTGCTCGCCTTTTTTGTCCTTTTCAGACGCCGCCTCGGGTTTCGGCTGGAGGAGGAAAAAGGCTGCCCCACCGCCACCCAGGGCAAGAACCAGCACAACGGCTGCGATGATAATGATCATCATAGGCGGCTTCTTCTTGCCGCCTTCGCCCTCTTCGCCTTCCGGGATCTCGTCCTCGGACTCTTTGGCGTCTTTCTTGCTGGACACGCGCGCGTTTCCTTAGACTCTGGTGCCCCATTCATGCCTTGAACTTGGTTAATGATCGGTTTTTTCCGGGTTCTGCTTGGCGGAAACATGCCGGGCAAATTTCGCCGATCCCTAAGAATTAACCATTCTAACTATTGATTTTATTCATTTATTTTCTGGCCTAATCCTTGCAGTTCGGCATGGGCTCACCCTGGAGCGGGTTTCGGGTCGGAATTGAATGGATAATGCCCTCTATGTCGGCCTGTCGCGGCAGATGACTTTGCGCCACGAGCTCGACATCGTGGCCAATAACATCGCCAATGCGGATACCACCGGATTTAAGGTGGAAAGCCTGATGGTTGAGACGGACCCAGGGGCTCCGGCACGCACACTGGATGGTCCCACGCCGGTAAAATTTGCCCTGGATGTTGGCGTGGCCCGGGATTTCACACCTGCGGCTCTGCACAATACCTCAGCCCCCTGGATCTTGGCATTGAAGGCCCGGGCTTTTTCAAGATCTCCACGGCGGGCGGCGAACGCTACACCCGCGACGGCCACTTCCGGATGGATGATGTAGGCAAGCTGGTGACCCAGGCCGGTCAACCGGTTCTCGATGAAGGTGGTGGCGAAATCACCCTTGATCCGCAAAAGGGCCCAGTCGCCATTGCCAAGGACGGCACCATCAGCCAGGGCGAAGAGCGGATCGGAAAGGTCGCCGTGGTGAAGTTTGACACCTTATCGGCTCTGGATAAGGCCGGGAACAACCTCTACCGCAACACCTCCAACCAGCAGCCCCAGGCCCTGACCACCGCTGTGGTACACCAATCCACCCTGGAAAATTCCAACGTCAATTCCATCACCGAAATCACGCGGATGATCGAGGTGACCCGCGCCTACGAATCCGTCGGCAAAATGATGGACTCCACCGCTGAACTCTCCCGTCGCTCGGTCGAGCGAATGGGTAAGGCACAATAAGGACACCTAGGTAATGCAAGCCCTTAGAACCGCCGCAACGGGTATGGCCGCACAACAGCTGAATGTTGAGGTCATCTCCAACAACATCGCCAACATGAATACGGTCGGCTTCAAACGCCAGCGGGCCGAGTTCCAGGACCTCCTCTACCAGACCCTTGAGCGGGCCGGGGCGCAGTCCTCCGACCAGGGCACCATCGTCCCGACCGGCATTCAGATCGGTGCCGGTGTGAAGACCGGCGCGACTTATCGGATCAATGAACAAGGGGCCATGACGCAGACCGGCAACAAGCTCGATGTTGCCATCCAAGGTCGTGGTTTTCTGCAAGTCCTCATGCCATCGGGCGAAATTTCCTATACCCGGGCCGGCAATCTCTCGGTCAATGATCAGGGCCAATTAGTGACCAAGGACGGCTATCAGGTGCAGCCCGCTGTGGTTATTCCATCCGATGCCACCGACATCAGTATCTCCAAGTCGGGCCAGGTGCAGGTGACGCAGGCCGGTCAGACCGCACCCAGCACGGTCGGAAATCTGGAATTAGCGACCTTTCTTAACGAAGGCGGCCTTGATCCCATTGGTGGCAATATGTTCCTGCAAAGCGGCGCATCGGGTGCCCCAACCACCGGGGTTCCCGGCACAGCGGGTATAGGCACGCTGTTACAAGGCTATACCGAAGCCTCGAACGTCGACGCAGTCAGCGAAATCACCGCCCTGATCGTCGCCCAGCGGGCCTATGAGATGAATTCCAAGGTCATTAACTCGGCCGATCAGATGCTTGCCGCAGCCAACCAGCTGAAGGGCTAGGCTTATGCGTCATGTCCTGATCGCCTTTTGCATAACCCTCGTCGCCGCGCAGGCCTTCGCTGGTCAGGTCGTCAACCTGAAACCCCAGATCATAGATACCGACGGGGTCATCACCCTCGACGAGATTTTCGACCATACCGGATCAGCCGGCCAGATCGCGGTGGCCCAGCGCGAAGGCCGGACGACCGTGTTAGATGCCCTGCTTGTACAAACCCTGGCCCGTCGCCACGGACTGGACTGGGCCAATGACGACGGGCTGCGTCGGATCATTGTCAGCAGCCGGGATGTCGCCGCCCCGAAATCAAATATCGACATACTGACCTACGCCCGCAATCTTTCGGCTGGAGATATGGTCCAACCGCAGGATCTGGTGTGGACCAAGGGGGCGGCAGCCCCCGGCGACGCCGTTTCAGACGCCGATCAGCTCATCGGCATGGTCGCCAGACGTCCGCTTAAGATGGGCAGCGCCGCCGCCCGCCACGATGTCTCAGCCCAGGTGGTGATCAAGCCCGGCGATCTGGTCACCGTCACCTATCAGGCCGACGGGATCAGCCTCTCCCTTCAGGCCAAGGCGACAAACGCCGCGGCTGTGGGCGAGCCCGTGGATGTTCAGAACACATTGTCGAAGAAAGTCATCCAGGCTGTGGCGTCGGGCCCCGGCCAGGTGGTTGTCGGGGCGCAGGCCGATCAGATCCGCGCCGCCGCCCGCACACAAATTGCACTCCGTTAGTGAAGGTTCACCTGATGCGCTTGCCTCTATTCGCTGCCCTCGCCCTGGTTCCCCTCACCGCCTGTTCCACCGTTAAGGATGTGGTTCGGGGGCCGGAAATGGCCCCTGTGGGCTATCCGTCGGCCCTGATGCCCCGCGATCAGGTGATCCTGGCCGCCAATACGGATCGCGCCAGCCAGCCTGCCTCGGCCAACTCACTCTGGCGCAGCGGGGCCAGGGCCTTCTTCATTGACCAGCGGGCCGCTCGAATCGGCGACATTCTGACCGTCCAAATCGACATAGATGACAGCGCCAAGACGTCCAACTCGTCCACAGCCACCCGGAAGTCGGACATGTCGGCCGGTGTTCCACATCTGTTGGGTCTGGAATCCAGCCTTGGGAAAATCCTGCCGGGGGCCTTTAGCCCCACCAATGCCCTGGAGACGACCTCTTCATCCTCCAATGCCGGAGCGGGCAGCGTCAACCGCTCTGAGAAAATCTCCCTGACCATCGCCGCCGTGGTTACAGCCGTCCTGCCCAATGGAAATCTGGTCATTCAAGGCACCCAGGAGGTGCGAACCAATGCAGAGCTGCGGCAGTTGACCGTGGCGGGGATTGTTCGACCCGAAGATATTTCCTCAGCCAACACCATCAAACATACCCAGATCGCCGAGGCGCGGATCAGCTATGGCGGCCGTGGTGACATTTCGGCGGCGCAGCGCACCCCGGCGGGCGTGGCCCTGGTTCAGAAGTTCAGCCCGTTTTAGAACCTGTTTCGATAAGGAGGACGGGTTATTGGAACGGTATTCACTCTGACTTTTCTAAATTAGATCTCTTTTTCCCGTTGGACGATTCCGTCAAAATTGAAAATCTCTGGGGGGGGGCTCGCTGTTATCTGGAGGTGGTACTAGGTGCTCGACATGCCTGTTCTGATAGCCGCGCTCGCCCTCGCCCAGGCCGTTGACAAGACACCGGCAGTGGTCTGGACCCTTGAGATCCCGAAGGCGGCACCGGCCCTGTTCACCTATGCCGACGGTGGAAACCCCATCGTGCAGATGGTCTGCCAGACCGCGAGCGGTCAGGTGGGTTTCAAGGTGGCCTTACAAACCCGGCTCGCAACTCAAAAAACTGGGGCAGCTTGGACCAATAGCCTCGGTATGCCTGCCCCCTGGCCCGCCAGCGTCACCCTCAAGTCGGACAGCTTGGCCAGTACCTTGCGCGGGATGGTGGATGCTGATCAGGTGACCGGTGCCTCACAGGCTTTGGTCGAGGCCTCGACCCAGGCCCCCGTCCTGAAAA
>NMUI01000102.1 GCA_002221445.1 Phenylobacterium zucineum | reverse complement strand
CCCTCTCCCCCTCCTCCCCCTTTAAGCTCCTCCTGTAGGAACTTAACCAAGCAGGTAAGTCGTTGATTCATATAGGTTTTGCGGTTGGCATTAGGGATTCGGTTTGGGTTCGACATCAGATACTGAGTTATCCACAAGCTGGACCTGCTTGCGTAGCTGGTCGAGCTGGGCCTGGGCGGCCACCAGCAGCATCTCCTTCTCGGTCGGCGTCATGTTGCCCATCTGCGTGACCGCTATTTCCTTGCGCTCTGTGATCAGTCCATTGAGCTTGGCGCGTAGCTGGGCGGCCGCCACCATGGCCCCGCCTTGCTTGTTGGCCTTGCTCACCTGGAAGGCCTCCATGGCCTCCTCCATGGCGGTCTGCAAGCCATACTGCAGCCGGCGCTCCACAGGCTTGCGCAGGACTTCGAGCCTCTCCACGACCTTATCGTGCTTGGCTAATATGCTTGCCTTTGTATAAGCCGCGCTAATGTTCCAGTCCTTGGACTTGGGGTATGCGATGTGGTACGCATCGATCTGCGTCTTGCCGGCTACCAGCTCGCGGGCGAAGATTTCCTGCTGGTCGGTCAGGTGTCTTGCCATGTTCAATCCCCCCATTCAAGTTCAAGATAAACGGGCGTGTTGGGCCCGACGTAAGCGCTGCGGATATTGAAGTCGTACCACTCCAGCGCCTCCTCATAACCCCAACCCTCGTTAATCGTCTGCAGCGCAGCGATCAGCCCCTTCATGCTGTACAACAGCCTGGGCTTGTCGTCGTCATCGATCAGGCCAAGGATGGCCACATCCAGGCCCTCAGGCTCAAGCATGATCACCTCGGGGTGTACATCCTTCAAATACTCACGGTCCATGGTTATTGCCCCCTCACAAATGCACTCAGGTTGGCGATCACGCGTAGCCGATCAGCGTCGTGCAAACACTCTGCAGCCAGCCATTCAGCGGGGAACAGCACCTGCACTGCGCTCACCGGTACATAGGGCACATGCTCCTTAGCCGCCTTGATCAGTGCGGTGGCAGAGCCCAAAACGTGTATATCGCCCTGCAGGTACACATTACCGCCTGGGCGTGTAATGCCAGCCCAGCTAACCGGCTGCCCTGGAATGCATATCTGCATCAAGTCCAGGTCTTCTGCCTCATCCGTATCAAACGCTTCGCTCATCCGATCCTCCCAATCCCCAACATCTGAAGCGGGCTGACGGCCCGCACGTCCAACCTCGGTGGTGCCGGCTTGGCAACCACCTTGACTGCCCACAAATACCGACGCACAAAGCGCGGTCCGTTCTTGCTGCTCGACTCACCGCGGATGGTCTTTACTTGCCCACCATTTCGCAGCTTGTACAAAGCACTGCTCACTTCCCCCGCCAGCGTCTTGTCAATCCCGGCCTGGGCGATGATTTCGCCCATGGTCAGGGGTACTGCACCAGAAGCCTCCAGCACGGCCGCCACGCGAGCCTTTAGCCCCATAGGTGCCGTGCTCATTCCTTGCACTCCATCTCGATCAGCTTCTCGATGTAGTGGATCGCCTTACGCAGGTCCTCCACGCCGTTCTTGTCACGAAAGCGCATCAGGTACTTCAAGGCGTTGCCATCGAAGAAGCCCATGCCATTTCGCTCGATCACCTCCCAGGGCTGGATGGCCTTGGTCTTGTAGTGGCTGCCGCCCACCTGCTTGTAGTCGGCTCGCACAAAGCCGCCTTGAATAATCCCATTGCACTTGTCATCCATTGCCGTCACTCCCATTCAGCGCACGCAAGGCGTGCAAAAAGTTGCATAACTTGTGTACCCAACGTACCCATCGTTTTTCACTGTTTTCGGTATAAGCAATTAAATTGAAATTGTTTTTGCAGTAATCTGACAATTGGAAAAACGTGTAAAACAATGGGTACAGTGGGTACATTTTTTGAACCCAATCTGCAAAACTTTGCAGATCAGCTCCAACTTGCAAAACTTTGCGCATCATTCGTCCTCCAACAGCTTGATTCCGTAGCAAATCTGCTTGCGGCGGCGGTCTGCGGCTCCAACACGGGCTCGGTTCTCTTTCACTGATGCAAGCGGCACAACGCGCAGCAATTCGTTGGTGAAACGTGTTTTTGCTATCGGATTGAAGCCAGCGTCCTTGCACCATGAGCGGTACGACTCAAAGATTCCGAAGTTGCCGGTGAGTGGTGTCTCAGCGCCCTTCTCGTACTGGCAGCACTCTTCAAAGTACTGCTTGACCCGATCCTGTTCACCCTGGTAGTCGTCCGAAGCAAGGCGGACTACATCCGGTTCTTGCAGCCCGTCCCTGTACCACTCGATGGCGCCCGCCACGATCCATGCCAGCACCCCTTCGAGTTCACCGTCCAGCATCTCCGCGATGCGTGTGTCTTTGATGTGTGTGGCTCGCCCCGCTGCAAACTCCTCGGCGGTTCCAAAGCGGGCCTGGTACGGCACCAGCAGAATGCGCCTCCAGATACCGTTGTCTTGCCCCTTCACACCGGGCTTGTAGTTGGTCAGGAGCTGCAGCTTGTGCGTTGGCTTCCACTCGAAGAAGTTCTCGCGCATGAAGCGTGCTTTGATGATGTCGCCACCGGTAGCTGACTTGACGAAGTCCTCACGGAGCAGCCCACCGTCGCCGGTTTCATGCGATGTGACCATGCGCTTGCCAAACAAGTCGGCGATCTCTGCTGGGTGCTTGTCGTTCTTGCTGGCCATCATCAGCCCTGGGGCGGCGGCTCCTGAGTAGCCACCCAGAACCTTTGCGATGGTGTCCAACACGGTTGACTTACCGTTGCTTCCGTTGCCGTAATGCACCAGGAACTTGTGCTCACGCACGGAGCCTGTAGCGCAGTAGCCAAACCAGCGCTTCAGGAAGTTGGCCAACGGCTTTCCAGCCCCGAGCCCGTCTTCCATGGTTATCTTGGAAAGAACCTCGTTCCACACGGGGGCCAGGGCGTCTGGGTTGTAGTCAACCTCGATCAGCTTGGTGATGCGGTCTTCTGGTTTGTGCGGCCGGATCAAGCCAGTGCGCAGGTCCACCGTTCCGTTGTTGCAGTTGAGCAGCCACTCATTGGCGTCCACCTTTGACGCGTCAATCGTCAGCGTCTTTTCAGAATCAGGATGGCGCTGCTCATCTTGCTGGTGTTCTCGCTCTGCGTGCCCCACTTCTTCAAAGCCTCGGCCACTGCCAGGTTGCGAGCACGCTCCTGGTCATTTGCAGCCGGCTTGGCACGCCACTGAGCCTCTTCGCCGGCAATGATCTTGGACAGCTTGGCCGTATCACGCCAGACATCACCGTCGTCTTTTACCCAGTGCTTGCCGCTCCATGTGTACCAGGCATCGGCAATGACCATGAGGGCCTTGCCGTAGTACTTGGCAATGCGGTTGGCATTGGCCAGGTCGGTACACAGGTGCTTGTGCTCGGGGATAGCAGCCATCGGCCCCTTACCACCACGACCCGAAGCACCCTTGCCGCCTGACGCGCCTGACGCGCCCGACGCCCCTGATGCGCCTTTGCCTCCACCTGATCCGCTTCCTCCTGAACCGCCAGCCCCACCTGCTCCACCGGCCGACCCGCTGCTGCCCGAACTGTCGCCACTCGCGCCATCGCCAACTTCATCGTCATCGACCGGATCGAAGCCCAGGCCCATGGTGTCGTTCTCATCGATGCCAAGCCTGGCAATGAACTCACCGCGTTTGCGGTCCAGGCAGTGCGCGTGCAGGCACTTGAACTGGCCGAGCAGGTGGCCATTGGTGTTGGGCAGGAAGTACTGGGTTGATGTCTCACCGCTGGCGCCAGAGTGCTCGCTCTCAAACGGGCACTTGATGTTGAGCGAGCCATCACGGCTGTAGCTCTTGACCATGCCGCGCTCATTGAGCGTGCGTGCCACCAGGTCACGGTCGGCCATGTCACGCAGGCGCTGCGCCCGGCTGGAGCCTGATCCAGACTCAGCGGCCATCGCCGACTCGCTGATGATCAGGTCCAGGTCATCGCTCACAAGGCCATCAACAAACCCACTGCGTGGCACCCCCAGCACTTCGAGCGGGTCATCCACGCCATCGAACACGGGGGACGCGGTGTAGTGGGCCTGCACCGGATTGAACAAGGTCACGTCGGTGTTGATTGCTTCCTCTTTGGCCCACACCCTCAGTTGTGCGCTTGTGTATGCAACCTTGCTGCGAAACCACAGGTGGGCATTGAGCGTGCCACCTTTGTCTGGGTGAGCGTGTGAGTTGCTGAGTTGCCAGTGATAGGCGGCACCGCTGAATGCTTCTGGAAGCTCGGTCTGGATGAACTCATCGATGGCTTCCTGCGGGTGCGTGATGGGGTCCCATGCCATAGGAACCCACTTGTCCACGTCCAGCAGCATGGTGTGTATAGCCTGGTCATCGAAGTAGTCCAACGACCGGCGTACACGGCCGAGCTTGAAGTCGGTGCCATCGCGGTCACGCGCTGCTCGGTCCCCCACATACTTGCCACGAATGACAACGGTTGTCGATTGTTCTTCCAGCTCGCGCAGCAGGGTTGCCAGGTCGTGGATCGTTGTGATCTCGACCTCGCGCATCCTGAAGTACTTCGCGTCACCGTAGCTGGTGATTGAGCCGTCTGCGTTCCATGTCTTAGCCAGCGCACTTGATGCGTGGCGAAGGACTGATATCTTGTCGATCATCCACGCGCTCCAATGGAAAGGTTTTCATGCTTGTGAATCAGGCGCAAGTCGGCCACCAGGGAATGCGTGAGCTGCCAGTCGTCAGCGAGCTTGCGGTCCTTGAACACCGCGTAGACGCCCATGTCTTGCACCTCCACGTCGGACCAGTCAAGGTTGCGTGTACGCAGGAAGTCGGTAAGCATTACGTCGAACGTCACCGGAGGCGCATGATCAACGTGGGTGCTGCCGACCAGATCGTGGCCGCAGATGCAGCACACGCCGCCCTCTTGCTTCTTACGAACATCCAGAACCTGGTCCATGATCTCGCGGCGGGCCGCTGCGCAGACGTTCTCTTTTGGGGAAGACCGTCCACCTGGCTTCAGCGGGACCACCCAACTGATGTCAATCTCAGACCCATCCACACGGGATAGCCACAACCCACGCGTTGATCCGAATGTCCCAGGGTTCATGCGGACTTCGATGTGCGAAACACCGGCCCCGCGTTTTCCTGCCCAATCATGGTGATGCTTCAGCACATCCATCAGGAATGCAGCCTGGTCATTTGGCAGCGGTGTGTTTAACGGAGCCGGATTGACAATGGCTCGGATAGCCACCTTCAGTGACTCCTGTGTCTGGAATACCTGGCCAAGAACGCCCTCGGTCTTCCACCACTTTGTTGATGGTTTTGGATCAGTCATGTAAAATTGCTCCTGCAAGCGTTGAAATACAAAAGCCCCTGTGCAGTGCGGAAACACTCAGGGGCTTTTTCTTTGGCGGTTCAAGACAGTGCTTGAACCAGATCAAGGATTCGGGGATTGATAAGACGCTGGCGGGCCACCCCGAACTTCAGCTCAATTTCAGCGGCCCGACGTAGCGGCACCCAGCCTCTGCGAACCCAGGTGCTCACTGCAGCCTCACTTACTTGCAGACGGCGGGCTAAAACAGCCTGCCCTCCCGCAACTTCGCAGGCATGTTTCACGGCGTTTGACATCAAATTCCTTCAGACTTCATCTTGAGGTTCAGATTCTGACTGAATTCTTACCCAAACACAACAAACTTCAGGCTTTGAATTCTTGAAAGCTGATGACTAGAATGACTTAACCATTAGATTCAGGAGACATTCATGGACAATTTGATAAAGAAGGTGCTCGACACCGACCTGAAGCGAATAGGCCTGAGCCAGCGCGAGCTTGTGTCCAAGCTGAACGCGGCTCACCCACTGACACCGGTCAGTGAAACAGCCGTATCGAACTGGAAGAAGGAGAACCGGATTCCAGCCAGGCGCCTGGCTGACTTGCTGCAGCTACTGGGTGAGAACGGGGCCCTGGCAACCGCTCTGGCTGCTGGTGACATCAACAAGCACGGCGAGGCGGTGTCGTTGGATGAGCCGGTGGAGGCAGATATGCCGAGCACGCCGGTGGCCAAGCTGCTCCATACCAGGGCTGCCCGTGGCAAATACGAAGGCCCAGAACCTGAGTTCGAGCAGCGCCTGGTAGAGCTGTCCAACGGAGCCTGGCACTCTTACTTCACAGGCTTGTATCGGCGCGACGACCGGCCGTACTTTGTTGCACCCCAGTTGGCAATAGATTTCATTTGGAAAGGCACGGACAAGATACCCACAAAGGAGCAGCTCGGCTACGCTGCGTTTTACAGAGGCATGAGGCTGATGCGACTGCGCGAGCGCAGCTTGCCAGAGAGCACCAGCAGGATTTATGCGATCTTGTTGATTGACCCGATTCAGACCAACGCAGCAAGACTGGCAGAAGACTTCAGGCCGATCCAGTTTCAGTTGGAACTATCCGGCATCTACAGTCGCATTGTTAGGACGCCTGAAGATGTGTTTGAAGTGATGTCCATATTGATGGAAGGCCGGCTCCCGCCAGAAGACGACCTGGACGAAATACCGTTCTAGCCTGACCAAAACCAACCGCAGCCCGCCTTGAGCGGCTTTTTACGCCTGCCTTATAGGTTTTTGCTATCGCATTGCCGCCTTCGATTGAAAAGATTGTGCTGAATTCCGATAAATTCAGCTGAAACACCTGTTCTTTACCTAAAACTTCAGTTACATTTCATCCAGCAACTGAATTTCAGGTGCTGAATCAGTAACCAGTAACCAGTAACCAGGAGTTTCCAAATGTCCCACGAACTTACTATCCGCGAATCCGGCAAGGTCGAATTTGCATTCCGCGCTACTGACGGCGCTCCCTGGCATGGCCTGGGCCAATCGATGGCCGAAGGCGCCAGCATCGAAGACTGGCGTGTCGCAGCCGGCATGGACTGGAAAGTCCAACGCGGCGTGGTCCGTTTCAACGTGGACCGCGAAGGCACCCAGATCGCTATGCCCGAGCAGCACGTCCTGTTCCGCAACGACAACAAGATGCCCCTGGGCGTCGTGTCTGACAAGTACCAGGTAGTGCAGCCCGCTGAAGTGCTGGAGTTCTTCCGCGAGATCGCGCACGTTGGCGGCCTGGAGATGTCCGCAGCCGGCACCATCTACGGGGGCAAGCGCTTCTGGGCCACGGCCAAGATTGGCGACGCAGCTCCCCTGGGCCTGCAGGACAAGGTCGGCGGCTACCTGCTGATCAGCACCAGCGCTGATGGCTCCCTCTCCACAGAAGTTCGCCGCACCACCGTCCGCGTGGTGTGCCGCAACACCCTGCAGATGGCCCGCGGTGAGAAGGCCGCCATGAAGATCACCCACCGTTCCAAATTCGACGCGTCGGCCGTCCATGAGTTCATGGGCCTGAACGAAGTGGCCTGGAGCCAGTTCCGCAAGGACATGGTCAAGCTGGCCAACACCGTGGTGACAAACGACACCGCCGAGCGCGTCCTGAAGGAGCTGTTCAAGAGCCCCGAGACCAGCGGCTACAAGAAAGTGCTGGACCTGTTCAACGGCGCCGGCATCGGCTCCAACCTGGACGGCAGCCAGGGCACCGCCTGGGGCCTGATTAATTCCGTCACAGAGTACGCCGACCGTCACGTCCGCGCTACCAGCGAAGCCAACCGCTTCGTGTCCAGCCAGTGGGGCCCGGGCAACGCCCTGAAGGCCCAGGCACTGAACCTCCTGCTGCCTGCCTAAAGAAAGGACCGGCCCCTCCGGGGGCTGGGCTACCGCAATGCCAAAACTCCAATCCATCAAGGCCCCAGGCCCCCGCGTGCAGCTCGTCGGCAGCGACGGCAGCGCAGTTGACCTGGACCTGACCCACGACGAATACGTCGAACTGCTTCGCGCCATGCAGTGGCCCGAAGACCTCCCCGCCTTCGACCGCTTCTGGTCGCCCATCAACGGCTCCGAACTGGGATCACCAATATGAACCGCCCCGTCACCGTCCAGCTCGACGGCCATCTGCAGATCACCGCCCGCCCTGAGCGGATCGCAGAAATCCGCAAGGCCATGGCCGCCATCAAGACGCCCAGCGTGCGTGCTTTCCGCAGCGCTCAGATGCGCAAGGCCGACAAGCGCTACTACCCGAAGCACACGCCTGGCATCACCACCGAGCAGTACGTCGAGGCGTACTGGAAGCTAAACGGCGGCGCCGTTGGGCTCGTCTGCAACGTCAGCCTCTGCACTGGCAAGCGCACCCCCATGGAGGGCGAAGTGCAGCGCCTGGTCGGCTACTTCTATGAACCCCTGGGCACCACGCCCCAGCACTACCCGCTGTTCGACGGCGTGGAGGAGGCACTGTGAACCGCGCCCAAGCCATCATCAACATCGGTCTGGCTCACGAAGAGCTGACCTACCTGGTCGAGCAGTGCGAAAAGCATGAGCTGCACGTCCTGGAGTTCTGGACCAAGGGCCGCACTTTCGCAGCCCTGGTCGAGTCGCACCGCGACACCCTGCGCATGTGCGTGTACGCCCTGTGCAAGGACCTGAACCGCGACGCCATCGCAATGATGCCGGTTCCCGCAGGCGAGATCGTTGGCCCGCGCTCCGACCGCTACGGTGCATTCGACTTTGCCCAGTTCCAGGCGGTGCCGGTATGAACCTCAGCCGCCTCAACCCCTTCCGTCAGCCCAGCGCCCGTGAGCTGGCCGCCCAGGAGCTGTTCGACGCCGAGCGCGAGCTGCTCCTGGCCCAGCGCCAGCAGGCCTACAGCCAGAAGCTGGTGGAGTTCTACCAGGGGCGCATCGCCGCCCTGCGGGAGCAGCAGCCGTGACCTTCTGGACACCCATTCGCATTCTCTTTGCGGTCACTTACCTGGCCGCTTTCATCACCCTGTACTTCGTTCTTTGAAAGGACCCGTTTCCATGACCCGCATTCAGTTCCGCGCCGCCCAGCGGGCCCGCGTCAAGAAAGCGCAGCGCGATACCGCTGTCGCACTTGGCCTGCCCAAGGCCTTCTTCCAGTTCGCCAAGCGCCACGGTGCGTTGCCCAGCGACGTGCTCGCCCAGCGCCTCAAGTTCCCCCTGTAACCCCAAGGAGTTTTTTCGTGAGTATCACCCTCAACCTGTCATTCGCCTCGGTCACCGAGATGCGTGCCGCCCTTGCTGAGATGCTGGCCGGAGTCACCCCGCCCACAGTGGCGCCATCCCCCATCCAGTTGGAGCAGGCTGTTGCCCACGCCGCTGAAATCCAGGCCAAGGCTGACGCCGCCCCCAAGGTCGCCGCTAAGGTCGAGGAGGAACGCCGCGCCCCAAAGCAGGTGAAGGCCGAGAAGGCAGAGAAGCCTGCTGCGACTGCGAGTGCCGCACCGGAAGTAGAGCCGGAGAAGTCTACCGACGTTGGCTCAACGCCCCCTTCTGACGGCCCGACCTACGACGACGTTGCAGCCATTGTGATCAAAGTCAGCAAGGCCAAGGGTCGCCCGCATGTGGTTGAGCTACTGAAGCCGTTTGGTATCCCAACCTTCACCGCGGCCAAGCCCGAGCAGTACGCAGACATCAAGCGCGTTATGGAAGAGGCTCTGGCATGAGCTTGACCAAGACTGAGGTGGCCAAGGCTGTAGCCGAGGTCTACCACGCCAAGTACGGGGCCAGTGGATGGCCCGGCTGGGGCTACTGCGCCCAGTGGATCGGCGGCGGCGCGGCGTCCCTCTACGCTGCTACTGGGTCGGTCATCCATGAAGTTGCAGCCGAGTGCTTGACCTCACAGAGCAACTGCTCCGACTACATCGGCAAGACCTATGAGTCTGATGGATACACCATCATCTTCAATGAGAGCCACGCTGAAATCGGCCAGTTCTACGTCGATACCATGCGCGGCCTGCACGCATCGCTCGGCGGTGAATTGCTGGTTGAGCAGGGGTTCGATCTTGAATACCTGACCAAGGAGCTTGGCGCACGCAGCACATTGGATAGCGCTATCGTTCCAAAGGTCCGCGGAGAACTTCTGGTCTGCGATTTGAAGACCGGAGCGGGTGTTGCTGTTGATGCTGTAAACAATGGCCAGGGCGTCATCTACGCGATCCTGGCGTATGACCAGTACAGCATGGTGACCGACATCACCAGCGTTCGCATAATGATTGTGCAGCCGCCGCTTAACAGCGTAAGCGAGTGGGTTCTGTCAATCGAAGAGCTTGAACAGTGGCGCACAAAAGTGATCGAAGCTGCTACTGCAGCCCAGGCTGGAAACGTAGCAGCCACACCTGGTGAGAAGCAGTGCCGCTGGTGCTCCAAGGCCGCAACTTGCACCGAGCTGAATAACCTGGTGTTTGAAGCTGTCGAAGCAAACGACCCGAAAGATATTGCAACCGATGACCTGGCTGAAGCCATGTCCAAGGTCGAGATGATTGAGGGTTGGATCAAGTCCATCCGTGCTGAAACTGAGCGCCGTCTGCTGGACGGTCGCACCGTAGCTGGATGGAAGCTGGTCCAGGGCAAACGCGGCAATCGTCAATGGTCAAAGCCTGCTGATGCCGAAGCACTTCTCAAGTCCATGCGACTCAAAGAGTCTGACATGTATGACTTCAAGCTGATCAGCCCAACTACTGCCGACAAGCTGGCTAAAGCCGGAACCATCGGACCCAAGCAGTGGGAGAAGGTTCAGCAACTTATTACCCAGTCCGAAGGCGCCCCGAGCGTGGCTCCTGAGTCTGACAAGCGCCCCGCACTTGTACCCGGCTCTATCGAGTTCCAACCCATCGAAACGGGGGTGCCGGAATGACCAAGTAACCCGACACGCACCGAAACAAATCACCTGTTTTTACTTTAGAGAAATCATCATGCCCATTATCAAACTCAACAAAGTCCGTATCGTTTATCCCAACCTGTTTGAGCCGCGTGCCGTCATGGACAGCGAGCCCAAATACTCTGCAACCTTCCTGTTTGCACCTGACCACAAAGCCCACGCAGCCGTGAAGGCCGCGATTGAGGAGGCTGCAAAAGCCAAGTGGGGCGAGAAGGCACCGGCCGTCCTGAAAGCTGTTCGTGCTGCCGGCAAGACCTGCCTGCGCAACGGCGACGACAAGGATGTCGAAGGCTTCGAGGGGAACATGTACATCTCCACCTCCAACAAGAAGCGCCCCAAGGTCGTGGACGCCGACGGCGACACCCCGCTGGTTGCTGCTGATGGCAAGCCCTATGGCGGCTGCTACGTCAACGCCTACGTCGATGTCTATGCGCTGGATATGCCAGGTGTCGGCAAGGGCATCTGGGGCTCTCTGCAGGCTGTGCAGTTCCACAGTGACGGCGAAGCAATGGGAGGCGGAAGCGCTGGCAACTTGAGCTTCGACGCAGTGGAAGAGGACGACGAAGAGGACCTGGTCTAAGTCCTCATATCGAGCCCCGTGACAGGGGGCTCTTTTATGAGTACTAAACCAACCCTGGTCTATGACCTTGAGATTTATCAGAACTACTTCCTGTGTGCGTTCAAGAACATCGAGACCGGAAACGTCCGCATGTTCGAGATGTACGAAGGGTGCGAGTTCGACATTGAAACTGTTCGCAAGATTTTGCGCAGCTCAACTGTGATCGGGTTCAACTCCATCAACTTTGACTTGCCCATCCTGAGCATGGCGCTCAGTGGTGCCGACAACGAAAAGCTGAAGAAGGCCACCAACGCAATCATTGAAAACAACTTGCGGTCTTGGCAGCTTGAGCGCCGCTTCAACTTCAAGACCGTTGACTACGTCGATCACATTGACCTGATTGAAGTAGCCCCCGGCATGGCCAGCTTGAAGATTTACGGCGGCCGTATGCACGCCCCGAAGATGCAGGACTTGCCTATCGAACCCGACGCACTGATATCTTCCGGTGACCGTGAGCTGCTGAAGTCGTACTGCGTGAACGACCTGGTGGCCACCGAGATGCTGTACTGCAAGCTGTCTCCCCAGATCAAGTTGCGCACAGACATGTCGGCCGAATATGACATCGATCTGCGCAGCAAGTCTGATGCACAGATCGCCGAGGCAGTGATCAAGAAGGAGGTCGGTGACATCAAAGGCGAGGAAGTTGTTCGGCCTGAAATAGATGCTGGGACTGTCTTCAAATACACACCGCCGAAGTACATCAAGTTCTCCAGCGTTGAGCTGCGCGACATATTGCAGCGCCTGAAGGATACCGAGTTCGTTGTGCAGAACAGCGGCAAGGTGGAGTTCCCTGCTTGGATGACGAAGCTGAAAGTAAGCATCGGCGGAGCCTCATACAAGATGGGTATCGGCGGCCTGCACTCCCAGGAGTCCACTGTCTCGCATCACACCGATGAGCAGACCCTGCTTGTTGACCGTGACGTGGCCAGCTACTACCCGAACATCATCCTGTCGCTAGGCCTGCGCCCGCGTCACATGGGTGATGCATTCACAAAGGTCTACTCGGGCATCGTGCAGCGCCGGCTGAAGGCCAAGCGCGACGGCGACAAGGTAACCAATGAAGCTCTGAAGATCACGATCAACGGCAGCTTTGGCAAGTTCGGCAGCAAGTGGTCCGTGCTCTACAGCCCTGACCTCCTGATCCAGACAACCATCACGGGCCAGCTCGCGCTGATGATGCTGATCGAGAACCTGGAAGACGCTGGCATTCAGGTTGTGTCTGCCAACACCGACGGGATTGTGTGCAAGCTGCTACGCAGCCGCTACTCCGAGCTTGAAGACATCTTCTTTGAGTGGGAGACCCAGACTCGTTTTGAAACCGAAGAGACCCGCTACCGTGCCATCTACTCCCGCGATGTGAACAACTTCGTGGCGATCAAAGAGGACGGCGGCCACAAGGCGAAAGGTGTCTATGCACCTGGCAGCTTGGCCAAGACTCCGAGCAGCGTTGTATGCATCGACGCGGTGCTGGCGTACTTGAAGACCGGCGCACCTGTTGAAGACACGATTCACTCCTGCTGGGACATCACCAGGTTCGTGACGGTACGCAGCGTTAAAGGCGGCGCCCTTGACCAGCAAGGTGCCTATCTCGGTAAGGCCATCCGCTGGTACTACAGCACTGACGTGAAGGGTGACATCACCTACAAGATCAATGGCTACAAGGTCCCGCGCACAGAAGGAGCCCGAGCACTAATGGACCTGCCCGCCGGTGGTGAGTTCCCAGCTGACGTTGACCTCGATTGGTACATCGCAGAAGCCAAGTCCATCCTGAATGACATCGGAGCCACGTTGTGAAAGAACGCGACATTGAAGAGTACTTGGTCATCCGAGTCAAAGCGATGGGCGGCATCGCCTACAAGTTCACCAGCCCCGTGCGTGCAAACGTGCCTGACCGGATCGTCGTCATGCCAGGCGGAAGGTTGATCTTCGTTGAGCTGAAGGCACCGGGCAAGGTGGCTAACCCAGCACAACTGCGCGAGCACCAGCGGCTGCGCGATCTTGGCCAAACCGTTGTTGTGATCGACAGCTTGGCAGGTGTAGAGGAGTTACTTGGATGAAGCTGCACGACTACCAATGGGAGCTGGTTGACAAGGTTGTTGAGAACAAGCGCGTCAATCTGTTTGTACCGATGGGGCTTGGCAAGACGGTAACCGTCCTGACAGCGCTCGACATTCTCAGCCTGACTGATGACTGCTTTCCAGCACTGGTGCTTGGCCCCCTGCGGGTGGTTGCAAGTACCTGGCCTGATGAGGTGGCCAAGTGGGACCACCTGAAGCACCTGAAGGTTTCCGTTGTCACCGGAACGAAGGCCGAGCGCGAGGCAGCGCTGCGCCGTGAAGCAGACATCTACTGCATGAACTACGACAACCTGCAGTGGCTAGATACCGCGCTGCGTGAGAAGCCCTGGCCATTCAAGACCGTCGTTGCTGATGAGTGCAGCAAGCTCAAGGGATACCGCACGCGCCAGGGTTCTGTTCGCGCCGCCGTGCTCGGCAAGTATGTGCATGACGATGTGACTCGCTACATCGGACTCACCGGAACACCTGCAAGCAACGGCGTGCAGGACATCTGGGCTATCACCTGGTTCGTGGACCGCGGTCAGCGCCTTGGCCGCACGTTCTCCTCGTTCAGCCAACGCTGGTTTGCACCCGACTGGAGCGGCTATGGACTGGTGCCACACAAGCACAGCCAGGGTGAAATTCAAGAGCTGATCAAAGACATCTCACTGAGCCTGAACGCCGCCGATCACTTCGACCTGACTGAGCCCATCCGCAACAACATCTATGTTGATCTGCCCAACGGTGCGCGTGATCAGTACCGGCAGATGGAGACCCAGATGTTCACGGAACTAGCCGGTGAAGAAGTTGAAGCATTCAGCGCGGCGGCCAAGACCATGAAGCTGCTGCAGTTTGCAAACGGTGCTGTGTACACAGATGAGTCAGGCGGCTACGGCGAAGCCCACGACGGGAAGATCGAAGCGCTGCGCTCTGTGGTTGAAGAAGCCAACGGTGCCCCCGTGCTGGTCGCCTATCACTTCAAGTCGGACCTGGAACGACTGCTGAAAGCATTCCCAAAAGCCCGGGCCCTGGACAAATCAACCAAGACCATCCGCGACTGGAACGCTGGAAAGATTCCAGTGCTGCTGGCCCACCCTGCCAGCGCCGGCCATGGTCTGAACCTGGCAGCAGGCGGTTCGATCCTGGCGTTCTTCTCGGTCAACTGGAACCTGGAAGAACACCTGCAAATCATTGAACGGATTGGCCCAACCCGCCAGGCCCAACTCGGCAGCGGCCGCGCTGTCTATCTGCACTACATCCTGGCCCGCAACACGGTGGATGAGCTGGTTATGCAGCGCCTCGATGGGAAGAAGTCGGTGCAACAGATTTTGATGGACGCTATGAAAAGGAGAGCAAAGTGAGGAAACGCAGCAAGTACCGCCCCAAGCCAATCATTACGGACCCGCTGAACTGGGTCTTGAACGGCTTCAAGACCTTGGAAGAGACAGAGCTGACCCGCCTGGGCGTGATGCACCACCAGGCGCTGCACGCGATGACCCACGGCACCGGTGTGTGGGAAGACTGGAACACCATCTGCCACATGACAAACCTGGCCGTGGCCCTGTCGCAGATGGTCTTCGGCAACGCATACCTGGACGACCTGAAGGAAGCCATGGTTGCACACGCACGCTGCGGCCGTCGCCACTTGGATGGTAAGAGCCTGGCCTACACCGGGCCCGAGCTGCAAGCCATCAACACGGCGGCCGAGATCATCACCGAGCAGCTTCGCCTGGCTACGCGTGCCGAGCTGGAGGAGGCGGTCGCGAGGTGGAGCGATGCAAGCGAGCCAAGAACTTTTATGCCTCGGTCATTCAAGGACACGGTCTGCATGAGGTGACCACATGAACGAACCCGTCAACGCGCTGGGCGAGCCCAGCCCCAACCGCACCGACTTCACCGGCTGGAGCCGCGAAGGTCTGGAGCGCTTCGCCCGCGAGGTCGCCGATGAGAACCTGGTGCTGCGCACCGATCTCAAAACCTTGCATGAATTTATACGCAACAAATGGAAGGAAGAACTGTGAAACGCATCTGCAATGTTTGCAATGAGCTGACCGACAAACTGGTCAAGAGCAAGGACTCAACGGACGGCGTGCGCTCTCTGTGCAAGGACTGCTTCAACAAAGAGCAGAAGAACCGGCGTAAGGCCGAGCGATACAAGCAGGCCGCGCAGTCCAGAGCGGAGACCCTGGCCCGCCAGGCGCAGATCGCCGAAGAGGAACGAACCAAGGCGCTGCCATTCATCGCCCGCCCCCGCACGTTTGTGCGCGAGGGCAAGTGGGACGGCAGCATGGGACCGGTGTACTACCGCAACGATGGACTGAAACATATTCAGTCGCGGGGCGTGTGATGGCCTGCAATCAAGACTGCGAACAAGGCGACAAGTGCGACTGCGGAACGCCCTTCAAATTTAGCGAGTTGGATATCTGGATCGCGGTAACCGCCGCGGTGTTTGCGCTGTCCTGCTTCGGCTATCTGATCGGGGGCTGGCGGTGATCTGCTCATGCTGTGGTGAAGACAAGCCTGTCACTTGCTTCACTCACTCAGGCAACAGAGGGCGTGCTAAGCACTGCAAGGAGTGCGGCGTGTGGCTGTACCTGCTGCGTCAGGTCTTCGGCCCGACAAGGAACTGGGAAGCGAACCGCATCAAGGTAGCGCAGCGCAAGCAGCTACTGAGGGCGGAGCAGCCACCGAAACCACCGAAGGCGAAGAAACCACGGGTGCGGAAAGTAAAGCCGCCCAAACCAAAACCACAAAGGACTATTTATGTTCATGCGTATAGGACTATTCTTGCTGACAGTAATTGGCCTTATCGCCTCACCGATAGTGGTGCTTGTGTACCTGTTTCAGAAGACAACGGGGTGGTGGAATGACTAAAGCACTTGAACTGGCTATGAATCCAGAAACTAACGAATCGTATTTGTGGTTAGAACGAATTCAAGAACTGGAAGCAGAACTTGACCACCTTGTTGCAGTGAACAAGGAACTGGTAGCAGTGCTTAACGAAATGCTTGATGACATTGGACGGGCAAACTCAATGCCAAGTGCAGTGAAAGCCCGTGCAGCAATCGCAAAACATGGAGGTGCATGATGGCACTAGCAGACTACAAACTATGTGACAGGTGTGGCAGCAAGGCTTTCTACGACTCCAATCTGAGTTATGAGCAAGGCCCACAAGGCTACGGTGCCGATAAGCCTTTTCGTGAGTGCGGTTTAGAGCAAATAGAAGACCCGGAACATAACCACAAGTGGGGCACACGCCTTGGATACCTTGGGGATTGGGCTGTGCTGTGCGAAGACTGCGCCAAGACACACAAGACTGTCATTGTCCCATTGGAGGTGCTATGACTGATATTGAAGAAGCAAGGAAGGTAGCACAGCGGCTGCGTGTGGGCGACGAAGATTGGATGCCGATCAATGAAGATGCAGCCGACACCATAGACGCATTGATTGCCGAAGTGGAGCTATTGAAGGTAGTGGATGCAGAGCCTGTGGCGTGGCGAACATTTGATGGTGAAGGTGGCTATGACTACCGCGCCTATGAGGGTAACGAAGGCTACCAAGCCGATTGGAATACGCGCAACCCGAACCATGTTGGATGGGTTGATGCACTCTACGCAAAGGACGTGAAACATGATACTGAGTGA
>NMUI01000405.1 GCA_002221445.1 Phenylobacterium zucineum | reverse complement strand
GCGTTGAATTCGGCCTGCTCTTCGACGAGTGCCGCGAGCCCTGCGTAGTCGCTCTGGTCGTGGGTCGCCATCCGTTCGTGCAAGCGCTCTTCGTCTTGCGCGAGCTTCTCGAGGGCACGTTCGACTCGGGCAAGGTTTTTCTCGGCCGCACGCAGTTCTGCGCCCGTCAATTTGGCCTTGGCGGCCTGCGGGGTCGGGGCGTCTGGCGCTGGGGCACTTAGAAGCTGAGAGGTGGCGGCGACCGCACTGGCCGAAAGACTGGCCTGACGTAGGCGCAGGTACTGGTCGACGCCGCCGGTGAGGTGACGCAGTGAGCCGTCGCCAAGTAGCGCGTACTGGTGATCCGTCACTCGCTCGAGCAGGTAGCGGTCGTGGCTAACCACGAGCAGAGTGCCCGGCCACGAGTCGAGCAAGTCTTCCATCGCGGCGAGGATGTCGGTGTCGAGGTCGTTGGTCGGCTCGTCAAGAATCAGCACGTTTGGCTCACCAAACAGCAGCCTCAAGAACTGGAGTCGACGCTTTTGGCCACCGCTGAGGTCTCGAATCGGGGTCTGCAGTTGCGCTGTCGTGAAGCCGAGCTGCTCGACGAGCTGACCTACGCTAACTTCTTTCTTATCGACGATGAAGAACGCCTTTTCGCGAGCGATGAGGTCGCGAATACGGTCATCCGCGAATTCGTCGAGTTCACGCACCTCCTGGCTAAGCGTGGCAATCTTCACGGTTTTGCCCAGCTTCACGCGACCGGCGGTTGGCTTTAACTCTTGCGTGATGAGCTTCATGAGCGTGGTCTTGCCTGCGCCGTTTACGCCCACAACGCCAACGCGGTCGCCAGGGCCGAGACGCCAGGTCACATTGTGGAGCAGCTCTCGAGGCTCAAGGTCGGCGAAATCGGGGTCGCGATCGGTGGTGTAAGACAGGTGTTCGACGTCAATCACGTCTTTGCCGAGTCGCGCGGTTGCTAGCTTCGAGAGCTCGACGCCGTCGCGCGGGGCAGGTTCGTTGGCAATGAGCTCGGCAGCCGCATCTAGCCGGAATTTTGGCTTCGAGGTTCGAGCCGGCGCACCTCGGCGCAACCAAGCAAGTTCTTTGCGCAGGAGGTTTTGGCGGCGTCCTTCGGTGGCGGCGGCGCTGCGATCGCGCTCGTTACGCTGCAAGATGTATGCCGCGTATCCGCCCTCGAAAGGCTCGATGGCGCCGCCGAACACCTCCCAGGTCAGGTTGCAAACGGCATCGAGAAACCATCGGTCGTGCGTGACCACCATGAAGCCGCCGGAGTTTGCTGGCCAACGTTCGTTGAGGTGCTTGGCGAGCCATGCAACGCCCTCGATGTCGAGGTGGTTGGTTGGCTCATCGAGCATAATGACGTCGAGGTCTTGCACGAGCAATGCCGCTAGGGCCACTCGGCGGCGCTGACCACCGCTCAGTTGACCGATCGGCTGCTGCCAATCGAGGTCATTCAACAGACCACTGATAACGTCACGGATGCGTGGATTGCTAGCCCAGCGAAACTCTGGCTCCTCGCCCACCACGGCGCTGGCAATGCTTTGGGCGGGGTCGAGGCTATCGGTCTGATCGAGAAGGCCCACTCGGAGTCCGTTGCGATGAGTGATGCGACCCTCATCTGGGTCGATTCGCTTGGCAAGTAGCTTTAGCAGGGTGCTCTTGCCGTCACCGTTTCGGCCGACGATTCCGATTCGATCGCCATCGTTGATGCCGAGCGTTATGCCCTCAAAAACGGTCTTGGTCGGAAACTCTAGGTGCACCGCTTCGGCGCCGAGTAGGTGCGCCACTAGTTTTCGAGCCTTGCGCCAACGGCTGGGCCGATGGTTTGAATCGGGTTGAGGCCGGTTTGAGCCAGGCTCTGTGCCAAGTCTGCCGCAGCCTCGACACTTGCGGTCAAGAAGGCAACCGTTGGCCCCGAACCCGAAACGATTCCGGCCAGTGCGCCGAGGCTCAACCCTAGGTCGATCAGCTCACCAAGCTCTGGACGCAGGCTGATCGCGGCTTCTTGCAGGTCGTTGTGCAGATGCTCGGCTACCTCAAACGGGTTGCCGTTTTCGAGGGCACGGATGAGCGCATCCGGTGCATTTGGGGCCGCAACCGTAGCTGGGTTC
>NMUI01000101.1 GCA_002221445.1 Phenylobacterium zucineum | reverse complement strand
TCCAGGCTGCGTGCCAGGGCCAGGACCTCCGGGTGCCCGGCAATCTTCAGACCCGCCCCCCTGGCCAGGGTCTCCAGACGCCAGAGCCAGCGGGATTTGATAGAGGGGGCCCCCGCCCGCCGCTCGGTATGCAGCAGAACAACATCAGGGGCGCAGGCAGCCTGGGCAAAATCGTGCGCGGCTAGGCCGATCCGCCGTTCTGGGGGCGGCAGGCCCAAGGTCTGACGCATGGGCCGTGACAGGAAGGGATCTACCGGGGCCCCCTGTGGCCAGACCCCCTCTTCCAGCCCGGCAACAATCAGTAGGTCAGCCCGGATCAGTCGGGCCTCGATGGCACCCAGCAGGCGCAGACGCGGGTGGCTTGCGCCCCCGGCCCGCACAGTTTCACCGGCGACCAGTTTGCGAAACAATTCAACAAAGCTGCGGGCCGTCACCATGGGTAGGGGGTTGGAGTCCTCAATCAAACCCGCCAGGAGACGCGATAGGGCTTCTCCGCCCAGGCCTGCCCATAGGTGGGTTGGTGATCCATCCTGGTCTTGCGCCAAGGCCTCCAGAGCCATGACGGTGCAACGGGCAAGATCCGCGGCAGTTTGAGCCTCGCCTGAAACGTCCGGCAGGGCGGTGTTTAGACGTTCAAGCAGTTTGATTGCTGCGGTGGGGTCCAGACGGACCTTGGCCATCTGAGTTGTCAGCCTGGATGTCAGTCTTGCCCAATCTGCGGCGCGGGGCCCCCGCAGGCCATAGCGTTCCAAGGATTCCAAGGCCGTGCCCGGGGCGCTGTCCGCCACGTCCAGGCGGACCAAGGGATGTTTCAGTATGGCCAGCAGCCGGACCGGGTCCAGGGGGTCAATCAGGGACTGAACCACCAGGTCGGCCAGAACCCCAATCGGGCATCCGGCTAGGCTGAGTCCAGCTGAGGAGTCGGCCACCACCCCCCAGCGCAATAATTTGGCACTGACCCGCCGGGCCAGGACCTGGTCAGGCGACACCAGAGCAGCGGTCCGACCAGGCGTCTCAAGAGCCTCCCGAAGCAGGAGGGCCGCAGCTGTTGCCGCTTCGTCTTCCGTCCGGGCGGAAATCAGAGACAGACCCTTCAGGCCCTCAGCTATGGGATCGACACCCCCAGCCCTTGTCTGATCACGCATATCGCCGATGGCGGTGAGCCAGTCTGCGGTGTCTTCGGCGGGACGGAGGGCTTCATTGATCACCCTACGCCGCCAGTGACCCAGGCCGATGTCAGCGGAAGACCCGTGCCAGTTGAGGACACCGGCGCGGCGGAGCCCGGTTTCGGTGAGCAGGCGCTTCATGGCCCCTTGGGGGTGTTGCTCTCCGACCCCGGCCCAGGCCTTTTCAGACAGATTGTGGTCCAGACCCGGAAGCACCACAGCCCCCTGTGGAGCCCGGGCGATCACCCGCAGCAGGGCCGCCGTCGCCTTGGCCGTCCCGGTTGAACCGGCCGCCACAAGCACCCCCTTGGGCGGATCTTGATCCCATTTTTCTGCCAGGGCCCGAAGCAGGGCCACCCGACGAGCGCTGATGTCCATAAGGCCGAGTTCAGCCAGACGCCGGGGCCAGGCCTCCAGGGCCATTTCCAGAAATTCCCGGGACATGCGCCAGTGCTCGGCCATGTCGGCGGTGACCAGGTCCGCCAGACCCGCCCCTGCTGACACCTCTTCGATCTGAAGACTGTCCAGAAAACTGCCAAGGGCGTCGGCAAACTCCAGGGCGGACGGCGCATCCAGGGTGCGGCCCAGGGTCGCTTCATGGTGCTTTACGAGACCTAAGAGTTCGAACCGCCGTCGCAGACCGCCGATCGCGGCGGGCAGGTCAAGAGCCAGGTCCCCCGGCTCGAACGGTGCCTCGCCCTCGTCCAGGTCCCCCAGGGGCCGGATCTGGGGCGGCAGAAGGGCGCGTCCACCGGTTATCGTGACAAAGGCATCAGCCAGGGCCCGGGCCCCGCGTCGGGTCGGCGTCAGCACGACGGCCTGGGACAGGGCCTGCGGACCCTGTGGGCTCAGCAGATCATAAAGCCCCTTAGCTAGGTCCAGCACAAAGGGGCGGTGGGATGGAATGGTGTACCATCCCGAGCCGGTGGAAAGACGGTTCACGCGAGTTTGGCTTCCGCTGCGGCCCGGGCCTGGGGATCGCCGACGTGCATCCAATAAGCCTCCATGGCCACGCCGTAGAGACGGCCCTCTGCCTGCAACCGCCACCAGACTGGCAGAATGGAAAAAGCCCCGTCCGGGGATCCGGCCAGGATGTGAGGCTTCATGATCTGGAACCCCACATTTGCATAGGGGGCCGGACGGGTCTCGTCGGCGGAATGAACAATCTGGCCGTCAGCCTGAAGGAAAAAACCCCGTGGGCCTTCAAACCCGATCCCCCGCCCTTTTTCACCAACAATACCAGAAGATCCATCTTACTTGGGTCCCAGGCGGCCTTCATGGCGTCGAGAGGCGGGACCCCATCCTCGATCCACAGGGAGTCGATATTGGCCACAAAAAACGGATCATCACCCAGCAGGGGCAGGGCATTTTTGATTCCACCGCCGGAGTCCAGCAGACCCGCCCGCTCATCAACGATTTCAATCATTGGTTGGGTCCGATGGGTCAGATGCGCGATCATCTGGTCGGCAAAATGATGGACATTGACCACAGCCCGGTCCACCCCCGCCGCCCCCAGGCGGTCCAGGACGTGATCAATCAGGGCGGTGCCGCCCACCGTGACCAGGGCCTTGGGGCGGTCATCGGTCAAGGGGCGCATACGCGACCCAAGGCCTGCTGCTAGGACCATAGCCGTTCGGATCACCGTCATCGGCGCGCATCTTGCGGAATATGGCGGTCAAACCAGGCCTTTAGATCCGCCAGGTCCGGGTCGGCAAGGCAAGTGTTCAGATAAGCCCAAAGCCTGGGCATGAACGCCCCATAGCGCGGCTTACCATCCCGAGACACCAGCCGGGCAAAGATCCCGAGAATGCGACTGATGTTCAGGGCACCCAAGGCGTGGAAGTCAGCGGTAAAGGCTTGTTGATCCACCAGGGGGCGGAGCTGGCAATACCGCTCCAGCGCCCAAGCCTCCAGCTCGGGCGAAATGTCCCGGCGGGCATCGTGCAGCAGCATGGACATATCCCAGGCTGGGGGGGCGCGGACGGCGTCCTGGAAATCGATCAGCCCCGCCCGCGCCGCGCCGCGACGATGGGGCAGCCAAATCAGATTTTCAGCATGATAATCCCGATGACAGAAGACACCGGAGGTGCCAGCTCCGACCGCCGCCCGGACCCGGATCGGGGCCCAGATGTCCTCCCACGCCGCCAGGGCTTCCAGGTCGAGTCGGATCTGTGGCCGAAGCTTGGGCAACCAGGCCGGCAGGAGGTCGGTCGCCGTTTTCAGGGCTAGGGCGTCATAGTCCAACAGGGGCCAAGTGATCCCGCCTGGGGCGGTGAGCACGCGAGGGGCCGTGGCGTCGTGCATACGGACCAGGGCATTTATGGCCGCCTCATAGAGCGGTCTTTCCGCCTGACCACGGGCAATCATGACGGCAAACAGATCGTCTCCAAGGTCTTCAAGAACCGCCAGACCGGACCCTGCGTCATGGGCGATCACCTCCGGAGCCGACAGGCCCTGACCCCTTAACCAGGCCGCGACCGCAATAAAAGCCTCAACCCTGCCCGCAGCCAACCGCGCCAGGGCGTTATACCCCAGGGCCGCCCGCGCCTCCGGGGAAGCGTCCGGGGGGCAGGGGGTGGTTTCCGCCGACGGCGGCTGGTCCATGAAGATCAGGCGTGTCCCGCCAGCCAAGTGCAGACGTTCATAACGCCGTGTGGAGGCATCGCCGCTTAACGCCTCCCGCCGGGCATCCCCAAAGCCGTTCGCCGCCAGAAACTCGACCTTCAAAGCCTCACGATTCAAGGTCGCGATCCCTCCAACTTCCAAAGGCGATCATTCGCACCCGTCGGGCCTCGCCGTCCAGCGTGATATGTATATCGAGTCGGTCGGGTGGCAGGCGACCCTCCAGGCGTTCGGGCCATTCTATGACGGCGACACCGTCCTCCAAGGCCTCGTCAAGACCGATTTCATAGGCTTCATCAGGATCGGACAGGCGGTAGAGATCAAAGTGCGAAATGGGAAAATCCCGTCCGTCATAGGTCTGGACCAGAGTAAAGGTCGGACTGGGGACCTCTTCTTCGGGGCTGGTGAGGGCGCGCACAAGGGCCCGGGCCAGGGTCGATTTTCCAGCCCCGAGCGCGCCCGTGAGACAGATGGCCTCTCCAGGCCTGATCCGCCTGGCCAGGGTCTGGCCCAGGGCCGAAGTCGCCTGCTCGTCGGCAAGATAGAGATCGGGCGGCGACATCACGGAAAAGCCCGGTCTGGATCTGCATCCAGGGTGAGCGCCACATGAGTTTTCAAAGCCTCCGTGGCACGAGCCGGGTCGGGATCTAAGTCCCGCCATCCAATCAGCGGGCCAATATCCACGGAAAACGCGCCGCCACGTTTATTCAGCAATTCATGAAACAGGGTGATGTCCCGCAACTCTCCGGAAAAATGGTGGAAGAGGTGGAAAAGCGTCGACCAGGGTCCCCGCACATGGAGGGGCAGGATGGGGGCTTCATATTTACGGGCCAGGGAGGCCGCCGTGGTCATCCAGGGGGATTCGGCCAGCCGCCCATCCCGGCCCTGGCGGGCCAGCTTGCCTGCTGGGAAAATCACCAGCGCTTGCTCGGCCTCCATGACCTGTCGGGTCATGTTCAGGGTCAGGCGTGTCCGTTCACGGGTGCGCTTGTCAGCCACCCATTCAACCGGAATAAGCAGGTCGATCAGACCTGGACAGACCCGATGGGCATCCGCATTTGCATAGAAACACAGATCCGACCGGATCCCCTTAAGGGCGTCATAAACCGCAATGCCGTCGGCGATTCCGGTGGGATGATTGGCAATGACGATCAGACGTCCCCGGGCCGGGATTCTGTCGGGGCATCGCACCGTCAGTTGAATACTGAGAAGGTTTGAAACCGCATCCACGGCGGCCTTTCCAGATAGGGGCGCAATGGCGTCCGCCATGGCCCTGGCCTTGCGGTAGTCCAGCAGTTTGTAAAGCAGCGGTCGCGCCAGGGGCCAGATCGCAAGCCCCGCAAGCCGAGGGGCCCGCTCGACGATCAGTCGGTCGACAATGTGGTCATGTTTGTTCCGGGCCTGAATTTCGGGCCCTGTCTGAGCGACCGTCATGGGATCAAGAATGCCCCTGCCCGGCGCGCAGGTCCAGAGCAAGGGATTTGACATCCGCCATCCGGGTGTCACCTGTGTCATGCCCTACCCTATTGGACCCCCCTAGGCATGACCGGGGCCGGGCACTAGAAGACAGGTTATGCGCAAGATAACTCACTTCATCGACGGCACATCCTATTCCGGGCCAGCCGACCGGTTCGGCCAGGTGTTTAATCCCAATACCGGCGAGATTCAGGGGCAGGTCGCCCTAGCAACCCCGGTGGAGGTGGATCTGGCGGTGCAGGCGGCCCTGCGGGCTCAGCCGAACTGGGCCGCGACCAATCCCCAGCGCCGCGCCCGGGTAATGTTTGAATTCAAACGCCTGGTGGAATCCCAAACGCAGGGGCTGGCAGAGCTTTTGTCCAGTGAACACGGCAAGGTTATTGCCGACTCCAAGGGCGATATACAGCGGGGGCTGGAGGTCATCGAATTTGCCTGCGGCATTCCTCACCTCCTCAAGGGTGACTATACCGAAGGGGCCGGACCGGGAATCGATGTCTATTCCATGCGGCAGCCCCTCGGCGTGGCGGCGGGCATCACGCCGTTCAACTTCCCGGCCATGATCCCCATGTGGATGTTCGGCGTGGCGATTGCTGTGGGCAACACCTTCGTGCTCAAGCCGTCAGAAAAAGATTCTTCGGTTCCGGTCCGTCTTGCTGAACTTTTCATGGAGGCCGGGGCCGCTGTGGGCCAGGATGTGCGCGGCGTTCTCAATGTGGTCCATGGTGACAAGGTCAGCGTCGATGCGCTTCTCGATCACCCGGCTATTGCCGCTGTAAGCTTTGTGGGCAGTTCCGACATTGCCCACTATGTCTATTCAAAGGGTACCGCCAACGGCAAGCGAGTCCAGGCCATGGGCGGGGCCAAGAACCACGGCATTGTCATGCCGGACGCGGACTTAGATCAGGTGGTCAAGGACCTGTCCGGCGCGGCCTTCGGGTCGGCGGGCGAGCGGTGTATGGCCCTGCCTGTGGTGGTGCCGGTGGGGACCCGAACGGCCAATGCGCTTCGCGAACGGCTTGTGGCCGAGATTGAAACCCTGAAGGTTGGTTTGTCCAACGACCCGACCACGCAATACGGGCCGGTGGTCAGCGCCGCCCATCGCCGGAAGATTGCCGACTATATCGGGCTCGGGGTCGAGGAAGGGGCAGAGCTGGTGGTTGATGGCCGGGATTTCCGGCTACAGGGCTATGAGGCGGGGTTTTTCATTGGTCCTAGCCTGTTTGATCAGGTCAAGCCCGGCATGAAAACCTATCAGGAGGAAATCTTCGGACCGGTCCTGCAAATGGTTCGGGCCGAGACCTTCGAAGAGGCCCTGGCCCTGCCGTCAGCCCACCCGTACGGCAATGGCGTGGCCATTTTCACCCGCAGCGGCAAGGTGGCCCGGGAGTTTGCGGCCCGGGTCAATGTGGGCATGGTCGGAATCAATGTGCCGATCCCGGTGCCTGTGGCCTATCACTCCTTCGGCGGCTGGAAACGGTCAGCCTTCGGCGACACCAACCAGCACGGGATCGAGGGCGTGAAATTCTACACCAAGGTCAAGACCGTTACCGCCCGTTGGCCGGACGGCGATGTGGCCGACTCAGCCTTCGTCATTCCCACCATGAAATAGGGGTTCTTGATGGACCCAAGGTCAGGACGGTCACAACCGTCCAAACATAAAGGGAGAGATACGACCATGGCCTACACACCTTTTGATCTGACGGGCAAGGTCGCCCTGGTAACCGGCGGCAATGGCGGCATCGGGTTCGGCATGGCGCAAGCCTTGGCCCAGGCTGGGGCCGATGTGGTGATCTGGGGCTCCAACCCCGCCAAGAACGCCGATGCCGCTGAAAAACTCAAGCCCACGGGGGTCCGGGTCCTGACCCAGGTGGTCAATGTGGCCGATGAAGAGGCGGTTCGCGCCGGTATGGTCGGGGCGGTCAATGAGATGGGCCGGGTCGATACTGTGGTGGCCAATGCGGGCATTGGCGGGGGGGCACCCTCCTTCTCCGAGTTTTCCACCGAACAGTATCGCAAGGTCCTGTCAGTCAATCTCGACGGGGTCTTCTTTACCTTCCGGGAGGCTTGTAAGCACATGGTGGCCCGGGCCGGAGAAGGCGATAAGGCGGGCGGTTCCCTAGTGGTGATCTCATCCCTGTCTGCCCTGGACGGTGCCCCCGCAATGAGGCCTATGCCGCCACCAAAGGGGCTGTGATCTCGATGATCCGCGCTATCGCGGTGGAGCACGCCCGTTATGGCATCCGCGCCAACGCAATCCTGCCGGGCTGGATCGCCACCGATATGACCGCGGGGGCCCAGGGCAATGACAAGTTCAACGACAATGTCATCAAGCGTGTGCCTGTCCGTCGCTGGGGCAAGCCTGACGACTTCGGTGGCATGGCCGTTTATCTGGCGTCGGACGCCTCAAGCTTCCACACCGGCGACAGCTTCCTGATCGACGGCGGTTACGGCATTTTCTGAGCCGTAACCCAATGCCGGGCGCGGCGGTCAGGCCGCGTCCAGGGCCCGGCTGACGTCCCGCACCAGATCGCCAGCGCCTTCCAGGCCAACACTCATCCGCACCCAACCTTCGGTGAGGCCGATCTCAAGCCGTTCGGCCTCGGGCATGGACCGGTGCGTTGTGGTGCAGGGGTGGGTGGCCATGGATTTGGCGTCACCCAGATTGTTGGAAATGTCCACAATGGCCAGGGCATTGAGGAAGCGCCAGGCTGACGCCCGATCCCCCAGATCAAAGGCTACCACATTACCAGGGCCGGTCATCTGGTTGGCAATCAGGGCCGCCTGGGGGTGGTCGGGGCGGCCAGGGAAGAGGACCCGCTTGACCTTGGCATGGGCCCCAATGGCGTCGGCGACCTTGGTGGCATTCTCCGCCTGCCGGGTGACCCGCAGCTCCAGGGTCTCCAGACCCTTGAGCAGGACCCAGGCATTGAAGGGTGATAGAGCCGGCCCCGTATGGCGCAGAATATCCTTATAGGCCTCACTCATCAGGGGTTCATTCCCCAGAATGGCCCCGCCCAGGACCCGACCCTGGCCATCAATGTGCTTGGTGGCCGAATAGACCACCACATCGGCCCCCAGGACCAGGGGCTTCTGAAAGATCGGCGTGGCAAAGACATTGTCCACCACCAGCTTGGCCCCGGCGGCGTGGGCGATCTCGGCCACCGCGCCTATGGCAGTGACTTCCAGCAGGGGATTGGCGGGGCTTTCCACAAGGAAGGCCTTGGTATTGGGCCGCACAGCGTTTTCCCAGGCGCTCAGGTCCGTGGCATCCACATAGGTTACCTCCACCCCGAACCTTGGCATCCACTCCGACAGGATCCAGCGGCAGGAGCCGAACAGGGCGCGTCCGGCGACAATATGATCCCCGGCCCGTACCAGACCCTGAAGAGCCACATGCACCGCCGCCATGCCCGACGCCGTGGCGCGACATACCTCTGCGCCTTCCAAGAGGGCCAGGCGGTCTTCAAACATCTGGGTCGTGGGATTGCCGAACCGCTGATAGATGAAGCCTGGATCTTCTCCGGAAAACCGGCGATCGGCGGCCTCGGCGCTGTCATAGGCAAAACTCTGGGTGAGATAGAGGGCCTCTGAAATCTCGCCATAGGGGGAACGGGTCATGCCGCCGCGCACCAGCTTGGTTTCCTGTTGCCAATCCTGTGGGGTCTCAGCCATGGGGTACTCCTGTGGGTTCGGGCCTCGCTGTTGACCCGAGCCACATCTCCCGGTCAAGAGTGTCGAAAGCAAGTCAGGTTTTCTCTCGGGCAAACTTCACGCAGGCCCGACCTTGCCAATCGCCGCCAGGGGCGCGACTAAGGCAGCGATGACAAATTCTGCGTCCGCAGGGATCCTGCCCTGCCAATCCATTGATGCGCTGATTCAGCAGGGGGCGATCACGGCGCAAACCGCGTTTGACGCCGACCAGGTCCAACCGGCAAGCCTGGACCTGCGCCTGGGTGTGCGTTGCTGGCGGGTACGGGCCTCCTTCCTGCCGCGCCTTGGGCGGACTGTCGCTGGCCGGATCGCCGATGTGGCCATGCACGAACTGGACCTCAGCCATGGGGCTGTGCTGGAGCGGGGTTGCGTCTATATTGCTGAAATCCAGGAGCGTCTCTGCCTGCCTGCGGAGATTTCAGCCCGAGCCAATCCCAAGAGTTCCACCGGGCGGGTCGATGTCTTTGTCCGCTTGCTCAGCGACCGGCAACCGGCTTTTGATAATGTGGCCGCCGGTTATGACGGCCCGATCTATATCGAGATCGCCCCACAGACCTTTTCCGTTCTGGTCCGGACCGGCACCCGCCTAAGCCAGCTGCGGCTGAAGCGTGGCACCCCCACCCCCCTGGGCAATCGCAGCGTCGGCGTCGATCTGAGCGATGGGGTGGCGGGCTTCCGCGCTCGACGCCATTCCGGGGTGATCGACCTGGACCGGGTCGATGGCCACGACCCCCGGGACTTCTGGGAGCCCTTGCACCCGGTCCGGGGTGAACTTTTGCTGGACCCCGGCGAGTTTTATATCCTGGCCTCCAAGGAGGCCATCGAGATCCCGGTGCTGGAAGCTGCCGAAATGACCCCCATCGACCCCTCGGTGGGAGAATTCCGCGTCCACTATGCCGGCTTTTTTGATCCGGGCTTCGGGACAGTTGAGGCCGGTGCCGTCGGCTCTCGCGGCGTGCTTGAGGTACGCAGTCATGAAACCCCTTTCCTGCTGGAAGACGGCCAGACCGTGGCCCGCCTGGTCTATGAACCCCTGATCAGCCGCCCAACCCACCTCTACGGGGAGGGTGGTAGTCATTATCAGCGTCAAGGCCTGAAGCTGTCGAAACACTTCCGGCCCTGGGAATAGGGCCGCTATCTTACGCGCCCCC
>NMUI01000100.1 GCA_002221445.1 Phenylobacterium zucineum | reverse complement strand
CCCCTAGACGTTTCCGTCTAAAGGGACCAGGCTCTAGGGACTTACTCGTCTGAAAACTGACGCCGCCCTTCGGAAGAGGGGCGGCGTTTTTCATGGGGCGTGCGGGATCTGACGCCTCAATCCGAGCCATTCCGCGACCCCTGGTATTCGCCGAAGAACTAACCTTTCCAACAGGGCGACTAGGATCGCCGAAAGGGCCAGAAGCGGCAGGTAGACGAATAAAAGGGCGGCGAAGATGGCGATCCCCGGCCCAATGGGTTGGTCTGCGAGGAGCTCAGGGGCTCCTAGGCGCCCATGGGGCTTTTTCCTCAGCCACATGACCGCGGCGCTGATCGACAGGGTTAGCAAACCCAAGGCCGTGAAGCCCCCCAAGGCCTGGTTGAGGGCACCGAACAGCTGGCCTTCGTGCGCGGCGACGCCGGTTCCCACCACCTGATCAATCCAGTGCCTCTGATTGAAGTTCGTCCGCGAAAGGATCGCCCCTGTGCTCGCATCCAGGGTGAGATCAACCCGCTGAGGGCGGTTTGGCGTGTCAGACTTTCCCGTCCAACCGCCGTGCTTTTCCCAGGCGGAGAAATCAAGACGGGTGGCGGAAGACCTAGGGCGGCGACTGTGGGAACCATCAGATCCAAAGGCGCATAGCGATCTGCGGGCGGAGGCATTCCCGACCCGTCGTCCATCTTCATGCCGCCCATGTTCATGTGATCAGCATGTTCATCGGCCCGGGCGGCGCGGGTCGCAGCGTCTTGTGCTCGCCTTTGGGCCAACTCGGATGAACGGCCGTTGGTCCAGTCCTGGGTCGCGACAGCGGTTCCGGTAAGCTTACGCACCTCTTTAAGGTAACCACCCCAGGTCTTGGCCCAGGGAAGCCCGGTGAGCAGAAGGAAGATCGCGAAGAAGGAGACCCAAACACCGGTCACCGCATGAAGGTCGCGAAGGAACATCTTCGCCCCGCCGCCTAGCCGAGGCCAAATGACCCCCGCCAATCCGTTCGCGCCCCGCGGCCACCACAGAAAGAGGCCGGTGATCAACATGACGATGGTCCAGCAGGCGGCCAGCTCAACGAGGTTTGAACCCCGGTCGCCGATCAGAAGCTCACCGTGCATGCGGAATATGGTCCGCATGAAGCGGTCGTCCTCATTGAGCACCTTGAGCACTTGAAGGTTGTCGGGCCGCACATAAACCCGAATCTGCTTAGCCCCGCGACTGACAATCACCCTGGCGGCTGAAGTTGGCGTTTGGGGCAATTCGTAGGCCCGCAGCACAGTTCCAGGCGCAGCGTTGAGGGCCGCCTCGACCTGCGCCGAAGGGGGCTGGGAGGGCCCTGCGAGAGTCAGATGGTCATAGGGTCGCTCTAGCCAAGTCTCGATCTGCGGCTTGAACAAATAGATCGAGCCGGTGAGGGCGAGCCACATGACAAAGGGAATGCAGAACAGACCGGCATAGAAGTGCCAGCGCCAAACGGTCCGATAGTCGGGCCATAAGCTAGGGCGAGCTTGATCGAGAGCCATGATGCGTCCTCCTAGAGCCGAGATATCAAGCTATTGAATCGCAAAAGGATCTTGGGTCGGATCCTCGTTCCATTGATACTCAAGGACATGAGCAAGGGCGTGGGCGCGGTCCTTGCCATAGATCCGAGCAACCAATCCCAGCGCCATGTCTGTCCCAGCCGAAACCCCCGAAGACGTCAGCATCTTGCCGTCTTCGACCCAGCGGGCGTGCTTGATCCAGGTGACGCTGGAGTCCTGACTGACGGCGAGGGAAAAGAACTTCTTGTTCGAGGTCGCCCGGTGCCCCTTCAGAAGTCCGGCCTTGGCCAGCAAGGCTGAGCCTGTGCAGACGGAGGTCGTAAACTCTGTCGTCTGGTCTTGCTTTCGGAGAAAGTCGAGGAAGACGGGGTTGCCCAATTCCGCATAGGTCCCAATGCCTCCCGGCACCATCATGATGTCCAAGGCCGGCGCCGCCTCGAAGTCAAAATCGGCGACAACGCTGACCCCTTGAGCTGATTTCACAGGCCCCAACTTTTGGGCGATCAGGACGACCTTAAAGTCCGGAACATTGGCCCACATCTCCACGGGCCCAAACACGTCAAGCACCTCAAAACCCGGATAGAGCACCACGCCCACCAGTTTTTGCCGCCCTTTCGCGGTGTGGCGGCCTCTGCCCGGGCAGTGGCCGCAGAGACCGTTAGGCTGGTCGCGAAGCCAGCCAAGATGCGGTGAAGAAGGGTTCGGCGTTTCAATGGTTCGATCATCATTGAGTATCCTTGCAAAAGGCAGGTGCAGACGAATGGGGTCGGGATTTGACGAGTAGGGCGCTCACATTTTCCAATTCACCTGCGCGAAGATCGAACGCTGGGGGAAGGGGTGGAAAAGGAAGTACTTGTCGTTGTTCAGGTTATCGACGCCGACGGAGACTTCTGTGTGGTCGCTCAGCCGATAGACGGCCCGGGCGTCCACCACCACATAGCGATAGAAGCCCTGATAGGTGTTCCCCACCATATCGTCATTGGCGAGGTTGGCGTAGTTGCGGCTGGCGAACCGGGCCGCTGTAGAGATTGTCAGGGCGTCCGTGGCCCGCCAGGTGACGACCGCCGATCCCTTCCAGTGGGGGACGCTGGGCAAGAGCTTGCCCACCGCCGCCGGGAAGGCGGTATCCTTGGCGGTGACGGCGTTCACATAGGTCAGGCTGCCCGAGACGTCGATATTCGGCAAAAGGCCGCGGCGGGCACCGGCGAACTCCACCCCTTCGGCCCGGGTGCGATCGACATTCTGAATAAAGGTCGCGCTCTTGGCGGGATTAAGCTGTGAGATCAGGGCGTCGCGCACCACCTCGCTGAAGACCGATAGGCGCAGGCTGCTGGCGTCGGACTGCTTTTCCAGGGCCAGTTCGTAGGATGTCGCCTGCTCCGGCAGCAAACCTGGGTTGGGGTTGGCCAGCAGGGTTCCCACAGAGGTGGTCTGGTAAAGCTCCCCGACCGTCGGGGTTCGGTAGGCGCGCCCAGCCGAGAGGCGAATGCTTAGGCCGTCTTGAACCTGCCATTCCAATGACGCCTTAGGGCTAAGGAACTCATCCTTACGGCCCGGCTGCGCCAGGGTCGCGTTCACCGCCGTCGACAGGGTTGTGTTGAAGCCCTTGGACGCTTCCCACCATTCATAACGGGCACCGAAGGTCAGGTTGAGGGACGGGCTCAGCTTAACTTGGTCCTGGGCCCAAATGGCCTTGGTCTGGGTAAGGCCATGGGAGGCTGACCTCAGCTGTCCCAAGGCGGAATGGCTGTCGCGCCAGTTGGCGATTGTGAAGGTCCGGGCGTTCAGGGTTTCCTCGTCAATGTGCAGGCCACCGCTCAGGGTGTGCTGATCATCGGGCCCCAACCGCAGGGCGGCCTTGGCGTCTAGGGTGCGCCATCCTGTACCGTCCTGTTTCTGGATCGTCCCGACCCCACCTGCAAAGGCGCCAGGCAGGTCATTGCGAGTGCCCACAAAGCCGGTGGTTGCTGTGATCCCCGTGACCGCATCCGGTGACGGATTGTTCTGCCCGTCATGCTCATAACGGTAGAGGGTGCCGATGATCTGCCAGTCCAGCCGACCGTCTTCCCCCTGGACATTGAGGACCTGGCTAAAGTGCCGCGCATCGCGGGTATAGACCCCCGAATTGAACCCCGTGGTCACACCGCTATTGGCGGTTCGGTAGGTGGTGGCCCCCGATGCATCGGTCAAATAGCTCTGGACCCCACCCTGGGTGTCATCAGTCCAAACCGCCAGGATATAGCCGGCGTGGATGTTCGGGGTCAGATCCAGCCCGAATTTGAGCTTGGCCGTGTCCTGGACGTGGTGCTCGATCCCACCGGCACCCAGGACCCGGATGGCCTGGGCCAGTTTGTTGAGGTCGGCATATCCCCCCGTCGCCCCGGTTGGATTGATCGTTCCGGTGAGGGTGGTAAAACTGACGGGCTGCGAGTGGGCGTCTGTTCGGGTGAAACTCCCAAGGACAGCGAAGTCGCCGAACCGATCGCCGACCGAAGCTGAAAACTGGCCGGTCTTCAGGGACTGGCTGGTGCCGTAGATCGAGAAGTCCTCATAGGTCGTCAGGGCCGAAATGCGGGCATCCAACTTGGTGGGCATCCGGGTCTTGATGTTGACCGTTGTCCCGATGGAATTGCCAGAATAGGCCGCCGAGAATGGCCCATAGAGAACGTCAATCCGCTCAATCTCCTCCGGCGTCACCAGGGTCCAGCGGGGGCTGCCATTGCCGTTGTTATTGCCGATCAGGGCCGACAGCAGGGCACCGTCCGCATAAATAAGACTGCGGGCCGAGGCCCCGAGGCCTGAGGTGCGGGTCGCGATGGGCGCGAAGTTGTCCCCGATGTGCCGTTTCCGGACCAACAGACTGGGCAGGTATTTCAGCGTATCCTCGACACTGACCGCATTCACTGTGGTGGCGATGGTCTCGGCAGTGACCGTCGCGCCGGTCGAGGGTGAGGTCTCAATCGGGTCCTGGACCCGCCTGCCGGTGACGATAACCTGACTGACTGTGGCGTCGGCCTCGGCGGCGCTGGCCGGGGTGCTGAGCGCAAGGCCAAGGGTAAGGGCGAGCAGATAGGTTTGGGTGGGAAGGCTCATACTTGGGTCTTTCAATGACCTCCCGGATACAGGGATCGCCGGCTCAGCCTGTCACCACAGACCGCCATAGGCCGTGCATCCCGGAGAGGGCGCAGAATGGAAGGGGTTCAAAAAATGTAGGATCGGGCGCAGCCGCAGCCGCGCCGGTCGCTCAGATCAATTCTGAATAGGCCGGGGGGGCGTGGGACGGCGGTGGCGGTGCCGCGAGGCGACGGACCGTAAGCCGTCGGGTCCCAAGGGTTGCTGGCCTGACCAGGTATGAGGTCGGGCGAACATCGGCGACTGGGCCCTCAAGGGGAGGCGCAAGGGCGGTGCCGAGGCTGGCAAAAGCGCAGGGGGCATCCGCCGACTTAGGTGTCGGGGCCTTTTGATCGCCATGCTCGGCAATGACCAGGGGACCCTGGCCTGTACAGATCACCAGCGGAAGGCCCGACCCCTGGTCGGCCAGCATAAAGCCTGTGGGCGTCAGGATTTTCAGGACAATTGCCAGCACGGCGAATGCCGCGGCAATCCTGCGCCGAAGTCCCAAGGTGCGTCCTGACCGAACCATCTGCTCTGCCGTTAAAACATTTTAGGGCGCTTGTCTTGTGAAAGTGTTTTTCAAATCAACCCGCCCTTCAGAAAATCTCACGCTCAGGCCCCGCCCGGCGTCATGTTATACTTGGTCGGCTATAACCCTGGATCGATGTTTTAGGTCGAGTCCGTGAAGAGATAGAGCCATGACTGACACTGCACCGCCGAGCACCCTGCGACATCCCCGTTACGCCCCGGTCGCCATCGTATTGCACTGGGTCATCGCCGCTGGGATCATTTTCCAGATTCTCCTGGCCTGGCGGATGGAAGACCTGAAGACCCCACTGGGCTTTGCCCTGGTGCAGTTGCATAAGTCGATCGGCATTTCGATCCTTGTGCTCAGTCTGATCCGACTGGGCTGGCGGCTCGCCAATCCGCCGCCGCCGGAGCCAGAGGGCCTAAAGGCCTGGGAGGTCCGGCTTTCTAAACTGGTCCATCTCGGTTTCTATGTGATCATGATTGGTATGCCCCTGACCGGCTGGCTGCTGGTTTCGGCGGCCCGAATTGAAATTCCCACCCTGCTATTTGGTGTGGCCCCTTGGCCGCATGTGCCTGGGATCGCCCACCTGACGGAGACCGCCAAAGGAGTCTGGCGGATGATTGGAGGGCGTGGTCATGGCCTGCTGGCCTTCGGGGCCTATGGACTGATCGGCTTACATGTGGCCGGTGCCCTGAAACACCAGATGTTTGACGCCCAAACCCCGATCCTCGACCGCATGGCACCCGGGGCTAAGGCCGGACGCTGGTTTGATGCACGCCTGATCCTGATCGGCCTCGGCGGCCTGGCGGTCGCGGCGACGGCGGTATTTTTTCAACCCAAGCTGCCTGCCCAGGCCCCGCCCCCGGCGGTGGTGTCAGATGACGAGGCTGATGAACCCTTGGCCCCGGCAAGTCCAAAGACTGCCCCCTTTGCCCCGGCGATACCCCTCTCGGTGGAAGCGCCGCCGCCTGTGGTCGCCCGAACCTGGGTGACCAGCAAGGATTCATCCCTCGGCTTTGCGCTCAGTTGGGGCGGCGAGCCGATTGCCGGCCGGTTCGACAAGTTCACCGCCGATATTGTGTTCGGGCCCGGAGCCCTGAAGGCGTCCAGGGTCAAGGTCGTTATTGATCTGGCCTCTGCGGTCACCGGCGATCCTCAGCGCGATCAGTCCCTGCCCACGGCCGACTGGTTCGACACCGCGACCCATCCCCAGGCCATATTCACGGCCGAACGGTTCGAGAAAACCGGCCAAGGCCGCTTCACCGCCCACGGTAAGCTCAGCCTACGGGGCGTGACCCGGCCCGTCGATCTGCCCTTCCGCTTAAGGATCGAGGGGGACAAGGCCCATATGAGCGGTGTAACCACCATCGACCGAACCGTATTCGGGGTGGGGCAGGGCGAGTGGAAAGCGACCGATCAAATTCCCGCCGAGGTGAAGGTTTCGGTGCAGCTGACCGCGACGGCGAAATAGCGGCGGCTGCCAATGCCCTGCGGGCCGGGCAACTGGTCCTGATGCCGACGGAAACCGTCTATGGTCTGGCCGGATCGGCTGCCGACGCCGGGGCTGTCGCGGCCATCTTCGCGGCCAAGGGCCGACCGCACTTCAACCCCCTGATCGCTCACGTGGCGAACCTGGAGGCGGCGGAGTCGATTGCGGTGTTTTCCGACACGGCACGGCGGTTGGCACAAGCCTTCTGGCCGGGGCCCCTGACCCTGGTCTTGGCCGCCCTTCCCCGATCTGTGGTCTGTGATCTTGCCCGGGCGGGGTTGGAAACCGTGGCGGTGCGAGTCCCAAATCACCCCGTGGCCCTGGCCTTGGCCAAGGCTTTCGGCGGCCCCATGGTCGCACCCTCGGCCAACCGGTCTGGCCGCCCAAGCCCCACAAGCCTGGCGCACGCCCTGGACGAAACCGGCGACAAGGTCGCCCGCGCCCTGGACGGCGGTCCCTGCAGGATCGGCCTGGAGTCCACCGTGGTCAGTCTGCTGGACAAGCCGCGCCTGCTGCGTCCCGGGGCCGTCACCCGGCAGGAGATTGAAGCCCTGATCGGTCCCTTGGCTGAAGCTGAGGTCGACGCTAAGCGGTCTCCGGGGCGGATGGCCCGGCACTATGCCCCTAAGGCCCCAGTTCGGCTGGCGGTCGATGCCCCAAAGCCCGGGGAGGCCTATCTCGCTTTTGGGGCCTATCCCCCGGACCGGGGGTCTGGAATCTCAGCCCCACCGGCGACTTGGCCGAAGCGGCCGCCAATCTGTTCGGCTTTTTGCGAGCCGCCGATCAGTCCGATCCTACCGCCATCGCTGTGGCATCGGTTCCGGATCACGGTCTTGGGGAAGCGATTAACGACCGGCTGCGGCGATCTGCGGGCTATGTCGGATGAGGGATTGGCGCTAAATTCAGCTCATGACTGTCCCCGTCTCTACCCACCTCTTATCGCGTCTGAAAGATGCCCTCGGTGAGGGGGGGTGGAGCACCGATCCCGCACGACTGGCCCCCAAATTGGTCGAATGGCGCGACCGTTGGACCGGATCGACGCCGCTGCTGGCCCTGCCCAGGACCACCGCCGAGGTTGCTGCCGTGGTGGGGATTTGCGCAGAGGCCGGGGTCGCCGTCACCCCCCAAGGGGGAAATACCGGTCTGGTGGGTGGTCAGATTCCGCAGGGGGAAATCCTCCTGTCCACAGAGCGTCTGCGGGCCGTACGCGATCTGGATGACTTAGATGATGTGATTGTGGTTGAGGCCGGTCTGCCCCTGGCAGCGGTACATGCTGCAGCCTTAAGCGTCCGGCGACGCTTCCCGCTTGGTCTGGCGTCGGAAGGCTCTGCCACTGTGGGCGGGGTGATTTCCACCAATGCGGGGGCACAGCCGTGCTTCGATTCGGACCGACCCGTGATCTGGTCTTGGGGCTTGAGGCTGTCCTGCCCAACGGCAAGGTTTGGTCAGGACTTAAACGTCTGCGTAAGGACAATACCGGCTATGATCTGAAACAGTTGCTGATCGGTGCAGAGGGTACGCTCGGCGTGGTCACGGCCGCGGCCCTCAAGCTCTTTCCACTTCCGGCCGATAAGGCCACCGCCATGGTCGGACTGGCCAGTCCGCACGCGGCGATGTCCCTGCTCATCCAGGCCAAGGATGCGGCGGGTGCCGGGGTGGAGGCCTTTGAACTCATGGGGCGGCGCGGTCTGGACTTCGTGCTGAAGAATATCCCCGATCAGCGCGACCCATTGGCTGGGAGTCATCCCTGGTATGTCCTCATCGAGATCACCGCCGGAATTCCGGGTGCCGCCGCAAGCGCCTTGGAGCGCTTGCTGTCTCGGGCGCTTGAGTCCGGTCTCATCGCTGATGCGGTGGTGGCGCAAACCGAAGCTCAGGCCCGAGCCCTCTGGTCCCTGCGGGAAAACCAGTCCCCCGGCCAGAAGCCCGAGGGGGCCACCTGGAAACATGATGTCTCGGTTCCGATCCGTCAGGTGGCGAGGTTCATCGACAGAGCTTCTGAGGCCATGCTGGCCTTTGTCCCGGGCTGCCGGATCACGGCCTTCGGTCATGTGGGGGATGGCAATATCCACTATGACGTTATTCGCCCGGACGGGGGCGATGATGCCGCCCACGCCGCCAGGCGCGAAGCTGGATCGCGGATCGTCCATGACATTGTCGCCGACCTGGGCGGCTCGATTTCTGCAGAGCACGGCCTTGGCACCATGAAGACGGAGGATGCCCGTCGCTATAAGACTGAGGTCGAGATTGCTGCCCTGTCAGCAATCCGGCAAAGCCTCGATCCCAAGCGGATCATGAATCCCCGCGTCCTCTTCTAGCAGCGCTCCCCATGATCATTGTCCTCTCCCCCGCCAAGGCGATGAATTTCGCGCCGCCAAAACAGCCGGTCTTGATGACCACTCCCTCAATGGTCAAAGAGATCGCCGCTTTGGCCGAGGTGACCCGGAAGCTTTCCGTCCGCCAGCTGAAATCCCTGATGGACCTGTCTGACGCCCTGGCCACCCTGAACCGCGAGCGGTTCCAGGCCTTTGATCCGGCGATGGAAGATGGCCTCCAGGCGGCGTTTGCCTTTAACGGCGATGTCTATAACGGGCTGAAGGCGCGGGACTTGGATAAGAAGGCCCTGGCCTATGCTCAGGGCCATGTGCGGATCCTGTCGGGGCTCTACGGGGTCTTGAGGCCCCTGGACGGCATTCAAGCCTATCGCCTGGAAATGGGAACCGCCCTGAAGACCAAATCGGGCAAGACCCTCTATGCCTTTTGGGGCGACAAGCTGGCTAAGGCCCTCAATGATGATTTGCAAGGCCACAAGGACAGGACCCTGGTCAATGCCGCCTCCCAGGAATACTTCGGCGCGGTGGCCCAAAAGGCCCTGACCCACCCGGTCATTCACACCCGATTCCTGGAGGAAAAGGATGGCGAGGCCAAGGTGATCAGCTTTTATGCAAAGCGCGCCCGGGGACTACTGGCCCGCTATGCCATTGATCATCGGCTGGAAAAGGCCGAGGACCTCAAGGCCTTTGACCGCGACGGCTACCGATTTGTCCCTCACCTTTCGACAGAGACCGAGTGGGTGTTTTCCCGGCTGCAACCGCCGCCAATCAGTGCAAAAAAGGCTTAACCAGAATGTCAGTGGATTATGGACTTCAGGGCCATGTGGCGGTGATCACCGGCTCTACCAGCGGCATCGGCCAGGCCCTGGCCCGCGCCCTGGCCGAGCAGGGGGTCAATGTGGTGCTGAACGGCTTTGGCGATCTGGCGCAGATCGAGGCAGATCGCCTGGCCATACAGAACGCCACCAATGCGGCTGTGCGCTATCATGGTGCTGACATGACCAAGCCCGGCGAGATCACCGACCTGATCAACTATGCCGTCTCAGAGTTCGGTCGCTTGGACATCTTGGTCAATAATGCCGGCCTGCAGCATGTGGCCCCGGTGGATGAATTCCCGGTGGAGAAGTGGGACACCCTGATCGCCGTCATCCTGTCCTCAACCTTCCATGCCTCCCGGGCCGCCATTCCGGTCATGAAGGCCCAGGGCCGGGGTCGGATCGTCAATATCGCTTCAGCCCACGGCCTGGTGGCCTCGCCGTTCAAGTCCGCCTATGTGGCCGCCAAGCACGGGGTGGTAGGTTTCACGAAGTCGATCGGGATCGAGCTGGCCCGGACGGGGATCACGGTGAACGCCATCTGCCCGGGCTATCTCAAGACCCCGCTGGTGGAGCAGCAGATCCACGATCAGGCGGCGACCCGGGGCATTCCCGAGGACCGGGTCATTGAAGACGTCATCCTGGCGGCCCAGCCCAACAAGAGTTTTGTCACCTATGAACAATTGGCGGGCCTGTTGCTTTATCTGGTCTCTGACATGGGTGCCTCGGCCACCGGCGCGGCCATGACTGTGGACGGCGGCTGGACCGCGGCCTGACCATGATCTCCCTGCCTCTTGTCGCCGCTGAATAGGCGGTCAAACATGAACTATCTTTCATGACAAGCTACCTTGTAACGCTCACTACCTTGCGATAGATAGATCCTCACGAAAGAGGAGCGACACATCGTGCCAGAAGCGGTCCAAGTCCAGTTGAAGCGGGGGGTGCTCGAGCTATGCGTCCTGGCCCTGCTCTCAAAGGCGGACGCCTACGCCTATGATATCGCCAGCCGTCTGGCTGCAGGCATCGACATGGGGGAGGGCACCATCTACCCCCTCATGCGGCGTATGCAGGCCGATGGCCTGGTGGACACCTATTTGGTGGAAAGCTCGGCGGGTCCGCCGCGCAAATATTACAAACTGACCCAAGCCGGTCAGACCAGCTTCACCGCCCAGAGGGCCGAATGGCATGCCTTCTCCACGGCTGTGGACGAGATTCTTGGAGGGGTGAAATGAGCCGTCAGGCTTTTCTAAACCGGCTGCGGGGGGGCTTGCGCGACATGCCCGCCGGGGCAGCTGACGACATTATCGCAGATTATGAGGCCCACTTTGCCGAAGGCGAAGCCGCAGGCCGCACCGAGGCCGAGGTGGCCGCGGCCCTGGGCGATCCCGGTCGTCTGGCCCGGGAACTCAAGGCCGAAGCCGGGCTCAAACAGTGGGAGGCACAGCGCAATCCCACAGCAGCGGCCAGTGCGGTCTTTGCGGTCTTGGGGTTGGGGGCCATTGATGTTCTGATCCTGCTGCCGATCCTGCTGCCCATAGCCGGTGTGTTGTTTGGTCTGGCCATTGTTGGGGTCGTCCTGTTCGGAGTCGGCGGTTTTGTCTTCGCCATCGGGCCCTTTGTGGGAACCGGGTCTGAGATCGGTGCCGCCATGCTGGCGGGTCTCGGCGTCATGGCTGGGGGAACCTCGCTGGGGGCGCTGACGGCCCTCGCCACAATCGGCTTTGTCAACGCTCTGGTCTGGTACGGTCGGCTGCATATGCGCCTGCTGAAACCCGCCCTAGAACCTACGGAGGCGCGGTCATGATCCGCACATTGATCACAATTTCCGTCGTCGGCTTTGTCCTGAGCATTGCCTGTTTTGGCGGGGCCCTCGGTCTGGCCGGAGGGCCCTTCGCCCTCCGGGACAAGGCCAAGGGCTGGGTGATGGAGCATAGCGATTGGCATGGCCATAGCCGGGCTGGGCATTTCCAGGGTGACCTGAATATCGGCGATGGGAAGATCCAATTTGGGTCCGACAAGGGTGCGACGGTCACCCGTGACTTCACCTGGCAGGGTGCCGATCATCTGGATGTCAGCCCGGCTGCCGACATCGTCTTCACCCAGGGTCCCGTGGCCAAGCTGACCATTTTCGGTCCGGCCGAAGCCCTGGACAATCTGAGGGTTCATGAGGGCCGGATCGAATACGCCGCCGGCTACGACAATGACGAGGCCCGCCTGAAGATCGTGATGATGGCCCCGGAGGTTAAGGCCTTCGATCTGGCTGGCTCTCAGAAGCTGGTGATCGAAAATTATCGTCAGGACAAACTCGCCCTGGATATTTCCGGTGATGCCCGGGTTTCTGCCAAGGGGGCGGCCAAGACTCTGCGCCTGGATATTACGGGCGACGGCGAGGCTGATCTCACCGACCTGGCCCTCGATGCCGCCGTGGTGGACATCTCCGGCTCGGGCCATGCCAGCCTGGGACCCAAGACCTCGGCCAGGATCGATGTCTCTGGCGATGGGGTGGTGAAGCTGACCGCCAAACCTAAGATCCTGACCCAGGACATTTCCGGGTCCGGCCAGGTCAGTCAGCCTGGGCTGCCCGACTAAACCTCTGTTGGCGGGCTAAAGTTTCAGGGAGGCCAATATCCGGGCGGCTTCGGATTGGCCTTCTTTGAAATAGTGTTCCGTCGGGGCGAGAAACACCGCCACATAGAGGCGGTCATCACTTTCCAGAACCTGCGCCATGCCTGAGATTTGCAGACCGTCGGGGTTTACGGCCTTAATATCGAACCGCACGCCGGTCTTGCCGGACACAACGGCGCGGCTGAGGCCTGAGGCGTCGGCAGAGGCAAAGCCCATGGCCGTCAGGCTGTCCGTGACGAACTCGACCTGTTCGGTGACAGACATGGCCTTGCGGTAGACCGGGATCGGCTGGTCTTTTGAAACGGCGGGCACCAGGGATTGGCCCACCTTCAGTCCGTCGGTCAGATAAAGACAATTCAGTAAGTGACCGTCCAGGGTCAGGGTCCGCACCCCAGGAGGTGGCCGCAAGAGGGTTGTGATGTCATTCCAATCACGGCCAAGGGTGTAGGCGGCTGACTTTCCGACGCGATAGGGACCCGCCGGCGACAGGGCGATGGTGGCGCAGCCCTCTAGGGCCAACAGGGTGACCAGCAGGCCAGCCAGGATGGAGCGTGTCATGAGTTGGGTCCTTCAAGTCCCTTAATGGCATCCTGGACAAGCCAAGTATCGTCCGCCGAGGGTGATTTTCCAGATAGGTGCGGAAGGCGACCAGGGCAGCTGGCTTTTCCCCAAGGCGGCGATTCATCTCACCGAGTTCCCGCCAGACGCTTGCCGGGGCGTCTGGATACTGAGCGGCGGCGGCATAAGCGTCCCGGGCAAGACGGACATCCCCGTCCAACCGACGCAGGCGGTACACCTCGCCCCGCGCAAAGTTGAGAACCCCCATGTCTTCGCCCAAGGCTTCCAGATTTCCGATGATCAGAAAGGTTTGCCCGAAGTCGCGACGACGCAGATCGTCCTTCAGCCACGCGGCCAGATGAGGTCTGATCGCCGCGCGGAGCCGATGAGCGCTCGCGGGGTCGGGCCCAGACGCGGGCTTGGTTCCAGCCAGAGCCTTCAGCGCTGCTAGGCGATCTGCATCCAGGGGGTGGGTGGCAAAAATACTGGCCCGGACATCGGCCTTGCGGATATTTGCAAAGTCCGATGCCTTGCCCTCGGCAATCAGCCGGGACCACAGCGCAGCCCCAGCCTGGGGTGAAAATCCCTGGGCGGTTGCCCGCTGGAAACCGATACGGTCGGCCTCAGTTTCCTGGTCTCGACCATAGCTGAAGGTCGCTGCCAACCCCACAAAGCGGACTGTATCAATAAGGCGCGAGGTATCAACGCCGTTATAGATGCCAACACCCCCGATGACGAGGCCAAGCGCAAAAATCGTGTTGGCCGTAGTCTTAAAGTTCTGCCACCGTTCGATCTGGTGATTTTCGGCGAAGTGCCCGCCTTCGTGACCCAGGACAAAGGCCAATTCGTCCTCATCGCGGACCCTCAGCAGCAAGCCTGAAAAGACTTCCACATAGCCGTTCGGGGCCATGGCGGCGTTGAATATGGGCGTATTCATCACCTGAAGGCGAATCTCACCGCAGTATTCAGGCCAGTCCTTGCAAATCTGATCATGCAGATAGGCCCGCAGGGATGGATCCTCCACCAGGGCACCCGACGTGGCGGCCGAGCGCTCAAACCGGTCGGCCTCGGACCAGAGCCCCCCTCAACCGAGTCGGCCGACGGCTTCAGATTGGGCGGGCGCGGCGCGGCCCAAACCTGACCTGCAAGGCTGACCACCAAGAGCGCCGTGGCCAGGGCGCG
>NMUI01000404.1 GCA_002221445.1 Phenylobacterium zucineum | reverse complement strand
CCCTTCAGGATGTCATCACCGGCTCCACCGTGAACTTCACCGCCGCCCGAGCCCGCCGTCATTGAGTCATTGCCGGCTTCGCCGAACATTTTGGCAGAGGTAGACCCACCCGACAGAGTGTCATTGCCAAGGCCACCGAACAGTAGGTTTGCATTGCCCTCAGCCAGAAGACTGTCATTGCCATCTTCGCCGAACAGAGAGGAGGCACCCGTGCCGCCCCTCAGGATGTCATCACCGGCTCCACCATGAACCTCACCCCCACCAGAGCCCGCCGTCATTGAGTCATTGCCGGCTTCGCCGAACATCTTGGCAGAGGTAGACCCACCCGATAACGTATCATTTCCGTCTCCCCCGAACAGCTCATTCGCATTATTCATAGCGACAAGGCTGTCGTCGCCCCCTTCGCCGAAGAGTTTGGAGGCACCAGCCCCGCCGTAGATGACATCATTGCCGTCGCCGCCGTGCGCTTCAGCCACTTGGTTTACGCAGGTCGCGTCACTGTAATTACCGTAACCAGCTTGGATCGTGTCATTGCCGGCATCGCCGAACAATTTGGCCGAAGTTGTCCCGGCAGTCAGGCTGTCATTGCCGACTCCGCCGAACAGAACATTCCCGTTGCTCTCGGCGATCAAGGTGTCATCGCCATCCTCGCCAAACAGTTGGGCAGAACCGGTTCCGCCGTAAAGAATGTCATTGCAAAGACCGCCATGAACCTCGGTTGTGGTGGCCTCAGCACGGATGGTGTCGGCACCGTCCGTGCCGATCATCTTGGTGCCATCGATCGTGAGAGTACCTGTGGTTCCGGTTGTTCCCGTGGGTCCGGTTGTTCCCGTGGTCCCAATTATTCCCGTGGTCCCGGGTGTTCCTGTGGTACTAACCGCGCTGATTCTTGCCGGAGCGATAACCTTTGTAACCTTCTTGACTGGCATAAATTTACCCCTTGGGAATCGATTTTAGAGCACGGACTATCCGGGCAACTTCGATGAGGCCGAACCTATAGTACCGCACACAACCGGACCGGAACCGGTTTCACCCCAGGGGAGAATTCGCAGGCGGAGGTTCCCCGTCCGCCCGAATACCTAACGTCCGAACTTCTGAAACTTGATCCGGCTGGGGATCAGGCTGTCAGCACCCAGGCGGCGCTTCTTATCTTCTTCATAGGCTTCGAAATTGCCTTCGAACCATTCCACATGGCTGTCACCCTCAAAGGCCAGAATGTGAGTGCAGAGGCGGTCGAGGAACCAGCGGTCGTGGCTGATCACCACAGCGCAGCCAGCGAATTCATCCAGGGCTTCTTCCAGGTTCTGCAGGGTCTCGATGTCCAGGTCGTTGGTCGGTTCGTCCAGCAGTATGACATTGCCGCCAGTGGTCAGGGTCTTGGCCAGGTGGACACGATTGCGCTCCCCGCCGGACAACAGGCCGACCTTTTTCTGCTGATCACCCCCCTTGAAATTGAACGACCCCACATAAGATCGGGTATTGATCTCTCGCTTACCGACGGTGAGGATGTCCAGTCCCTGGCTGACCTCCTGCCAGATGGTCTTATTGGGATCGAGGGCGTCGCGGCTCTGATCCACATAGGACAGCTTAACCGTCTCACCTAAGCGGAAGGTGCCGCTGTCGGGCTGTTCCTGGCCGGTAATAATCCTGAACAGGGTCGACTTGCCCGCGCCGTTGGGACCGATGACCCCGACAATGCCATTGGGTGGCAATTTGAAGGAAAGATCCTTGAACAGCACCTTATCGCCATAGGCTTTGCTGAGCTTGTCTGCTTCCAACACCACATTGCCCAGACGCGGCCCAGGCGGAATCTGGATGGTGGCGAAGGTCTGGGCACCCCGGGCCAGTTCCTGCTCGCGGACCATCTCGTCATAGGCTGCAAGACGCGCCTTAGACTTGGCCTGACGGGCCTTGGCCCCAGAGCGGACCCATTCCAGTTCGCGGGTCATGGCCCGCTGACGGGCGGCGCTCTCGGACTGCTCCTGGACGATCCGCTTGGTCTTCTGCTCCAGCCAGCCGGAATAGTTGCCCTCATAGGGGATGCCCTTGCCGCGATCCAGCTCCAGGGTCCACTTGGTCACCTGATCCAGGAAATAGCGGTCGTGGGTCACCAGGATAACGCAACCGGGAAAGGCCTCCAGATGGTGCTGCAACCAGGCCACGCTCTCGGCATC
>NMUI01000403.1 GCA_002221445.1 Phenylobacterium zucineum | reverse complement strand
ACGAACTCACGAACGTGACCGGAAGCCTCCCATACGCGGCGAGGCAGGATCACGGATGAGTCAAGGCCCACAATGTCTTCACGCGAGGTGACCATGGCTTTCCACCACTGGCGCTTGATGTTCTCTTTGAGCTCTACGCCGAGCGGTCCGTAGTCCCAGGCAGAACGCGTGCCGCCGTAGATTTCTCCAGCTGGAAAGACGAATCCGCGACGCTTCGCGAGAGAGGTTACTGCTTCGAGACGGTTTGGGGTTGCCACTTGAACTCCGGTTTTCTAGCCCAACTGGTTGCTGGGCATTTCGTGTGCGAAGTTATTAGTTTACTGAGGCGGGGGCGTCTTCTGCCTTGCCAAAGCGCCGGTTTCTGCCGCCAAACTCGATGATCGCGCGCCATAGGTGTTCGCGGCCAAAATCGGGCCAGAGCACCGGCAAGAACACGAACTCGGCGTAGGCCGCCTGCCAGAGCAAAAAGTTTGAAGTGCGCTGCTCGCCGCTGGTGCGAATAAATAGGTCGACCGGTGGCAGCGATGCGGTTGCTAGGTGCTGCTCAATAGTCTTCTCGGTGATGGCACCAGCCTTTAGCTTGCCGTTGGCCACGTCTTCGGCAATCGCATTCATGGCATCGACCAGTTCTACTCGCCCGCCGTAGTTCACGCACATGGTGAGCGTCAAAGTTGCGTTCTTACGAGTGAGGCGCTCCGCTGTCTCGAGTTCAGACATAACGGATGACCAAAGGCGGCGGCGGCGACCAGCCCAGCGCACTCGAACTCCCCATGCGTTGAGTTGGTCGCGCCTGCGGCGGAGCACATCGCGGTTGAACCCCATAAGAAAGCGAACCTCTTCGGGCGAACGCTTCCAATTCTCGGTCGAAAAGGCGTAAACCGTGACGTATTTCACGCCTGCCTCGATCGCCCCCGCGACGACATCGAGTAGCGCACCTTCGCCGGCCTTGTGGCCCTCGACACGGGTTAGCCCGCGTGCGTTGGCCCAGCGACCGTTGCCATCCATGACAATCGCAATGTGTTGCGGAATCGTGCCGAATTCCTTCTTTGGAACGACGAATCCATCTCTTTCAACCGGCAAAACACCGGGTTCTGAGGGGTCCTGCCAAGTTGCCACGGTTACCCCTCTCTACGTGCTCGAGCGACTTCAAACCTCGCTCGATATGCCACTGACTGTATGCCGATACGATACCCGATGCCGCCGCCCTGGTGCTCTCATCTGCGGTATCAGCCACATCCCAATCGCCGGCCAAAAGCGCGCCTAGAAGTTGCGCTGTCGCCGCGCCTAAGACTGCCGCGCTACCTTGCCGGCAGTCCTCACAGATAGTGCCACCAAGTTGCATGGCGACGGCGCTGTGCGGGCCTGGCTTAGCGCATCGAACACAGGATGCAAAGTTCGGCGCCCACCCGGCCAGAGACAGAGCTCGCAACAAATATGAATCGAGCGTTAGGGACGGTTCGTGTTCACCGAGCGAGAGTGACCTGAGAGCGCCGACCAGCAGGATGTACTGTTGCGGCGAAGATTCCTCCGATGTCAGCTTTTCGGCGGTTTCAACCATCGCGCTAGCGGCCGTGAACGCGGCATAGTCTGCGATGATCTCGGCACCGTACGCACCGATGGTTTCGACCTGGTTCACGATGTCGAGGCTCTTACCCTCGAAGAACTGAGCGTCGACCACCATGAATGGTTCGAGCCGCGCGCCAAACTTCGAGGCGGTGCGTCGAACACCCTTGGCAACCGCTCGAATTTGCCCGTTGTAGCGCGAAAGAAGCGTGACGATGCGGTCGGCTTCACCCAGTTTGTGGGTGCGCAGAACCACTGCTTCATCACGGTATAACGGCACGGGTTAAGTATCCCCTGCAATGACGAGTAAGCCTCGGAGCGACTATCGCCCGATGGCTCGGTTCACGGCAGAGATAAGAGCCTTCAGCGAGGCCGTAGAGATGTCTCCGTCGATGCCCACACCCCAGAGGTTGCGGCCGTTTACCTCGAGTTCAACGTATGCGGCTGCTTGCGCGTCTGCACTAGCGCTCAAGGTGTGTTCGACGTAGTCGAGCAGTCGAAGCGAGACGCCTTGCTGGGCTAGAACGTCGATGAACGCAGAAATCGGGCCATTGCCACGACCGGTGGCCGAGATCTCTCCTTCGCCATCACGAAGCGATACCTCGAGATCGACAACGCCATCCATGTCGCTCTGGGTGCTGAGTTTCTTGAGCTCGAAACGGCCCCACTTTAGCTCTGGGCGGTCGGCGGATGCCGGCAGATACTCATCGTTAAAAATCTCCCAGAGCTTGCTCGACGAGACTTCGCCACCCTCTGTGTCGGTCTTGTTCTGAACAACACGCGAGAACTCGATCTGCAGCTTGCGAGGCAGGTCGAGGCTGTAGTCGGTCTTGAGCAGGTAGGCCACGCCACCCTTGCCAGACTGTGAATTCACACGGATGAC
>NMUI01000402.1 GCA_002221445.1 Phenylobacterium zucineum | reverse complement strand
AAGGTCTTGGCTACCTGATTCGTGCGGCCCTCGATTTGAGCAAGTACTGCGTCGGTCTCGCGGCGCAGCTTGAACCAACGCTCACCCCATCGCGCGTGTTGTTCGCGCTCTGGGCAAGCATGACAAGGATGACGCTTTATGTGCCGCTTCAGGTCGGCAAGTTGAGCCTCGAGGGCATGGCGCCCCTTGACCTGACGAATGTCTTGCCCACGCTCGTTGCGCGATCTGCCACCAGAGAGCGTGCGTTCTAGATCGCTGATCTCTCGACGCATCGCCGCGTATTCGGTGAAGTCGCCGAGGTGGCACTCCATCGAGTGCTCGTAGCCGGCGAGCGATACCTCGCGCTCGCGTATGCCCTTGGCTAGCCCAACTACCGAGCGGTCGGCCTGAAACTGCGCGAACGAGGTCTCGAGCACCTTGCCGGCTCGGTTGCGGCCAAATGCTTCGACCAGGTTCACCGTCATGTTGAACGAAGGCTTGAACGACGAGTTGAGCGGATAGGTGCGCTTACTGGCCAAACCGGCGACGGCGGCCGGGTCTAGATTCGCCGCCCACTGGATGACCGAGTGTCCCTCGGTGTCGATGCCGCGCCGGCCCGCACGCCCGGTCAGCTGGGTGTACTCCCCCGGCGTGATCTGAACTCGGCCCTCGCCGTTGTATTTGTCGAGGCGCTCGAGCACCACGGTTCTGGCCGGCATGTTGATGCCGAGCGCCAGAGTCTCGGTGGCGAAAACCACCTTGACGAGCTTCTTTAGAAAGAGCAGCTCGACCACTTCTTTGAAGGCGGGAAGCATGCCTGCGTGGTGGGCGGCCACTCCCCTCTCGAGCCCGCTAAGCCACTCGAAATAGCCGAGTGTGGATAGGTCTTCGTCGGCGATCTGTGAGGTCTGCGCCTCGACGATGCGGCGAATCTCCTGCTGTTCTTCTTTGGTAGTTAGCCTGAGTCCGTCGTGCAGGCAGGCCTTCACCGCAGACTCGCATCCGGCTCTCGAAAAGATGAAGAAGATGGCCGGTAACAGGTCGGCATCGTCGAGAATCTCGATTACTTCTGGTTTCGATACCTTGGGCACGCGCGGTTGATTGCGGTCATAGTG
>NMUI01000099.1 GCA_002221445.1 Phenylobacterium zucineum | reverse complement strand
ATCTGCAACTGTAGTACTAGAGCGCCTTTCGATCTGATTGAATCAGATCGGGTGCTCTGGGCTTTTGATTTTGGAGCATTTTCTTCGCCCAACCGGTGTCTGCTTGGGCGGAAAATGCTCTAGTCCCGGAAAAAAGTCATGCCGATTGGCGTCGTCCAGGCGACCGGATTTCAGGCAGCACTTCTTGAAACAATCGCGAGGAGCCGCAGGGGCAGGGGTCGTTTCGACCCAGCTTTTCCATGAGTTGCTTGTCGCCGTGAACGATCCGGAGGCCGCGTTTGACGTGGGTCTCGGACGGGAATCCCTTACGACGCTTGGACGTCACCTCGAAAGCCGTAGAGGTCGTCGGTGGAATGGTGCTTACGCATGGTCGCCTCCCTTTTGCTGAAGGGGCGTGCCTTTATCAATTGCAGCTTTTTTTCATGGGCTTCTGATCGCAGTTTAGAGCCCTGGCCATAATTTAAATTGTTAAGGATCAGCATTTATTGTCTAGGTGTGTAATAAATTCAGATATTGTGGTCGTGATTAAATTCTTTGCGTATATCAGTTTCTACTTCTTATTTCCAAAATCCTGAATATAGAAAACACAGAAGCCAGTATAAGTATTATTCCATATATAGTTACAAATAGACCTACCGACGAGTAAAAGATGTTGGTCGTTTTCGAAAATCGCTCCATGCATGGGATAACGGGTAGTGGTTTGGCGGAAAATATTATTGCAAGCATCAGGCCAATTATCTGCACAACTACTGCATGAGAGATGCCGCTCGCAATCATCAAAAGCGGTGACCGATCACCAAGTTCTGAAGCTGGCGCTCGGAGCGCGTCCCGCGATCCTTCATCTAGAACAGAGAAGAATATTGCATATGCTGCTATCGAAAATCCCGACAACGTAGGCAGTACGTCTTTTGCCAGATTCGACCAATCGTCACCCAATGTTAGCCTCCAGCATACGCAAGTAATAATAAGTGAAATATAAAAGTATTCCGAGCTAAAAAGCCCCCTAAATCCGCCATAGCTCTTGTATAAAATACCTAGAGTTGAGAATAGGCCTGTCACCGATTTAGCCACGGACTTGTTCCCGTGCCGATTTTATCTTGCTGAAGAGCCTCTTTGCCGAAGCCACGAAATGAGGCCAAGTCGATTCATTCGCCTTATATTTCTCCGCTTCTATCAACGGGGTTTGCGCAGCTTTTTGCGTTTGCATGACGCCATTGACTACGCATTTCACAACAACGTCACCGTTCTCCGCTGCTACAATCGCCAACTTTTTAGTTCGCTCGTTTGGCTTGATCGAGTCTTGTCCCTTGGCTTTTAGCGTCTCTTCGTACTCGGTAGCGCGTTGGTCTCGCAGACGTTCCTCAATGACTGCTGCGAGATCATCGCCTACATCATCCGAATTCGGTAGGCGGATCGTGACCTTAATCTCTTTTAGGTTGGGCTGATTCAACAGTTTGCGGGCTGCCAAGTGGCTATTGACAATGTCAGCTTCAACGCGACCAAATCTTGCGACTACGTTTGGCTTCGCGAGTGCAGCGTCGAAATAGCACTTCACCGCATCAAGGCTCAGTGCTTTGGAATCTGAGTATTTTTCGAACGCAATCGTATGCAAATCTGCATCCAACCAAAAGAAGAATGTAGACAAATTAGGTTTCAAGTTTTTTGGTATGTTGACTTTACTGACGTCAGTTTGCGACGCTGTGTCGAATGTCGCGGTATCGAACCATTCGCCGTCTAGGTCTATTTGTGTATATTTTGCGATTGATCCAGTATTGTAAGTCAGGTCAAAATTCGTCATCGCGAGGTGACTGTCACCGTAGACGCGATGGCCTTCCCTGCTATCGAACAGCATTTTAACTAGCGCAGGATAATCCCTTTTCTTGTCCTCAGGGATCCGCAGGTTGATCCCGGCTACTTCAATTTTTGAATCTCTCGCCATCTGCGACCCCAACCACCACTACAACCCATAGTCACAGATTTAAGTTACGGGTCAATTGTTCAAGTTGATCTACCCCGCCTTCTGAGTTCGCCCAAATTTGACAACGTTGGCTCTCGCAGCATGGCGGTGGCGGAGAACCAAGCCTAACCTGAGCTGTAGGCCGCTCTGGACCGACTGCCGAACAGGTCCATCATCAGACCGGGGATTGAGATGTCGACGTCCGGGACTTCGCAATGGAGTCCATAGCCGTCGCCCAGCACTTCGAAGGCCGACAGGTCGGCCTCGGTGGCGTCTTCCAGTCCCTGAACCAGCCTCGGCGGAAAGGCGAAGGTGCAGCCATTGGTGAGGTCCACCACGACCCGCCCGGCAGTTTGGTCATAGTTGACGCGGATCGCCCTGGGCTCGGTCCGCGCGGCTTCGCGGCCCCGGGCTTCGGCGGCGGCGAGTGTGGTCCTGCTGAGATCCATCAGACCTTCATCAACCACACACGCCCTCCCTCAAGTCACTGCGTCGTATCCGGCAAACCCAAAATCCGCTTTGAGATGATGTTGTTCTGGATCTCGGACGAGCCGCCATAGATCGACATGGCCTTGCCGCTCAGCCAGCCGCGCACCGCCTCGACCTCTTCCTTTTCGAAGGCCTCGCCCTCCCAACCCAGGCCCTGACCGCCCATGATTTCTAGGGTCAGTTCGGCGCGGGTTTGGGCGACATTGGTGGCGCTGTTCTTCAGGACCGAGGCGGCGTTGCTGGGGCTGGAATTGCCCTTGGCCTCGGCGGCGGCGCGGGCCAGGGTCAGGCCGTGGACCTTGGCGTCCATCAGGTGCTGGGTCAGCCGGGTGCGCAGGTCAAGGTCGGCAATGCGGCCGGTTTCATCCACGCCGACATATTTGCGGGCGATGTCCTGGAGCGGGGTGGCCTTGCCGCCCATGGAGACGCCGGTCTGGCTGGCGCGCTCGTGCTGCAGCAGGCGTTTGCCCACGGTCCAGCCATGGTTCAGCTCACCCAATAGGGCATCCTTGGGGGCGGTGGCCTCGGTGAAGAAGGTTTCGCAGAAGGGCGAGGCCCCGGCGATCAGCTTGATGGGCCGGGTCTCGACGCCCGGCTGGTTCATGTCGATCAGAATGAAGCTGATGCCCTCGTGCTTCTTGGCCGTGGGGTCGGTGCGGACCAGGGCGCCGCACCATTGGGAATACTGTGCGCCGGAGGTCCAGATCTTCTGGCCGTCAATCTGCCAGTGATCGCCCATGTCGACGCAGCGCATCTGCAGGGAGGCCAGGTCCGAACCGGCGCCGGGCTCAGAATAGCCGACACACCAGCGCACCTCGCCGCGGCAGATGGGCGGGATGTGCTGCTGCTTCTGCGCCTCGGTGCCATAGTCCAGGATGGTCGGGCCGATCATGGTGACGCCCATACCGGCCATCAGCGGGTTGAAGGCACCGATGGCGGCCATTTCCTGCTGCAGAACCCGGGCCTGGGCCGGGGTCAGACCGCCACCGCCATATTGGGCGGGCCAGGTGGGGGTGCCCCAGCCCTTGGCCCCCATGGCATCTTTCCACCTGGCCACATCGCCGGCGGGGGCGGGGCCGTCCATCAGGGCTAGGGCCAGGCCTTGCTTGCTGCGCAGCGAGGTCGGGAAGTTGGCCTCCAGCCAGTCCCGGGCGTCCTTGCGGAAGGTTTCCAGGTCCAGGTCGCCGCCAAAATCCGCCATGTGGGTCTCTCCCGTAGTCTCAAACACCGCTTTGACCGTTAGTTTAGGACTCTCAGCGTCCGCTACAAGCCCGACGCAGGGTCAGGCGGGGTCAGAATTTTCGCTGCTGGGCTATCGGGGCCTAGGCGGTCGGTTGCTCCCCCACCACCGACACCCGCCACCCGTGCCGACTTAAAGGGTAATAGTCCCAGAGCGCGTGATGCTGGGTGCAGCGATTGTCCCACATGACCAAGGTATTGGGCGTCCACCGGACCCGGCAGGTGAGGGCCGGGGTCATCTCGACGATCCGGAACAGCATCTCCAGAATCTTGGCGCTTTCCTGCCGGGTGAGCTGGACAATGTGCGAGGTGAAGCCACGATTGACGAACAGGATCTTCTTGCCCGTCTCGGGATGGCGAATGATCACCGGGTGCTCATGACGCTCAAAGGGCGTGTCGGGCTTGTAACCATAGGCACCGGTATAGGGTAGGGCCCCGTCATGGATGGCGGTCAAACCCTCCAGAAAGGCCTTCATTGGGTCCGATAGCTGATCATAAGCCAGGTACATATTGGCAAACAGGGTGTCGCCGCCCAGGCCGATGTCGGGAATGGTATCGATATGCAGCATAGAGATTTTCGGAGGTTCCAAGTCACAGCTGACATCGGTGTGCCAGCCTTCGCCGGCCACATATTTCGAGGCCTGGGTGGCCTTGACCTCCAGGCGCTCGATCTCGCCCTGGCCCTCGGTGCGGATGATTTGCAGGGCGTGGACATGCAGCTTGCCGAAGCGGCGCCCTAAGGCCTTGTGCTGTTCGGCATTGATATTCTGGTCGCGGAAGACCACGACTTGATGCTGCAAGAAGGCGCGGTGGATTTCGTCGAACTGCTGATTGCTGAGATCCCGGGTCAGGTCGACGCCGCTGATCTCCGCACCGATGAGGGGGGAGATGGGGCTGACCGTAATCACCTCATAAGGTTTTGTCGCCTCGGTGATCCGCGCTTCAATCGCTGTTAGGGCTTGCTTGTGCATGATGTCCTCTCTCGGAATTTTTCCTCTATTGTTGGCGGGAGCGGGGCGATGGCAAGACCTGAGTTATAGGGCTTTGGAATGTCGTCCGCCCTCTGGCGCGAAATAGATGTCGAACAGGGCGCAGATGGTGCGGACCACCAACTTGCCGCCTTCGGTAACGATCAGTCGGTCGCCGTTCAGGATCAGCAGGCCGTCGGCGGCTAGGTCGGCAAGGCCTGGGCGGGTGGAGGCGAGGTCGGCGAGATTGCGACCGTGGCGGGCGCAGACCTCGGCCAAATCCACCTTGAAATCGCACATCAGCTTTTCGATGATCTCGCCCCGGAAGCTGTCATCATCGGTGAGGGCCACACCCCGGGCGATGGGCAGGTTGCCCTTGTCGATGGCGGCCCGCCAGCCCAGCTCCTGAGCGATGTTCTGGGTGAAGCCCTGGGGCAGGTTGCCGATGGCCGAGGCCCCAAGGCCTAGCAGGATCTTGGCCGCATCTGTGGTATAGCCCTGGAAGTTGCGGTGCATCCGGCCCTCCGCCTGGGCCTTGCAGAGCGTGTCTTGCGGCAGGGCGAAATGGTCCAGACCGATCCGAACATAGCCTTCGCCGACCAGCAGTTCGGCGGCGGCTTCGCTCTGATCCAGACGTGCCGCGGCACAGGGCAGGTCCTCGTCCTTGATAAGCTGCTGGTGGGATTTCATCCACGGCACATGAGCATAGCCAAACAGGGCCAGACGCTCTGGCCGGACGGTCAGGATCTCCCGCACCGTATTGAGCGTGTTCGCAACGGTCTGTTTAGGTAGGCCGTACATCAGGTCCATATTGATTGAGCCGACACCAAACCCCCGCAGCCAGCTAACGCAGTCGGCGATATGGCTGAAGTGTTCCACCCGGTTGACGGCGGCCTGAACCTCCGGTGCCAGATTCTGGACCCCCAGGCTGGCCCGGTTCAGGCCATTGGCGGCGGCGGCCTTTACCCAGTCTTGGGTGAGGATTTCGGGGTCGAGTTCGGCGGCGATTTCGGCCTCGGAGCTGAGATCGAAGCGTGTCCGAAGCGCACCGAAAATCAGATCCAGCTCGTCTGGGGTCAGCATGTTGGGCGTGCCACCGCCCAGGTGGATGGCGTCGGCCTTCATCCGGCCCGGCAGGGCGTCGGCCAGCATATCGGCTTCCCGCAACAGATAGGTCACATAGTCCCGGACCGGCTCATGCCGATTCACCGCCCGGGTATTGCAGCCGCAATACCAACAGAGCCGCGAACAGAACGGGATATGCAGGTAGAGCGAGACCGCTTCCTTAGGCGACAGATCCCCCAGCCAGCTCCGATAAATCTCGGCGTTCACATCGGGGGTGAACTGTACAGCGGTGGGATAGCTGGTATAGCGCGGGGCGCGCCCGTCATATTTCGCGATCAGGGCCGCGCGGGACAGGGGCTGGGACTTAGCTTTGGCCAGGGCAGGCATGGGGGAGACCTCCGAGTATGGCCGTCTTTTCCGTCGCTTTGCTGTGGTGAGCGCTGACCTAGATCAAAGCTCCGCTAGAACTTGAGGTCCCAAGGCATTTCCACCACGCTGGCATTGATGGTGGTGCGATCCGAGGCCGTAACCCGAACCGTGTATCGGCCCGGCATTTGGCCAGCAAACTGTCCGGCAAACTGGCTGGTCTTGCCTGTGAAGGTCAGTGGCGTGGTGGCAAGGGTTTTTCCACCTTGGATCAGAGTGGCTTCCACCGAATAATTGGCTGAATCCCAGAGTCCTCCGGCCTCAATCGGACAGCCGCACATCAGGGTCACATTGGCTAAGACGGCAAGGATCCCATTAACGCCCGTCTCGACTTTGGGCTCGACCACAAGGCCCGGCAGGGTCAGAATCCAGCCATCTCCGGTGATGTCATGCCCAGGATAGATCCAGCTGGTCGAGGTGACATGAATGGCCGAGGCCGGTCGGCCCTGGGGTCCTACAGCCTCCGCGCGGACCAGGGTCGGGGCAGATATATCAATCACCAGGTCCAGACCTGCGGTCTGGGCGTCTGTCAGGCCACCGCCGCGACGGTTCGGTGCCTTCATGATCTTGCCCGTATCGCCTGTTCCTCCGGCCGTACGCCCCTTGGCCAGGACTTTACCTGTGCGCGCGTCCGTGAGGATGATGTCTGCGCCCCCGGTATGATCACCGATGAACTTGGCATCCAGAGCCTGGGCCCGGACCATGATGTGTGTCGGTTGCGCCAGGGCTGACATCCAGGCTAGGCTGAACCCGATGGCGAAGACGGCGAGTTTCATGATCCTGATCCTGGTTCAGTGTTGAGGGAACCTCGCTCAGTCCAGCAAATCTGTCCATGGGCATGAGCCTTTCTGCGGACCTTGGAACACAGGACAACTCTGTCGCCTGTCGCAATTGAAAATTGTATCCTCACAGGCGAGTGCGATTTACCACTGCGACAATTTGGCGCAACATTCCCTCACCCGAAGGCGGCGCGGATCGCTGGGGGAGGAAGCAGAGCGAGTGTAACGGACATGCCGATTTATCAACCTGAAGCAACCTTGTGCCCCATCGGGCGGGTACAACGCCTGCTGGGCGAAAGATGGACCCTTCAGATTCTCAATGAAATTTTCATCGCTCGAGGGCGGTTTGACGAGATCGAGGCCCAACTCGGAATCACCCCGATCATGCTAAACGAGCGTCTTCGTAAACTTCAAACTGAAGGCCTGATTGAGCGCAGGCTCTATAATCCGAGCCCGGCCCGCTACGAATTTGTCCTGACCGACAAAGGCCGATCATTATTTCCGGTGATGTCGGTCATTCGGGCCTGGGGTGAAATCTGGTGCAAACCAGACAGCCAGGAACCAGCCTTGCAATATCGACACAACCGGTGTGGCGGAATCGCCGGCCAAGGGCCGTCTTGCCAAGCCTGTGGGGAGCCTGTCGATGACATGACGGCGACGGTTGAATTCTTGCCGGAATATGCCGCCGAGCGCGCCGCACGCCAGGATGCTTTTCATGAGCGCCGTCACATCAAACGCCCCCTAAAGCGGCGACCGAAAATCATTTCCCGTTAGACGATTCCGGCTAAGGAGTGACTCTAACCGGTGTTGCTACGGCCTGCGGCAATGCCGTCACGCACGTCCAGGCCTCGTACGGCTTGATCTACATCCTCGATAAGCATGGCCACCTCCCGCTCAGCGCTTCCGGCGGGGCCTTGTTGTTCCACCTCCTGAGCAAACTCTACAAGCGGACGAGCCTTGCCATACCCACCAATCTCAGCTTCTCGGAATGGGGCGATTAGGCCTGAAACAGGCGGTCGGAGACACTGCCGAATGACGGTTTGAGCGGCGGAAAGCCCCGGCGTCGCGGGGTTTTAGCGGGGTCGCTTCGGAGAAGAGACGGGTCGTTGTGACGGCGTGGCAGTGCTGGCAGTCAGGGCTACGGTTTCCGGTTCCCAATGGTCGAGCGCGTCGCGCCGGTTTTTGTCCTGCCATGCAATTGTTCTTCTTTTGTTCTTGATATAGCGTTGTGTTTGTGAGAGGATTTCAACCTTCGGGGTGCCGGGGCTAGCTGTCCGCACACCCCAAATCACAAAAGCGAAAGGACGCTCAGTGGCGCAGATGCCAAAAGGCAAGCCGCGTTCGGTTCCAGATCCGGCGGGCGAGCAGTACGAACTGATGATGCGGCAAGAGCGGCTGAAAAGGAAGCGGGCTGACGCGGCGGCGCGGAAGTCACCGGACGATTCTGCGGGTCAAACCCAGAAATGGCTCGATCAAAGCGCGACATTAAAGGCCATTGGCGGATATACTGCGCGGCGAGCTGGCAATCTCGTCGGTGTCGCGAGGGGCGGATGGCATGCGGTGGAAGGGCTAACGGAGGGAGTGTCTTTTCTGTCTCGATTGGTCGACCCATTTGACAAGCTGACCAGTCCGCCAGGGGAGGCGGCGATCGATCAAGTTGTGGGTGCCGGAAAGGGTGTGTTCGACTATGCACGCAATGGACTCGCACACCCTGAAAGCGTCGCGCGCGACATTAAGAACAAAGCGCATCAAGCCTATGTCAGCTTGGATCCAGGGGCAACGCCGGTAGCGACCAGGTTTCCAGACGAGCTACGACGAAACTTTGAGATCGGAAAGAATCAGGGCGAATTGGCTTTTGATGTCGGTTCGCTCGTTGTGGGTGGTCCATTTGCGAAGGAGGTGGGCGCAATCGCGGACGCACAGAAAGCGGCAACCGCGTCCAAATACCTGAGTCAGGGATTCAGCCCAGGGGTGTCGGCCTACTTGGCCGAACCGTACAAGGGTATGGGTCACCACTTCGGTCCTCGGCGGGCGAACCTGCCGCCTGCATATAGTGAGAGCGTGTTCAATGTCCTGAAGCCTGAAGGCATCAGCCGGGGAGACTTTTACGAGCGCCATTTTCTGGTCGATCCACACTTTTATGCTGCGCGTTTGCCAAAACGGCTGGGCGGCGGAAGCTGGCGCGGCAAAGCGCTGGACCTTGAGAAACATGGTCCGATTGGGCAAATCTGGTACGGCAGTCCAGGGCCGCTCAAGGCTCGCGTCTTGGGACTTTCAGCAGGCGCACTTGGGACGGCGAAGAGTTCTGCAATCAAGGAGCGCCCGCAGTGAAGGTCCGACCCAATGCCGAGTTTCGCGCAGATTTCCCAAGCGACTTAATCGAGGACGATGATGGAATTGTACGGTTCGGTGGCCATGCGATCGCGGAGGCGATCGCCGGCATGCTCAGGCGTCTTGGCTATGAAGTGATAACGCCAATTTATGCCGGTGAGCACGGTTGGGAATTCGACGCGCGGATCGATGGTCGGCGATACTGGCTACAGGTGACAGATCTTGGTGAGAGCGAAGGCCTTCTGATGACAGAAAATATGGCCTGGAATTTCTGGCCCTTTCGATCCCGATATGGAGAGTTCTTGCTGCAACTCGATGCCGAACTCCGCAGGGATGGTCGCTTTAGTGAGATCAGGTGGCTGACAAAGGACTGGTGGCGCACCGACGCGGCCGGAACAGACAGTCCTGTTGAAGATTGAAGCCCAGGCCCGAGTTTGCGCGCCGAGGTGGTGGCAGGTCTTCCGGTGTCGGATTTTATCGCAAGTCGTTCGCCTTAAGTGGAGGCTAGGCCGTAGAGCGGATTTAACCCATATCGCACCTGGATAATGATGGCGGCGAGGGTAACGAAACCCATGAAGTTGGCGAGCAGTTTATCATAGCGCGTTGCGACTCGGCGGAAGTTCTTGATCCTGATAAAGAAACAAAGAAACGTCGATGCGGTTGTGCTCTTTGTAGAAGTCCTTGTCATAGTCTTGCTGGCCCCGGCGGTTGCGCTTGGGTGGAATGACCGGGGCGGCCCCAACCTCCAGGATGGCGTCGTGGAATCTGTCTACGTCATAGGCGCGGTCGGCCAGGACATAATCGGGCTTAAGACCTTTGATCAGGTCTCCGGCGCGGCGCATGTCATTTCCCTGACCTGGCCTACCAATCAGGCGCACCGCATCGCGCAGACTGCTGGAGGCGGCATGGATCTTGGTGCTCAGTCCGCCTTGGGAACAGGCTCTAGCGGGTTCCAGTCCAGGCCTATTTGACCCGTCGCGCCCGGATTGCCCTTTGGCCGTCCAGATTGATGAAATAACTGCCCATGGCGGCCTTACGAATATCGGCCCTTGATCCCTTTGAGGGACCTTTCCAAACTCGCTCGTCATCGGTTTGCTCCCAGGTGGAGCCGTTATCCAGTTCGATAACCCACCGACCGGTTCCCGTCTGATAGGCGTGGGCGACTGTGGTGGAGATTTTGTCAATGATTTCGGGTTTTTCGCCGCGATCAAAGATAGACAGGGCAGACAGGTCAAAACCGAAGGCTTGTCGACGCGCCGCGCGAGCCTGCTCCTTTGAGATCACAACAACATCGTCAGCGATGGTGTTCGATGTGCCTCCGCCCTGCATACCGCTCAGCAATGCCACAACCGCGCCATCATAGCAGGCCAGCCGTTCCTGTTCGTTTGAAACCCCGTGACAGGCTATGACTTTTTGCAGGACCCCTGTTGCCGAGGTTGCGGCTGGACTCGAAGCGATCACACCAAGCGCTAAAACTGAAGTCATGCCGAGCATTAAAGGTACATATTTTGGGGCCGACATTAGTGTCTCCATCCGCGTCCATCTGAGAACGCACCTCGTCATGCGCTTAGTGGTTCGATACCGGCATTCGCATCCTGCCAATATGAACATCAGAACATTTCGTAACTGACCTCAACAAAAGGCATCCCGTTATCGCTATATGTGACCAAAATGCGACAATAAGATGCCAATTTAATCATAAACCCGTAAAGAGAGTTGCCGGGGCTAAGGGCCTTGCCTAGACACAGGCCATCTATGTCGCAATGCGGCAACTGATCCATGATGACTGCAGGACGTGTCCCTTTGGGGGGCTGCGCATGCTGGAGGATAAGATCTTGAACTTTATGACAACGCGTGAGCGCCTACTGGCGACATCTGTTTTGACTGGTCTGGTGGTGTTCGCCACCGTTCCGAACATCGCCTTCGCCGCCGAAAAGGGTGCCGCGGAAGTCGAAGAAGTTATTGTTACCGGCTCGCGCATTGCCCGGAAAGACTATGAGTCCAATACGCCGATCGTGACGGTCGGTTCAGAGGCACTTAAGAATACGGGTACTGTCACTGTTGAAACCCTGCTGAATGAGCTGCCGCAGTTCGTTCCGTCCATGACGTCGACCTCCAACAACCCGGGCGGTTCGGGTCAGGCGCAGGTTGAATTGCGCGGCCTTGGTACCTATCGTACTTTGGTCCTGATGGACGGTCGTCGTATTCCGCCGTCTAACTCGGATGGCACGGTCGATTTGAACACCATCCCGCCCGGACTGATTGAGAGTGTGGAAGTTATTACCGGGGGTGCTTCGGCAACCTACGGTTCGGACGCGGTTGCCGGCGTCGTTAACTTCCGCCTCAAGAAGCACTTCAACGGCGTGGAAGTCGATACCCAATACGGTATCACCGGCAAGCATGACGGCGAAAACGAGAATGTCACTCTGCTGATGGGGGGTGATTTCGACGGCGGTGCTGGCAATGCCGTAATGTCGCTGGGCTTTTCCAACCGCGGTGCCATCCTGAACGGCGCGCGGCCCTTTTCTTCTGTGTCTGGTGCCTCATCGACCATACCGATGGGATCTTACGACACAATCGCAACCAATGCCCCGACCCAGGCCGCCATGGATGCTGTCTTTGCCAAATACGGTAAGGCGGCAGGTTCCGTCAGTCGGACAGTCACGCGGCTGGGTTTCAACAATGATGGCAGCCTCTTCCAGAATGGCATCAACTATAAGGGCCCGACGGGCATCGATTTCAACACCATTCCGGTTACCGGCAATTACAATACCGGCGCTCTGAATGATTTGGTCGTTCCACTGGAACGCTATAATGCCTTCGCCAGGGTCGAACATGATCTGATCGATAATGTGAAGGGCTATGCCCAGTTCAACTTTGTCAGCTATCAATCCGGGGCTCTACTGGCACCCTCTCCGGCGGCGTCAAACCCGGCGACCGGCAATACCGGCTTCTTGGTTCCCTACAACAACCCCTTCACGCCAACCGATCTGCAAACCCTGTTGGCGTCGCGCCCGAACCCCACCGCACCTTATCTGATCCGTAAGCGGTTCAGCGAAGTGGGCGGTCGTCGTTCGAGCAGCGACTATACGGTCACGCAAATGTTGGCGGGCATTACGGGCAAGATTGCGGGTGACTGGACCTTCGACGCCTATATCGCTGACGGTCGTGAAAAGCGCCTTGAAACCCAGTATGGTAATATTTCTCACGCGGCTGTCCGCACCCTGCTGGAAGCGGCAGATGGTGGCAAGTCCATCTGCACCGGTGGTTACAATCCCTTCGGCATCAATCCGATCTCGGCGGCCTGTTCGGCTTATATCAGCCGGATCACTAAGAACTCCACCACCTTCGATCAACGTCTGGCTGAAGTCAGCGCGACAGGTACGGCGTTTGAACTTCCGGCCGGTCCCCTGAAGGCTGCCGTTGGTGCTGACTATATTCGGAATACCTACAACTTTATTCCGGACTCGGTGCTGTCGACCCGTGACACCTCGACCTCGCCGATCGTTCAAGACGCGCCTGGCGTCGTAGGTTTCAACGCTCAGAACCCGCTCCATGGTTCGACAGACGTTTATGAAATCTTCGGTGAAGCCTTGGTGCCGGTGTTGAAGGATCTGCCCTTTATCAAGGAATTCAGCCTTGATCTCGGCTATCGCTATTCTGACTACAATACGGTCGGCGGGGTTTCGACTTTCCGCGCGGATGGTAAGTGGCAGGTGGTTGATGCTCTGACCCTCCGGGGTGGCTTTTCCAAGGCCATTCGTGCACCGAGCGTTGGTGAGCTTTATGCACCACAAAATCAAAACTTCCCCACCATCGGCATAGCCGGGGGTGTCGGAACCGGTGACCCTTGCGATACCAAGGGTGCCTATCGCAAGGGGGCCAATGCTGCGGCTGTCCGCGCGCTCTGCCTTGCTCAAGGTCTACCCAGCGTGATCATCGACACCTTCACCTATGCCAATCAGCAGGTGCAGGCGACCACGGGTGGTAACCCAAATCTAAAGCAGGAAACGGCCAACAGCTACACGGCTGGGCTGGTCTTCCAACCGCACTTCGATGCACCCATTCTTGAACGTGTTTCGGCGTCGGTGGACTATTACCACATGAAGATTCAGGACGCGGTCGGTACGATCAATGCGGCTACGGCGTTGAGCTATTGCTTCAACAATCCGCAAGGTTCGCCATCGAATCCGACCTTCTCGTCGTCCAACTTCTTCTGCTCGCTGATCCGTCGCGACCCCGCGACTGGCGAAATCATCGATGTCAAATCGACCAATGCCAATCTGGCATCTTACGTTACGGATGGCATCGACTTCCAGGTTGACTGGGGCTTTGGTCTTGGTGCGATCGGCCTTAGCGACGACTATGGGCGTATTAGCACAAATGTTCAGGGTACCTACCTTCTGAACTTCGATGTTCAGAGCATCCCGAACGGCAATATCGACCACAAGGCTGGCACGATCGGCAATGTGCTTGGCTCTAACTACAGCCGTTGGAAGACGATGACCAATATCCGTTGGGCCGTGAAGGATTTTGATGTCGGCCTTCGTTGGCGGTTCATCAGCCGTGTCACGGACTTCTTTGCCAATGGCCAGGCAGCTCCGAACTACAGCTATTATGATGTCGATGGCAGCTGGAAGATCAACGATATGTTCGAAGTCCGTGCGGGCGTGAACAATGTCGGTGATAAGCAGCCGCCGATCTATACGTCACAGATTGAAGCTAACACCGATCCATCGACTTATGATGTACTGGGTCGCCGTTACTTCATCGGTCTGAAAGCCCGCTTCTAAGCTTCAGGCGCGATCCAAATTGGCCGCAGGATGCTGGACTTATCCGGTTATCCTGCGGCTTTTTTTGTGTAAGGCGTTAGGTAGTCCCCTGTGAAGAATGACCATCGCGCTGATTTGGTGTGATAAATTCTGCGTTTCTGGTTTTGGCGATTGCCGGATTGGACCCAGTGGAGGGTGGTTTTCTTGCAATTTGATTTTCGGATT
>NMUI01000098.1 GCA_002221445.1 Phenylobacterium zucineum | reverse complement strand
ACATCTTGAATTAGAGCCTGTTCGATAAGACGATTGAGTTGGAACTCGTTTTAACATCCCAAATCGGGCCTGAACCCTCCCGGTTCGGGGCCTTTTTATTTGGGGTCAGGCACCCGGATAAGATTGAGAAGCGCCTGAGCGGCGGCCGCTGACGGGTCAGGCCCTCCCCGCCCCATGAGATCGAGGGCTGCAAATTGCTGGGCGGTCTGCGCGGCTCGAAGTGCTGGATCATCCAAACGCTCGGCGACTGCGACTGCCAGTTTATGTCCCGTGCAGTCCTCTTGGATAAACTCCGGGGCAATAACCGCCTTTGCGGCGATATTGAACAGGGTGATCGGCCGTCGGACCAGCCAATTGACCAGGGCATAGGTCAGGGCATCAATCCTGTAAGCCACCACCATGGGACACCCTGCCAGGGCCAGCTCAATCGTCACCGTCCCCGAACAGGCCAAGGCAACGGTCGCTGCTTTCATGGCATCGTATTTTGCCCGATCACCTTCGACCACAAGGGGCTGGCGCGGCCAGGCCGCCGCCGCATTGCGGACAGCCTCCGCAACTGTAGGAGCAGCGGGAATGACCACTGCCAAGTCTGGACGTTGTGCCTGCAATAGGGCAACCGCCTCCGCAAAGGGCGGCAATACTCGGCGAATTTCACTGGGGCGCGAGCCGGAAGGACCAGCAGGACAGGAGCGTCTTCGGCAATGCCCAACTCGGCTCGAATCCGCCCTGGATCAGCCTCCGCCAAATCCACGCCCATGGCGGCATTCCCCACAAAGGTCGTGGGCAGGCCCTCGGCTTCAAAATAAGGGGCATCAAAGGTATGGATCGAGAACAGGTGATCCACTGACCGCGCTAGGACCCTGGCGCGCCCTCGACGCCAAGCCCAGACCTGAGGTGCCACATACTTGATCAAGGGAATGCCAGGCGCGCGTTTTCGCAGGCGGTTAGCGACCCTTAGGCTGAAGGCCCAGGAGTCGATCAAGACAACGGCATCGGGCTTTTCACGCAGGGCAAGGTCTACCGTCTGATCCACCAACTGCATGGCTCGGCGATAGACCGCCAGAGCATCGACCACCCCCAGAATAGAAAGTTCTGAAATATCAAAAATGGACTGAACACCCTCAGTCGCCATTTTATGTCCACCGGCCCCGATGAACCGCACATCAGACCCCAGCCGCTCGCGAAGGGCAGCGGCCAGTCCAGCTCCGCGATCGTCTCCGGAGGCCTCGGTCGCCACCAGCATGACGCACAACGGTCGGGTCATTCTAGTCAGGCTCCACGCCATAAATGAACAGACCCAGTTGATCGGCTAGGTCGATGACCTGATCGCGGTCGAGCACCAACAGCCGCCCTGCTTCGCCGACTATGCCCGCTAAACCCGCCGCCGCCGCCCGCTGGACGGTGGCCAGACCGATGGTCGGCATATCCACCTTGGTGTCCTGAATCGGCTTAGGGGCTTTGGCTAGGACGCCTTATAGGCCCCGACCTGTCCACGGATGGCGCTCGGAATTTCGTTGGCGACCCGTCTGAGCATGGCGTCCGTGCCTTCCTGCGCCTCAACGGCCAGGACCAGGCCATTACAGACCACCGCCCCCTGGCCGATATCCAGCTCACCGATCTTCCGAGCCACCAGCAGCGCCCGGGCCATATCTGCCCGGTGGGCCGGCGCAGGCGCAATCCGCCCCAGGGCACCTTGCCTGAGTGTTAGATCGCTCTTGGCTTCATGCGCACCCTCAATGAGAAAGCCTTCTTTGGAGAAGGTGTTGAGTATAACCCGCAGCAAAGCATCATCGCCTTTGCGAGCGGCCATAATCACGGCGGGCAAGATGGAAAGCCCCCGTAGATCGGGTTTCAAGGCAGCGAAGTCAGGACGACGGACATTGCCGACCAGGCAGACCGACTTGCAACCGGCCCGCTTGAGCAATTTGATACACTTGCCCACCTCGGCAAGACCAACCTCAGCCCCAGGGAAACCCTCCAGGTCGGCCCCTGCAAACCCCCGCAACCGGGCAACGAAAATTTCGCGACCGGCCTGCTCACAATGCCGCGCGATCTCCACCGGCAAGGTTCCACCACCCGCGATAAGCCCCAGCTTTGTCGCCACCTAGACCTCACGCTCCGGCAAGCATAGCGGACGATTGCCGTCGGCGCGGATGAATTCAATGATCTCCATCACCGGCCCACTGTGGCCAAAGGTGGCAGCTGTATCCTCAACCCGCTCCTGGAAGGTCCCCTCCTCGGCAAAAAGCAACCGATAAGCCGACCGCAGTTCGGAGATCGTTTCGCGGGAAAAATCGCGGCGCTTCAGGCCCACCAGATTCAAACCTTCCAGGTGCGCGTGATTACCCCAGACCAGGCCATAGGGAATGACATCCTTAGTCACGGCAGCCAAACCACCGATGAAGGAATAACGCCCCACGCGACAGTACTGATGAACGGCGGCCAGCCCGCTCATGGTCACGAAGTCTCCTACCTCAACATGTCCGCCAAGGGTTGCCGAGTGCGCGAGAATGACATTGTCGCCAACCAGGCAATCGTGCCCCACATGGCTGGTGGCCATATACATGCCATCATTGCCGACCCGGGTGACCGCCCCGCCACCAGGGGTGCCGATGTGCATGGTGACATGCTCCCAGATCTTATTCCGGTCACCGATAATCAACTCGGTCGGCTCGCCATTATAGCCGGTATGGTGCGGTGGGCCGCCCAGGTTTGCGAAATTACGGACGGTGCAGTCAATCCCTATGGTCGTATGCCCCTCGACAACCACATGGGTCAGAATTGTGGTGCGATCACCAATCCTGACGTTACCGCCAATCACACAAAACGGGCCGATGGCGACGTCTTCGCCCAGTTGAGCACCAGGATCGATGATGGCTGTGGGATGAATGTCTACGCTCATGATGTCGGGGTCTCCACCAGCATGGCCGCAAAGTCGCACTCGGCGGCCATTTTATCTCCGACCACGGCGCGACCATGGAACTTGAAGAGTCCGCCCCGGGCCTTCTCCACCCGCACCTCTAACCGAAGCAGATCGCCCGGTCGGACCGGGTGGCGGAAACGGCAATTATCGACCGAGGCGAACAAAATGGTCTTGCCCCGAGGATCAACATCAAGGGTCTTAGACATCAGGACCGCGCCGGTCTGGGCGAGGGCCTCGACGATCAGAACACCCGGCATGACCGGATAGTCTGGAAAGTGACCCTGGAAAAATGGCTCATTAAACGTGACCGCCTTGAGTCCCACGAGGCTGTGCCCGGCCACATAATCCTCGGCCCGGTCCACCAGCAGGAAAGGAAAGCGATGTGGAATCCGAACCAGGATCTCGGCAATATCTATCGAAATACCCGATACCGCTTTCGCCCCAGATTCAGTCATGTTCGCCCCCGGACCGCGACCTTGCGGCCGCTTTTGACAACCAATTCACTTCCCGCAACCATTTGCGCAGAGGCTGAGCCGGATAGCCGCTCCAGATTTCGCCCGCAGGAATATCCTTCAATACCCCTGCAGCCCCGCCAATCTGCGCGCCGTCACCGATTGTGACGTGATCTGCTATCCCGGCGCGACCGCCGAACCGGGCACCGTCGCCGATGGTTACACTGCCAGATATACCGACAAATGCCGCCAGGACACAGTTACGGCCAATCCTGACATTGTGGCCGATATGGACCAGATTATCGATTTTGGTGTTCTCACCAATAGTCGTGTCGTCATAGGCACCCCGATCAACCGCCACATTAGCCCCCAAGGTGACGCCGTCCTGGATCAGAACCCGACCTAATTGTGGGATGTCGATGATTCCCTTAGGTCCGAGCGTGGCCCCAAAGCCCGCCTCGCCGATGGCTGTATTTGAATAAATCATGACCCGATCACCGATCAGGGCAAATGAGATCGAGACGTTGGACCCGATCCTGCAATCTCGCCCGATGGCCACACCCGGCCCGATCACCGTATTGGCACCGATCCGAGTTCCACGTCCGACGTGCGCACCTGGCCCAATCACCACACCGGGGGATAGGTCAACTCCGTCCTCGAGCCGGGCATCCGCGGAAATTGCCGTTTGCCCGTTATGCTGCCGGGGTCGGTGCAGCATGAGGGCGGCCATGGCATAGACGGCCTGGGGATTCTGCGCCACCAGGACAGCACAGTTGGGGGGGGCACAGCGACCAGACCCGGGGGCAGAACGCAGGCCCCAGCTTCGGAGCCCGCCAGCTCGGCTAGATATTTCTTGTCCGTGACAAAGGTCAGGCTCTGAGGATCGGCCCGACTCAGGATGGAAACTCGATGAATCATCAGCTGGGGGTCAGCCCCCGGCCCCAACTCGACTCCCGTCGCCTCTGCCAGATGGGCTAGGGTGACGGGGCCGAGGTCTTCAAAAATCGGGGATCGGGCATGAGACACGGTCATCCAAAAAGCCCGCGCCGAGCCCGCGAGTCGTCTTAATTCGCAGTTTGACCGCCCGCCGCGGCTTGGTCCAGGCGTTCCCGGTCAAAGGTGAACTGCGTGATCTTTACATTCAGGCCAGCGACCACCGACTGCGTAATGTCCATGGCGGGGTTTGCCAGAATGACAGCATCACGCTGGAGCAGCAGGCTGCACTTAGACTGCTGATAGGAGGCGCGAATAATCGGCTCCATTTCCTGGCCGATACGACCGATGGCCTTCTGCTGGGTGGCCTGCATCTCCCGTTCGCGCAGTTGCGCCTTACGTTGCAAGGCATTGGCCCTTAGCTGCAGCGCAGCAGTCTTTTGATCAATCGCCGCCTGATCCAAAGTCCCCCTTTGACCATCCAGCGCCTTGGCTTCCGTCGCAATGGCAGATTGTTCAGCGCTCAGTTCCGACTGAACCTGAGTGCCGATTTGCTGGATCCGTGTCTGAACATATTTACCAACGGTGGACGTGCCCATGGCACCGTCGATGGATACGATGCAAACCCCTGGAACAACCGGACCATGGCTCACAGCTGGAGGGGGCGGTGCTGCGGCTTGGGTTTGGGCATAGGCCGAAGCCAGACCCACGAAGGACAGCGCCGATGCAAGAATCACGGCGGAGGTGATTTGGGTTTTCATGTTGTTAGAAACTCGTTGCGGTGGAAAATTTGAAGGTCTCTGTGCGATCATAAGTCGACTTGGACAGGATTTGGCTGAAGTCGAAACGGATCGGTCCCATAGGCGACTTCCACATGACCGACAGGCCAGCAGAAGCCCGCAGACTTAAGTCGTCGTGGATGTTCGGGTCAATGTTTCCGGCGGCATCAAGCTTGTCCTTGCGATCCAAGAGGCCCAGCGTGCCAACGTCGGTGAAGAGCGCGGCCTTAATGCCGTATTGCTCGGGTAAGAAGGTTGGAATGGTCATTTCAGCCGTGCCGATGGCATAGGCACGTCCACCCAAAGAATCTGAACGCCCGCCATTGGTATCCCGCGGTCCGATACCCGCCGTCTGGAAGCCACGGAAGCTGTTACCGCCCTTATAGAAGCGGTCATTGACGCGAACAGTATCCCCGCCCCAGCCGGCCGCATAACCCGCACTTCCCAACAGGCTTAGGACGAAGGTCTTGTTGAACCCGTGATACCAACCGCCCTCAAACTCAATCTTGTTGTAATTAACGTCTCCGCCCAGGCCCGCAAAATCGTGGGTCATGTTGAGATAATAGCCCCGCGTCGGATGCAATGGATCGTTGCGGTGGTCGGTCGATAGACCATATCCCAGCAAGGAGGTCAGGAAGCTGCCGCGCTGCGCACAGAGCGACAGGGACACCACAAGCGCCGAAGGATCACAATAACTGTTGCTGATCTTCACATCATCATTGCGCAACACAAATCTCAGAGACATGGCTGAGTTCAGGGTCAGGGGGAATCCTAACCGCAAATTAGTTCCCAAGGATGCGGTCTGATAGGCTGAATACTGAGAGAAGTCATACTTGTAGGAATATATGTCGATACCGGCCCTCAGATTCCGATCCAAGAACCGGGGTTCCGTAAATGACAGATCCACCTGTTGCCGCAGAGAGCCGAAGGATACCCGGGCGCGCAGGTCCTGACCGCGTCCACGGAAGTTTCGTTCTGTAATTCCGAGATCGAGCACCAACTTGTCAATCGAGGAATATCCAGCGCTGAAGGACAGCTCACCCGTGGGCTGTTCTTCAACCTTAACCTGAAGGTCCGTGCGATCCGGGTTGGCCGTCGGGACCTCCGTAATGGTTACGTCCTTAAAGAACCCGAGACCTTTGATGTTGTTCTTGGACCGATCCACCAGGGCACGATTATAGGCATCGCCTTCCACCAGATTCATTTCCCGGCGGATCACATAGTCCAGGGTCTGGGTATTGCCGACAATATCGACACGATTAACGTAAACCCGTGGTCCTTCGTTGACCTGGAAAACGACATCAACCCTTCTAGTCTTCGGGTTGGCTGTATAATGGGGTCGCACATCCACAGATGCAAAGCCCGCCGCACCGGCCGCAAAGGTTAGAGCATCAGTCGCCCCCTCAATGCGCTCGTCCTCATAGAGGTCGCCGGATTCAATCGGCACGAGAGACTGCAAGACCTCTTTATCCAGCTTCTTCAGCGTGGTTTCGACGGAAATCTTGCCGAACTTGTATTGCGGCCCTTCTTCGAGGGTATAGGTGATCGCAAAACCATTCTTGTCTGGGGCAAGCTCCGCCACGGCTGATATGATTCGGAAGTCATAGAAGCCGCGATTTCGGTAGTGCTTACGAAGCTGCTCCTTGTCATATTCCAACCGATCCGGGTCATAATTGGCATTGGTTGAAAAGAATTTGTACCAGTGCGTCTGCTCGGTCACCACGACGTCTCGTAGATCATTGTCCGAGAATTCCTTATTACCCAAGAAATTGACGCGAAGAACGCCGCTCTTCGGGCCTTCATTGATTTCAAAAATCAGATCGACGCGCTTTTGCGGCAATTCGACAATTTTAGGTGTCACAGTTGCCGAGATCCGGCCCGACCGGCGATAGAGCTCAATGATCCGCTGGATGTCGGATTGGACCTTGGATTTTGTAAAAATGCCCCGAGGACGGACCGTCACTTCGTCGCGAAGTTTATCCTCCTTAAGACCGCTATTACCCTCAAACACCACCTTATTGATGATGGGGTTTTCCACCACATTGATGATCAAGTCGCCATTTGAGAAGGAAACCTTCACATCGGAGAACAGATCGGTCCGAAAAAGCGCCTTCAGCGCCAGATCAATCTTCGCTGAACTGATAGCGTCCCCGGTCTGAACCGGAAGATAGGATAGGATCGTAGATTGTTCGATCCGCTCATTCCCACCAATCAGGACACGTTGAACCAGGCCCTCCTGGGCAGAAGCCTGAGCCAGGCCGACCGATGGGATCATTGCGGCCGTCGCCCCTAGCAGCAGGGCGAGGCCGGAGGCGAGCGCGGCGCTCGAAGCGCGAGTTCTATGCATCGTTTCAGCCGTCAACGGGGATAGGGAGCGGGTCAGAGGAACAGACCGCCAATGAATTTGAACACCTGCGACTGCTGCAGATCATTCCATGTCGCGAACAACATCAATCCGAGCAGCAGCGCAAGGCCCACGCGATAACCTGCCGCCTGAATATGTGCGGAAACAGGACGTCTCGTCACGGCTTCAAATAGGTAAAACATCAAATGTCCGCCATCGAGAACAGGAACAGGCAACAGGTTCATAAAGCCGATTCCGACCGAGATTATGGCGGCGAACTTCAATAAGTTGCCGCCGCCGAACAAAATGAGCGATTTAACGTTCGGAGCCGCCTCTGCGCTGACCTTGACCAGATTGCCGGTCATTTGCGCTATGCCGAGAGGGCCATGGAGCTGGCCCGCTGAAATTTGTCCGGTGACAATTCGGCTAAGGCCGAAAACACTCATTTGCAGGGTCTGCCAGGTCTGTCGGGTGCCGACCACAAGTGCCGACCAAGGGCTGTATTTCACCGACACGAAGTCCTTGAGATCCTGTGCTGGCGCAATCCCCAACTGGCCGACCTTCTGCGCACCAGTGACGGGATCAGACACCGATTTCCAGCGTGGCGTTGCGATCAGACTGACTGTCTGGGCATCGCGCCGGACCGCGAACACGGTCGGCAGTCCGCCTCTTATCTGAATGATCTGTTGCAACTCATCAAAGGACCGGATGGGGTGGCCGTCTGCTTGGATGATCACATCTCCCGGCCTGAACCCCGCCGCCGCCGCCGCGCTTCCCGGTAAAATCCCGGCGACCTTCGCCGGAAGCACATGGGAACCGAAGACCATCAAAATGGATGCGAAAATCGCAATAGCGAGCAGAAAATTCGCCATGGGGCCCGCGACTGTAATGAAAGCCCGCTGCCACAGGGGCTTGAAATGGAAGTAACGCCCGACGGCCTCGACGCCTTCCGACCTGATAATGTCCTGCCGAAGCTGGTTGAGATCATGCTGGTCCGGGACACTCGCTGCGTTCTCGTCACCTGCGAAGCGCACATAGCCGCCAAGGGGTATCCAACCGATCCGCCACTCCACCCCGGACCTGTCGCGCCACGACGCAAGGGCGCGACCAAATCCGATTGAGAACCGGTCAATCGCCACACCACAAGCCTTTGCGGCGAGAAAGTGCCCCAGCTCATGCACCGTTATGATCAGGGTCAGCAGTGCCAAACACGGCAGGCTGTAGATTACGACATCCCGCAGGACATGGGTCATCGGCTCAATCCTCCCGACCGCGCGCGCGCAAAATTCGCCATGACCTCGTTCGCCGCCCGGCGGGCCATAAACTCAACATCCTGCGCGTCGTCCAGAGCATTGCTCATGTCATCCTCAGCGAGACCCTTGGCCTCGACCCGATTCAAGGTTTCGCCTACGATTGCGGCAATATCGAGAAAGCCCACCCTATGGTCAAGAAAAGCCGCAACAGCGACCTCATTCGCAGCGTTCAAAACTGCTGGCGCACATCCGCCCGCCGATAGCGCCGCCTTGGCTAAACCAAGGGCTGGAAAGCGGTCCAGATCGGGGGTTTCGAAGGATAGATCTCCGGTGGTCGTAAGATCCAACTTGGGTGCCGGCCATGTCAACCGATCAGGCCAAGCCAGAGCACAGGCGATCGGCGTCCTCATATCTGGCACACCCAGCTGGGCCAGGGTCGATCCATCGGTATATTCCACAAGGCTGTGGATAATGGATTGTGGATGAACAATCACGTCCACCTTTTCCGGCGGCATACCAAAAAGGTAGGCGGCCTCAATCATTTCCAGCCCCTTATTCATCATTGTGGCGGAATCCACCGAAATCTTTTTGCCCATGCTCCAGTTGGGATGGGCAACCGCCTGGGCTGGGGTAGCATTTGCCATAAGATCACCCGACCAGGTTCGAAATGGTCCGCCGGATGCGGTCAGGATGAGCCGGGACACCTGATCTGCATTTTGCGGTTCGAGGACCTGAAAGATCGCCGAATGCTCTGAATCGACCGGAATCACCCGGCCACCCGCCAGCTGGGCAATCCTAAGAAGCCTTGGCCCCGCACATACTAGGCTCTCCTTATTGGCAAGGGCGACAATGGCACCAGATCGCGCCGCCGCCAGGGTGGGAGCCAACCCTGCGAAACCGACGATGGCCGACATAACCCATTGCGCCCCGGCTTGGGCCGCCTCAACGACGGCCTGACGACCGCCCTGAGCCTGGACGCCTGATCCCTTCAGAAGGTCACGCAAATCCGCCAGTCGGGACTCATCGTCAATCACCGCCAAGGCCGGTCGCCACTTTAGGGCCTGTTCGGCCAGAAGCGCCACGTTACGACCCGCCGTCAGGGCGACAATCTCGACCTCGGCATCCGATTTCTCAATGAGGTCGAGGGTTGACCGGCCAACAGACCCCGTCGATCCAAGAAGGGTAATCCGGCGCGAAAGGGTCAATGTCGCCATCCCAGCTGATTGACCAATCGCGCCACCGCAATCACCACCACCGCGAACATCAGGCCATCCACCCGGTCCAGCAAGCCCCCGTGTCCAGGGATTAGGTCGCCGGAATCCTTCACACCAAAATGCCGTTTGAGCATGGATTCCCAAAGATCACCCGCCATGGTCGCAAGACCGCCCGCAAGACCAATAGACAGGGCTGCCCAGATATTGAGATCAAACCAGGGCAGTGCCGACATGAGTGCGCCAACCCCCATGGCCGTCACCAACCCACCGATAAAGCCTGACCAGGTTTTGTTCGGAGAAAACCGGGGCCACAACTTCGGGCCGCCCAGGGCATTGCCCACGGCATAGGCAGCGATATCAGCTGCCCAGGTGATACCAAACAGCATGAAGGTCCAGAATGCGCCCTGTTTGGTCGAGCGCAGCCAAACCAGACAGATGCAGGAAATGCCCAGATAAAAGACCCCATAGGCCGCATTGACAGGCTTTTCTGAAATCCCCCTCGCCACCAAGGCGGCGGCTATACCACCCAGAACCAGACAGCCCCAAACCAGCCACATCCGGTCCAAGTCCCTATGCGCCAGAATGACCCCCCCAAGACGGCTGCGCACACCACCGTCGACACCCGCACAGGGGCGGTTGGGGCGGTCATGGCCCCCCACTCAATGGACAACATAGCGACGGCAATCGCAATCAGGACCAGAAACGGCCAACCGCCTCGGGCCCAGCCGGTATCAAACCAGATCGCGGCTAAAACCAGGGGAATGAGAATGGTTGCAGAAACCGCTCGAACGCCCAGATTTGACCAGTCGAAGGACTTTTTAGCCTGCGGCAAGGACGTCGTCCGACACAGCGCCGCCAAACCGCCGTTCCCGTTTCGCAAATTCCGCAAGGGCAGCCGCGAGATGCTCTCTATCGTAGTCCGGCCAAAGAACATTCTGGAATACAAGCTCAGAATAGGCCGATTCCCAGAGCAGGAAGTTTGACAACCGCTGTTCGCCCGAGGGGCGGATCACGAGATCTGGGGGCGGAAAATCAGCTGTCGACAGATAACGGGTAAAAGTAGCTTCGCTGATGTCTTCGGGCCTAGCCCGGCCCTCGGCAACATCCTGAGCCAATTTCCGCGCGGCATCGACAATGTCGGCCTGTCCGCCATAATTAAACGCGATCTGAAGTTGAAAAGCGTCGTTGTGCGCTGTCCGAGCCTCGGCTTGAATCAGCATAGCCCTTAGCTCCGGCGAGAGTCCTTCGCGACGTCCCACCGCCCTGACCCGGACACCGTCGCGTTCCAATCGGGCCAGATCGCTCTCAAAATAACGCTTGGGCAGAGCCATAAGCTCGGCCACCTCAGCGGCCGGGCGCCGCCAATTTTCAGTGGAAAATCCGAAGACGGTCAAAGACCGTATGCCCAGTTCAGGTGCCGCCGCAACGGTACGCTTTAGCGCCTCGACTCCAGCCCGGTGGCCCAGGGTCCGAGGTAAACCCCGCCGCTTTGCCCATCGACCGTTACCGTCCATGATAATGGCCACGTGGAGGGGCGGTTCAGTCGGCTCTGAAGGGCTAAGCGCCATGAGTTACCCCACCGGTCCAGGAAGCGACCGACTAAACTTGCATGATCTCTTGTTCTTTGATTTTCAAGGCCTCGTCCACCCGCTTCACCGCCTCATCGGTGAACTTCTGAATCTCGGCCTCCATCTTTTTCTGCTCGTCCTGACTGATAACAGAGTCTTTCTCCGCCTTTTTCAGGTCGTCATTGGCCTCGCGGCGAACATTGCGGATCGCCACTTTTTGATGTTCGGCATATTTACCGGCCACCTTGACGAGGTCCTTGCGGCGTTCTTCGGTCAGGGGTGGAATTGGAATGCGCAGGGTCTGTCCTTCGACCACGGGATTAAGGCCCAAGCCAGAATTGCGGATCGCCTTCTCGACGGAGACCACGACTCCCTTATCCCAGATACTAACTGTAATGGATCTGGCCTCCGGTACGCTCACCGCACCCACCTGACTGATCGGCACGGTTGCCCCATAGGCTTCCACCATCACCTGATCCAGCAGGCTGGCCGAGGCGCGGCCCGTCCTCAGACTGCCAAATTCGTCCTTCAAGGCGGTAATCGCTTTATCCATGCGGTCCTTATACTTGGAAAGGACCGGCTTTTCCGCTGTTGCCATGAGACCTGCTCCCTGTTTCCTAAGATGTTTAGGCTATGGTCGTGAAGACCCCTTGGCCCTTCAGAACCTTCATGAAATTGCCCCGTTCGCGGATAGAGAACACCACGATCGGAATATGATTATCGCGCATGAGGGCAATGGCCGAAGCATCCATCACCTTCAGGTCCTGGGCCAGGACATCATGATAGCTAAGACTGTCATACCGTTTCGCGGTGGGATCCTTCTTGGGATCAGCCGTATAGACCCCATCAACCGACGTCCCCTTAAACAGGGCTTCGCAGCCCATTTCGGCGGTCCGAAGGGCAGCCGGTGTATCCGTCGTAAAGAATGGCGCGCCCAGACCTGCGGCGAAGATCACCACCCTGCCCTTCTCCAGATGCCGTAAGGCCCGGCGCCGAATATAGGGTTCGCAGACCGCATCCATGGGAATGGCGGACTGGACCCGGGTATAAACCCCCGCCTTTTCCAAGGCCCCCTGCAGAGCCAAGGCATTCATGACCGTGGCGAGCATCCCCATATAGTCGGCACTGGCACGGTCCATGCCCTTACCGGCCAATGAAACGCCTCGGAAGATATTGCCGCCGCCGACCACCAGGCAAAGCTCAACGCCGGCGTCAACGACTTCCTTAATATCTTCAGCCACCGACTCGATGGTCTTGGTGTCGATGCCGAACAGGGCGTCGCCCATCAGGACCTCGCCCGACATCTTCAAGAGAATTTTCTTGTAGCGCGGCTGACCGGTCATGGGCGTGTCCCGAGAATCCAAACTGTCGTCTACATAAACCAAGGGCGTGGTGCGCGTCGAACGCACCACGCCCCTGAAGCCTAAGATTTTTCTCTGACTAGCCCTGGCCGGTCATCGAAGCCACTTCGGCAGCAAAATCATCAACCTTCTTTTCGATACCGTCGCCGAGGCCAAATCGCACATAGCCCTTCACCGTCACCGGCGCGCCGGTTTCTTTGGCGGTTTCGGCGATCAGTTGCTCGATCGTCAGATCGGGGTTCATGACGAAGGACTGTTTCAACAGCACCACTTCCTCATAGAACTTGCGAATGCGACCTTCGACCATTTTTTCGACCACGGCGGGCGGCTTGCCCGATTCAAGAGCCTGTTCGGTAAAAATGGCTTTTTCCCGCTCCACGGCGGCCTGATCCAGATCGTCGGTAGACAGGGACAAGGGATTGGTCGCCGCCACGTGCATGGCGATCTTACGCCCCACCTCCGCAAGCTTGGCCTGATCGCCTGCCCCTTCCAGGGCCACCAGGACGCCGATCTTGCCAACATCTGGCCCCACCGAAGCGTGGACATACGAGGCCACCGCCCCTTGCGACACCGTCAGCTGCCTGACCCGGCGCAGGTTCATGTTCTCGCCAATGGTGGCGATCATGTTGGTGACCATATCATTGACGGTTTCACCGCCGGCAACCTTGGCCACACCCAAGGCCTCCAGTTCGCCTTGATCCAAAGCCGCAACCCCGATCGCCCGGGCGGCGTTCTGGAAGGTTTCGTTCCGGGCCACAAAATCGGTTTCCGCGTTCAACTCGACCACGGCACCGGTCATGCCCGCACCGTCTGTGCGAACCGCCGCCGAGACGAGGCCTTCCGCAGCAACGCGGTCGGATTTCTTAGCAGCCTTGGCCAGACCCTTGGTCTTCAACCAATCCATGGAGGCTTCGAGGTCGCCGTTGTTTTCCTGCAAGGCTTTCTTGCAGTCCATCATACCAACGCCGGATTTTTCGCGCAGTTCCTTGACCAGCGCAGCGGTGATTTCCGCCATGGTCAGCTCCTTCCGTCAGGTTGTAGGGGGCGACATCTGAAAATGTCGCCCGTTGAATACGCCGTCTGTATGACAGCCGCCCCACCGGTCCGAACCGCGGCTCAGATTCCGGTTTGCGAATGTCCGATTTCAGTCGACCTTAAGCTTCTGTTGCCACGCCTTGCGCGACCGCGTCTTCCAAGGTGGCCGGGGCTGGCATCGAAGCCGGCTCTGGGGTCAATTCTCGGGCCAGGGTCGGTTCGATCGGAGCCACCGACGCCCCGAGATCCACCCCCGAAGCCGAGGCCCCGGCGGCCAGACCATCGAGGATCGAGTCAGCCAGAAGGTCGCAGTAAAGCTGGATCGCCCGGGCGGCATCGTCATTCCCAGGGATCGGGAAGTTGATACCGTCAGGATCGCAGTTGGTATCCAGGATGGCGATCACCGGAATGCCCAGTTTCTTGGCTTCCAGAATGGCGATGGCTTCCTTGTTGGTGTCGATTACGAACATCAGGTCGGGAATGCCGCCCATGTCCTTAATTCCGCCCAGGGATAGTTCCAGCTTGTCCCGCTCACGGGTCAGTTGCAGCAGTTCCTTCTTGGTGCGGTTACCCGGATCGCCGTCCAGCACCCCTTCCAACTCCCGCAGGCGGGCAATGGAGCCCGACACGGTACGCCAGTTGGTGAGCGTGCCGCCCAGCCAGCGGTGGTTGACATAATACTGCGCGCAGCGCTTGGCAGCGACGGACACCGGGTCCGAGGCCTGACGCTTTGTACCCACGAACAGCACGCGACCACCCGAAGCAGCCACATCCCGGGCCTTGACTAGGGCCTGATGCAGCAGCGGGATCGACTGCGACAGATCGATAATGTGAATGTTGGAACGGCTACCGAAGATGTAGCGATCCATTTTCGGATTCCAGCGGTGAGTCTGGTGACCGAAGTGCGCACCGGCTTCCAGGAGCTGGCGCATTGAGAAATCGGGAAGTGCCATAGGTTATGGTCCTCTTTTTCCGGTTGGCCTCCGCAGACAAACCCTCCGGAAGGAGGACCGGAATGGAAAAATCGGGATGTCTCCCCGACCCTCGCCAAACGTCTGCGTGTGGAATGATGCGGCGTTTAGGCGCAAACAGTTGAAAAGGCAAGGGCCTCAGCCCCGTCTCACCGGGCCGGATCTGAAGTCTTAGAGGTCCTCGACGAAGACGACCCCCGGTGAAATCTTCAGAGCGCCTCGAACCGCGCTATCTAAAGTGTAACGCCCAGGAAGCTTGAGTTCGATCTCACGACCGCCCTCAATGGATGCCACGAGAATAATCTCCCCTCCCCGAGAATTGGTAATGCCCTCCAAGCGGGCCTTCAGGGCATCAATTTCGGCGCTTCGTGGCACCACATGCACCCTCAGACCCGCCACAGCATTCTCGATTGCCTTCTCAACCGGCTCGGCATCATCCCCGAAAAACCGGACCTCCCCATCCCGCGCCTTGGCCCGAACCCTGATACACACTGCCCGGCCGGGTTCGAGAATATCCCGACATTTGCGCAAGGATTCCGGGGGGAACATAACCTCATACTCGCCGGTGGGATCTGAGAGGGTCACGAAAGCAAACTTCTCGCCGCTGGACTGGGAGGCCCGCTCCTGCCGCCGCCGCACAACGCCAGCCATCCTGAAGGCTTCGGCACCGGCCTCGGCTTTGGGAATCACATCGGCCAGTAGATCGGTCCGCTTGCGGCGCAGGGCTGGCACCATGTCGTCAAGGGGATGTCCCGAAAGATAGAACCCCACAGCGGCTAATTCCTCATCCAGCCTCTGGGTGGGGGTCCAAGGATCAACCTTGGGCAGACGCGGTCGCTGCGCCTCCAACTGATCCCCCCGAACAGCGAGCCTTGGGCTGATTGCCGCTCCGCCGCCATGCTCTGGCCATAGGCGACCAGACTGTCGGCCGCCGCAAAAACCTGCGCCCGATTGGGATGAATCGACTCAAACGCCCCGGCCCGCGCCAGAGTTTCAAACGTCCGCTTATTCACCAGCCGAGGATCAATCCGTTCGACAAAATCAAAAATATCCTGGAACGGCCCACCCTCTCGGCGCACCTCCACCAGATGTTCCATCGCCTGCAAACCGACATTACGAATGCCCCCCAGGGCATAAAGCACCTGTCCATCCAGCACATCGAAATCAGCGCTGCTGAGATTGACGTCAGGGGCCCGCACCGGAACGCCGAACCGCTTGGCGTCCTGATAAAAATCGCCAGCTTATCGGTATTGGAAATATCCAGGCTCATGGATGCGGCGAAGAATTCCACCGGTGTATTGGCCTTCAGCCAAGCCGTCTGATAGCCGATCAGGGCATAGGGAGCCGCATGGCCCTTATTAAAACCGTAGCCCGAGAATTTGGACATCAAGTCGAATAGGGTTCGGGCGAGGTCGGCGGGAACGCCCCGTTCGGCGGCACCGGACGAAAACCGCTCCCACTGCTTGTCCATCTCCTCCTTCTTCTTCTTGCCCATGGCGCGCCGCAGGAGATCGGCTTCACCCAAGCTATAGCCCGCCATGATCCGGGCAATACTCATCACCTGTTCTTGGTAGACGATGATCCCATAGGTGTCGGTCAAAACCGGTTCGAGTAGCGGATGATAAACATTCATCGGCCTGCGACCGGCCTTCACATCCACATAGGCCGGGATGGAATCCATCGGGCCGGGACGATAAAGGGAGATCAGGGCGGTAACCTCTTCCAGGGAATTCGGTCGAAGCTGACGCAGGGTATCGCGCATACCCTGACCTTCAAGCTGGAAAACCCCAACCGTCTGACCCGAGGCCATCAACTCATAAGACTTGCTGTCATCCAGGGGTAGTTTTTCGAGGACAAAATCTGCCCCTCGCTTGGCTAAATGCTTCATAGCCCGATCTATGACCGTCAGGGTCTTCAGGCCCAGAAAGTCGAACTTTACGAGGCCTGCGCTTTCCACCCATTTCATATTGAACTGGGTAGCAGGGAGATCTGATCGCGAGTCGCGATAGAGCGGAGACAGTTCGGTTAAAGGTCGGTCGGCGATCACCACACCCGCCGCATGGGTAGAGGCATTGCGGTAGAGCCCTTCAAGCTGAAGCGCAATTTCCAGCAGTTGCGCGACAGCCTCGTCCTCCTCCTTGGCCTGGCGGAGGCGGGGCTCGATCTCAATGGCTTTAGCCAGGGTTACAGGATTGGCCGGATTGGCTGGCACCATTTTGGCCAAACGGTCCACCTGCCCCAGGGGCATTTGCAAAACACGACCGACATCGCGCAAAACGGCCCTGGCCTGCAGAGTTCCAAAGGTAATGATCTGAGCCACTCGATCACGACCATATCTCTGTTGGACATAATCGATCACTTCTTCCCGGCGTTCCTGGCAAAAGTCGATATCGAAGTCGGGCATGGA
>NMUI01000011.1 GCA_002221445.1 Phenylobacterium zucineum | reverse complement strand
CTGCGGCCAGGCCCGGCCTGGACCCTGGCGGACCTGGACCGTCTGCAGCCCGATATTCTGGCGGCTGACCGCGCCTGCAAGACCACAGGCTCTCCAGATCACCTGATCGCCGAACGCCTAGCCCTGCAAATCGCCGCCCGGGCCCGCAGGCTTGGGCTCTAGAGGCGGTCATCGCCCTGTTTGACCCAGAAACATCCCCGAAGCCATCAAGTGCTACATAACCAAGCACAGGGTGCAGAAGGGCCACCTGAAACGGTTCGTCCTGGCCTATCTCCGCGACCATGAAGGCTTCCACACCTCGCAGGACATAACCCCGCGCATGGATCGCAGATCGCGGCCTGCCTGACCAATCTGCGTGTGGACGGGCTGGCGACCAATGGGCCGATGGTGGGGGAGTTTAAGACATGGGGGAAAGACTAGAAGCCGAGCGGAAGAAATATCCCCCGAATACATTTGGGGGTTCGCACTGCAATTTCGGCGTGGGTCTTTTCGAAAATTTCCGCTCCGTCATAAACGGGATCACCTTCGACAAATAACCCTCTGACCGTATCAAAACCTTTCTCATCGTTGTCGATAAGGTGATTCAATACCGCGCAATCAAGTTTGCGCATTACTTTATCTTTTTGTCGTTTATCCTTGGGTGCCGTGGTGTTTTTCGGCAGCGCCGTTCCGGACTTTGCGTGCCATGCCGATAGGCTTTCATACGCGGCTCGAACGAGAGGGACGTTCTCGCGAACAGATAAATCAAGCAACGCCCTAATTCTATGACCGCGCCGACCACGAAAGGATCCTCGATCTCGTTACGGCTCGCTTTCTCTTTTGCCCATTCAAAAGCGCGTTCTTGATCGTATTCCCAGAAGTACACCCCTGACCCAAGCCAGTGATAATCTTTCTTCTTGGCTGTGAGCGTTGTTTCGCCAGCAATTAGGCGCAAGCCAAGTGCGCGTTCGCAGCCATGAAAACCAATCACGAAGGAAGTGTGAGGGCGCATCTAGTGGTGCGCGGAAAAACCCTCGGCAAAGTGTCGCTCTGCTCGCCGGGTTTCTTCGGCAATACGCTGACGCGCTACAGCGCGACTTGCGCGCTCAGCTTCTTCACGTGAAGCTTTTAGGCGTTCCAGCAGTGTTTTTCGTTCGTCGTCGCTCATCACGTATTTGTCTCCCGCTGAACGAATCAGTAAGCCAATTTTCGGCACCAGTGAATTCGAAATCCGTTAGGAGATTGATAAGAGTTCTACCGCTGCCAGTATCATTTCCGCCAGCGGCTGACCGGATGCGACGGCGCTGGCGATGTAGCCAACAAAAACGGCCCGCCATTGCTGACTCGGCGACCGTCCTTATGGTCGGCCTTGCGGTTGGCAGGCTTCACCTAGAGTGCGTTCCGACAAGCGGGAACCGGTTATCGGATCGAAACGCACTCTAACATCTTGAATGAGAGCCTGTTTTATCCCCCTAGACGTTTCCGTCTAAAGGGAACAGGCTCTAGGGTAATTTCTTCGAAGGGGTTTTAGCCGCCGAGG
>NMUI01000097.1 GCA_002221445.1 Phenylobacterium zucineum | reverse complement strand
ATCGGAACGCACTCTAACATCTTGAATTTGAGCTTATTTTATCCCTCTCGACGTTTCCGTCTAAAGGGAACAGGCTCTAAGTGGGGATTCTTCGGGGTTTTAATGGGGAAATAATTCACGCCGGTTTAGCGGCGGAAGGAATGGTGGACGTGACAGGGATTGAACCTGTGACCCCCTCGATGTCAACGAGGTGCTCTCCCGCTGAGCTACACGTCCGACCGGCGGTCTCCCTTTCGGGATCGGGACCGGCGGTATAACGGGGCAGAGGCCACGGCGCAAGGTGGGTTAGGCTGCCATCATCCGTTCGACCTCAGAGACGATTTCCCGAAGGTGAATGGGTTTAGACAGCACTTTGGCACCCGTGGGGGCCGATTCACTGGCGGCCAGAGCAACCGCTGCAAAGCCGGTAATAAACATGATCCGCAGACCGGGATGCCGGGCGGCGGCCTGCCTGGCAACCTCGATCCCATCCATACCTGGCATGACAATGTCGGTGAGCAGCAGGTCCCATTCCTGATCCAGGACAGCCACCGCCTCTTCACCGTCGGCGCAGGGGGTGACCTCATAGCCCGCCCGCTCTAACGCCCGGGCCAGAAACCCGCGAAGGGAGTCATCGTCTTCGGCGAGGAGTATCCGGGGCATGAGGGTTCCACAGGCAAAATCAAACGATCACCACGTTTAACGCCGCAGGAGTAAACCCACCATGAACCAAAGCCGGAAAGAGGTCTGTTTGACCCTGAGACCGAATGCTGGATCATATTGTCGTTATGAGCGCGGGCAAAACGACCTTGGACTCCGTAGAGCAAGCCCGTGGCCGATTCCACGCCGTGTGGCGGGCTGGGCCCGAAGGGATGCCGCCCCCGACCCCCTTGGTATTGTCATCCCCGCACTCCGGCCGACTTTATCCTGACGATATGGTCACCTGCCTGTCAGGACTGGATATTCGTCGTTCGGAAGACGCCTATGTGGACAAATTCCTGGAAACCGCCCCAAACCATGGTGCGGCCCTGATTACCGCCTTAGCCGCCCGGGCTTACATGGATGTCAATCGGCGGCCCTATGAGCTTGATCCAGAGATGTTCGCCGAACCCCTGCCGGCTTTCGCCAGGGGACATTCGCCCCAAGTTGCGGCAGGCCTTGGCTCTGTCGCGCGGGTTATTGCCGAAGGGCTGAACATCTATGCCCACAAACTCACCTTCACCGAGGCTCAGACCCGGATAGATCGGGTGCATGTCCCCTATCATAACGCCCTGAAGGACCTGATTGACCAGGCTCGGGCCGCGCATGGGTTCGCCATTCTGATCGATTGGCATTCCATGCCCGCCACCGCAGCCAGAGGGGCTATCGCGTCGGGCCCCTGTGATATTATTTTGGGCGACCGCTATGGGGCGTCCTGCCATCCAGCCCTGATCGAAAGAGTAGAGGTCGCGCTTTCAGCCTGGGGCTACCGCGTCGCGCGCAACAATCCCTATGCGGGCGGCTACACCACTGAACTCTACGGACGGCCGCAGGCCCACGTCCACGCCCTGCAAATCGAGATCAATCGTGGGCTCTATTTGGATGAAAGCTGTCTGAAATTGACCAGTGGGTTTCACCGACTTAGGGCCGACATCGCCCGATTGTCCCAAGACCTAGCGACCGAGGTCTGGGATGGGCTGCGGCCTGAGGGTCTCAATCCATAGAGGCCAAAAAAAGCCGCGCCCGAAGACGCGGCAGTTCATTAGGGAGGAAACGCCCAGGAAGGGCAGAGGCATCAGCGACGCCTCACAAGAACCTACCTAGAGTGCAGTGCACAAAAGTTCAAGGGATAAATTCCAAATAGGGTGAATTTTTTGCCAGGAAATCGCCATTTGCGGGATAATCCGTGGCCCTTGGGGCTCAGCTCAGGTATGTATATGCGCCGCATTGCACAAGTCCGTCATGGGAAATGCGGCCCTTCCGGCGATAAGTCGCTGGCTTAACCCCGCAGGCTCAACTACAAGCGCGCGCCCTTCAAAAGATAAGAAATCCATGTCCCTCCGCAATATCGCCATTATCGCTCACGTCGACCATGGCAAAACCACCCTGGTGGATCAGCTCCTCGCCCAGTCCGGGGTCTTCCGCGCCAATGAGGCGACGGTCGAGCGCGCCATGGACTCCAATGACCAGGAACGAGAGCGGGGAATCACCATTCTAGCCAAGTGCACCAGCGTTCTCTGGAACGGTGAGGCGGGCGAAACCCGGATCAATATCATCGACACCCCCGGCCACGCCGACTTCGGCGGTGAGGTCGAGCGGATCTTGGGCATGGTGGACGGTTGCGTCCTGCTGGTGGACGCCGAAGAAGGTGTCATGCCCCAGACCAAATTCGTTCTGGGTAAGGCCCTGAAGATGGGTCTGCGTCCGATCCTTTGCCTTAACAAGGTCGACCGGGCCCACGCTGATCCCGACCGGGTTCTGAACGACGCCTTCGACCTGTTTGCCGCCATGGGGGCCACAGACGAGCAACTGGACTTCCCGCATATTTATGCCTCGGGTAAGAACGGCTGGGCGACCCTGGATATTGCCAAGCCTAATGACAATCTGGCCCCGCTGTTTGACCTTATCGTCCGGCACGTGCCCGAACCCAAGGCCATGGCCCGCAAGGATGAGCCCTTCCAAATTCTGTCGGTCCTCATCGAAAACGACCCCTTCCTTGGCCGCCTGCTGACGGGCCGTATTGAATCGGGCAAGGCTGTCCCCGGCCTGGCAATCAAGGCTTTGTCTTATGACGGCAAGGAAGTTGAGCGGGGCCGCATTACCAAGGTTCTGGCCTTCCGCGGCTTGAAGCGTCAGCCCATTGACGACGCCGAGGCGGGTGACATTGTTGCCATTGCCGGTCTGAGCAAGGCCACCGTGGCCGACACGCTTTGCGCCTTAGAGGTCACCGAGGCCCTTCCGGCCCAGCCTATCGATCCACCGACCATTTCCATGACCGTTTCGGTCAATGACAGCCCCCTGGCCGGCCGTGAAGGCGATAAGGTACAGAGCCGGGTTATCCGCGACCGTCTGCTCAAGGAAGCCCAATCTAATGTGGCCATCCGGGTCACCGAGACCGCAGACAAAGACGCCTATGAGGTGGCGGGCCGTGGCGAACTTCAGCTGGGTGTCTTGATCGAAGGTATGCGTCGAGAAGGCTTCGAGCTGTCCATCAGCCGTCCCCGGGTGGTGTTCCAGATCGATCCCGAAACCGGGGAGCGCCTTGAACCGATTGAAGAGGTGATGATCGATGTGGACGACGAATTCACCGGCATCGTCATCGAAAAACTCTCGGCCCGGAAGGCGGAACTCAAGGATATGGGGCCGTCGGGGGCAGGTAAGACCCGGATCAGCCTGATGTCACCCTCCCGGTCACTGATCGGCTATCAGGGGGAATTCCTCACCGACACTCGAGGCTCTGGCGTGTTGAACCGGGTGTTCAGTCATTATGAGCCTTACAAGGGGGTCATCGACGCCGGTCGAAAGGGCGTTCTGGTCTCCAATTCCGACGGCGAAACGGCGGCCTATGCCCTGTGGAACCTGGAAGATCGCGGTGTCATGTTCGTGGGCGGCGGCGAGAAGACCTATCAGGGCATGATCATCGGCGAAAATTCCCGCCAGGACGACCTGGACGTTAATCCGATGAAGGCTAAACAGCTGACCAATGTCCGCGCATCGGGCAAGGATGAAGCTGTGCGCCTGACTCCGCCCCGGCGGATGACCCTGGAACAAGCCATTGCCTATATCGAAGAGGACGAATTGGTCGAGGTGACACCCAAGTCCATCCGTCTGCGCAAGCAAGTGCTGAACCCCAGCTTCCGCAAGCGCCGGGTCAAGGAAGAATAGGCCCTAGAGCCTGTTCCCTTTAG
>NMUI01000401.1 GCA_002221445.1 Phenylobacterium zucineum | reverse complement strand
ACTACAATCACGCCTTTAAGCAAACTGGTGACAACGCCGTTGCTGGAAGTAATAGTCAACTCGGCACGATACTGGCCAGCGTCAATGCTGGTCTGTGTAGCGGTCGCGTGGAGGGCTATAACACCCGTGGCGGGGGTAATAGTAATGCCTGCGCCTGGGGTTAGGGTGAGGCTGGTTGCACCTGATACGAGGCTAAACTTTGCACTGTATCCGGTCAGGTTGATTGGTGTGCCAGTGCTGTCTTGATACGTGACCGTCAAATACCAGTCCGCTGCCTGGTCAATCGTAGTTGTCGAAGGGAAAGGGCTTGACATTTACTCTCCGAGTTTCGTCTGGCAGTGGGGGCAAACTGTGGCAGTCTTGCTTACTGGCATCCGGCAGGCGGTGCAGAACTGGGCAAGGTTGCTTAGTCCAATGATACTTGAGGCTCCACTCATGAGTTCGGTGATGGCCCATACCATAGCGTCTAAATGGTCGGGGCTGTCTGTAGAGGCTATGGTGTAGTTGGCCATCTGATCTTCAAGGGCAGGGAATCCGCCGACTAGGTGGCCGCGAGCTTGCTCCCATAGGCTGGCTACGGGTTCGGCGCGCATAATCTTGCCCCTAGTGGCTGTCACCTTACGGAAAGACACGGTCGGGTCAACTTGGCGGAGTAGCAGTTCAATCATGTCGCCACCGTTGTTGGTTTCACCTACGATGCGGTCAGCTTTGTGCCGGTGGTAAGCGTCCACGGCAATACGCGCCCACTGTTCAGGGTTTTCTTTACACGACAAATCTTCTAACACGTAATAGTGCTGGTCTGACGTGATACCGGCTACGACTATGCCTGTTTCGTCGCTGTTTTCACCCGAGGTTACGGCGGGGTCTATAGCGACTACGACACGAATCAGCGGAGGTGTTTCAGTAACCCTGGAGGCTTCGATGAGGTCACGGTTCCAGAGTGCGCCTTCAACATCATCCACAACCTCGCCATAAAGTTCCTGGCGACCCAAACGAGTACCCTCATACCGCAACCGCAACTCGGCGAGCGCCGCCGGAGCCAAGTTAGCAGCATTATCAAACGTCGAACCACGCACAACCAAAGTCGTATCCTGCTTCAACAAACCCTTAATAAGTTTCGTAGGCCGCGGCGTAGTCGTAATCACCGTCTGCGGATGACTACCTAGACGCAACGCAAACTTGTATTGGTCAAAAGCTGCACCATCCATAGAAGCCAACTCATCAAACCAGCCCCCATGAAAGTTAGGGCCACGCAAACGATCAGGTTCAGCGCCACTAAAGAGTTTGATACGCGACTTGTTAGTGAGCAAAATCTCACCCATAGAACGGTTATAGTTCGCCAAAACCCCATACTCATTCAACACAGCAATCAAACCACTAGGGCCTTCAGCACACGTATCACGCACATCACCAAACGTAGGAGCAACCACAGCCCAACGTGTGCCGCCCGTTAGTATTGCTTGCCACGCCAACCATTCAGCCGCCGTACGTGTTTTACCCCAGCCACGGCCAGCCAATGCAACAAACGTGTTCCAGTCGCTACTCTCCGGCGGTAGTTGGTTCGGGCGCGCCAGATCCGCTTGCCACAATGCTCGCCTGGCTGCTATCACTTCGGCTTGCGAGTATTCGTTCAAGCTCGGCTTTGACAGCGTTTCCGTCATAAGTAATCACCTCGGCTTGTATGCGGGTCGGTTGGTCTAAACCGAGTAGTTTGGCTCGGCGTTCCATAATGCGGAGCAGGTTAGCGATACTGGGGTTGTCGCCTTGTAGGACTTTGCCCCAGATTGCGGATTGTGCTAGGTCTAGGCGTTCGGTTTCCAGTTGCCGGATAGCGTTCACATCTTCGGCAACAACACGGGCTAGGGCGCGTTCGTGGGCTTTCTGTGCGCCCGATGCAGTTAGTCCTACACGCTCGCCTATCAAATCCCAGGTGAGGCCGCCACGGCGCAGCTTGACCACTTCGGTTTCGCGGTCTATGACTTCGGGCTTTGGTATTCCGCCTCGTGGTCTGCCACCTTTGGATGCTGCCATAAGTTTGATTCTAACTGAGAACGGTTATCAACTACAGGGAATGACTTCGCCACACGCCTGACACGTATGCGTCCGAGGCTCCAACAGTGGTAGCGGTTCGGGAT
>NMUI01000096.1 GCA_002221445.1 Phenylobacterium zucineum | reverse complement strand
CAGCAAGAAGGAGAAGTCGCAGATGTAGAGCCCATGTCGTTCTCTGAAAACAAACGTTTGTCCCCCTTTAGCAAAAAGGATAAACTGGCATGCATCTTGGTCCCATTGGATAGGGTATCGACTGGCCATCAGCGAGAAGGACAATACGTTGGCGGATGCTTGTTCGAAATACATAACTCTCCCAAGATCCGTGCCGACGATACTGCCGGCTGTGGTCGATGACATTTGAGGCCCGTCGGTGATCCCACCAATGTGGACTTCCTTCACTTCATGTAGTGCGTGAAGTAGCTCCTTCTGATGAAAAACGTTTGCATTTGCCTGGTTGTCCAGGAGGACGTCGTAGGGTCCAAGGTGCCCCTCTTTGCTGGCTGCCAGCGCTAGTGAATCTCCAGCTAAAGTGGGTACACGGAGGGTGACTGCGACAATCTTGCCCTCTTTGATCAGCTGTTGACAGCGGTCTCTGAATGGGCATTTGTTCGCCCAGTGGTCTCCACCGCATACAAGGCACTCCACTTGCTTTTTCTTGGCTGAGGAGTCTGCTGCTTTCTCACCTTTCGACTCAGAAGGGGCTTTGGAAGGCTTACTCTTGGACTTCTTCGTCATCTTGACAGTAGTGGTCTCATCCTCATCAGTGCCACCTTTGGAGTGTGCAACGTAGGCAGTATGAGGTAGATCAGTGTGTGACTTGGCGCCGGAGTGAGAATCGGTTCTCCAGTGCTCTGCAGCACGTTGTGCTTCTGCAAGAGAGGTAGGTGTGTCCAGTCCTTCCATGTAGTCGTTAAGAACATGATGGGCATATGATGTGTACCTCCCTCTCATTCCCTCTACGAATTGCAAGATAACGTCTTCATCAGTGGGGTGGTTCGTAGGCTGTAGCAGCTTCAGGAGGGTATGAGCTTGAGTAAGTCGCTGTCGGTAAGCGCTCAGAGTCTCCTTGTTCCCTTGCACCATGTTCACGTAGGCTGACAGTGCTCGCCTACGGTCCATACCCTTGCTGCCGCTTTGCGCCCCTTGATGTGTTTTCACCCAGATGTCCTTCATCAAGAGGGGATCCCGAGCTGCACTCACAGCGGCATAGTCAGCGTGTGCTTCGA
>NMUI01000095.1 GCA_002221445.1 Phenylobacterium zucineum | reverse complement strand
TTATCGGAACGCACTCTAGTCCCAATCGAGGTGTCCGACAAATTAAAGTCCGGCAAGGGCAGGTGGGCTTCGCGCCGCTTGGGGTCGACTTTAGACCCGATCAGAGTTTTTCGCTGATCTTAATGGCGGTCAGGCACCCTGCCTTAATGACCGCCGCCAGCAGCGGATAGCCGGGGGCTGAGGCCGCTCCCTCTGCCAGAGCATGATCCCGATGCGACAACTCCTCGTCACGAAAACGGCTGAGCTCGGCGGCAAGGTCCGGTTCTGTATGGCTGATCTCGGCGATTTGCCCAGCATAATGTTTTTCTATCACACTCTCCACAGCCGCCGTGCAGGCGTGAGCCGCTTTTTCTCCCAGCAGGGCAGTCCCCGCCCCCAGGGCATAGCCTGCCAGTCGCCAAAGCGGGGCCATCAAAGTCGGGCGGACTTGGTGCTGGGTCAGGAGGCTGTCGAACCGCGACAGGTGAACGGCCTCATGCCCTTCCATTTCCGACAGTTGCTCGACGATCCGCGCCTTGCCAGGTGCCGCCCCCAGCACGGCCCTTTGGCCGCGATAGATATGGACCGCAGCAAGCTCGCCAGCGTGGTCGACCCGGAGCATTTCGGCCAGTCGGGCCTTGGTAGCCCCGCGCCCCGGCCGGGGCGGAATGGGTTTTCGATCATGTGAATGACCTTCGGCTGAAGGCCGCCATCAGGCTGAGAAGGGAGAGTTTCAGGGAAATCAGCACATTATATCCCGCCATAGAGAGGCCAAACAGACGCCAAGCCGCTTGGTCGCAGGCCGGTGGCTTGATCTTGGCGGTGCCGTCCGCAATAGCAGCCAGGGCGGCCAAATCGACCTTGCCACCCGCCGAGGCGCAGGTGGTCGGGCCCGGCCACCACTTCCATTCGGCCCCTGCGTGATAGAGCGCAAGGACCATGCCGACTGCAAAGGTAAGGGCCAGCATACCATTAAACCCTCCCCGAAAGCGTTGGAGGTCGCGGCGCGAGGTCAAGATCAGGCCGATGATCGCAATGGCACCGGCCACCCAGTAAACGGTCCGCTGCTGCAGACATAGGCTACACGGTGCATAGCCGCCAAAGGTCTCAAACCCGTGAGCGATGGCCAGCATGAGGGCCGATGATAACAGCGCCCAGCTGAGCCAGCGGTCTGTGAAATAGCCGATGAACTTAGACATGATCCAATTAGACCCGAAAACGCGGTTCAGCCCAAGACCTTGATCAAAAGGATCAGGCCAATCAGCAGGCCTAATCCCAGTAGCGAATAGAGGGTCAGACGTTTTTCAAACTCGCTGCGGATGGCTGGGCCGAAATATTTCAGCAAGGTGGCGGCCAGGAAAAACCGCGCACCCCGGGTCAGTACCGAGGCCCAGATAAAGGTCACAAACGAGAAGTGGGCCAGGCCGGAGGCAATGGTGACCAGCTTATAGGGTATGGGGGTTAGGCCCTTTATCAGAATGACCCAAAGGCCCCATCTAGCGAACCAGGCTGCGAAGGCCTGTTGACCGTCGGCGTGCCCCAAAAGGGTGAGCAGAGCCTGGCCAAGGCCCACAAGATAAAACCCGATCGCATAGCCCAGGCAACCGCCGATGACCGAGGCTGCTGTGCAGATCCCGGCATAAACGAAGGCGCGATTCCGTCGGGCCAGGACCATCGGGGCCAGCATGACATCGGGCGGGATCGGAAAGAACGAACTCTCCGCAAACGACACGGCCGCCAGGGCCCAGGGGGCGTGCCGGGACCCGGCGATGTCCATAACCCCATCATACAGCTTGCGAAACATGCAGACCCTGACTCCAAGACCGCCGTTTGCTAACAGGCTAAGCGCGCCTTGTCTCTTGCGGTACGCGCAGCCCGTTTCGGAAGCTGTCATGTCCGCCTCATTTCTCCTGCCCTGGTCCATTGCTGTTCACGGCGGGGCGGGGGCGATTACACGAGATCACCTCCGACCCGAGCAGGACGTCGCCTATCGGCAGGCTCTGATCCGGGCCCTGGAGGCGGGGACCCAGGTGCTGGCCGGGGCTGGGTCCTGCCCTGATGCGTTGCGAAGGATACGAACACCTGCCCAAGACGCACCCAAAACGCCGTTTTGAGAGCTGGAAATCCCGTTTCTGTTGAAATACCCGGCGCCGACCCTCACGCCTTGACCTGAGCGATAGAACAGGAGGTTCAGGCTCCGTGACGATCAGTTCCAGGGTTTCCGAAACCTCGGCTACAGGGTTCCGGCGTGAGGACCACCTGCCTGACAGGTTGTCGGTGGCGACCAATGCGGTGTCGAGCCTGATCGCCAGGGCCTATGAGGACCGGTTTGGTCTGACCGTTCCGCAGTGGCGGCTGATCTGTGTTCTGGCGGAAGAGCCGGCGCTGAGTCGGTCAGACATTGCGGCACGCACCGGCATGGACAAGGTCACGGTCAATCGCGCCGCCCTGGGCCTGTCCCGCCGTCGTTTAATCCGCCGGAGCGAACATCAACAAGACCGTCAATCCCATCACCCAACCCTGACCCTCACCCGGGAAGGGACCCACTTGCACGGCGAGATCGCTCCCTTGGCTCTAGCCTATGAGGCGGCGTTGATTTCGGGTCTTGCCCCCAGCGAGGTGGCCATGCTCAAGCGGCTGCTGGCGCGGTTACAGGGGGCCGCCCAGGCCTTGGGTGGTTATCCCGCGCCCAGGGCGACCGCCGCCTGATAGACGATAAAGGCCGCCGCATAGGCTAGGCTGATCATGTAGGCGAACATGACGACAGGCCAGAGCCAGCTATTAGTCTCTCGACGGACCACGGCCAGGGTCGCCACGCACTGGGGTGCAAACACATACCAGGCCAGGAAGGCCAGGCCCGAGGCTAGGGACCAGGACTGATGCAGGCTCGCTGCCAAACTACCCGCCGCGCCACCGCCGACCGCATAGACCGTGCCCAGGGCCGCCACCGCCACTTCCCGAGCCGCCATGCCGGGGATCAGGGCCACGGTCATCTGCCAGTTAAAGCCAATGGGTGCGAAGATCGGGGCCAGGGCATGACCGATCATCCCGGCCAAGCTGTGATGGATAGCAGGCCCCGCCGCCCCAACCGGTGCATAGGGAAAGGTTGACAGAAACCAGACCAGGATCATCAGCGGCAGGATCACCCGCCCAGCCCGCTGCACAAACATCTTGCCCCGGATCCACAGGCTGCGGGCCACATTCAATGGGTCGGGGGCCTTATAGGTTGGCAGTTCCATCATGAAGGGCTCGCTCACCCCCCGCCAGAACACCTTGCGCATCGCCAGACTGACACCGAGGGCGGAGGCAATCCCCGCCGCATAGAGCCCGAACATGACCAGCCCTTGCAGGCTGGCAAAACCCCACAGGGTCTTCTGCGGCACCACGGCACCGATGATCAGGGTATAGACCGGAATCCGCGCCGAGCAGGTCATCAGGGGCGCGATCAGAATTGTGGTCAGGCGGTCCCGACGGTTGTCGATAACCCGGGTCGACATGATCCCCGGAATGGCACAGGCGAAGCTGGAGAGCAGGGGGATAAAGGCCCGACCGTGCAGCCCCGCCCCGCCCATGATCTTGTCCATCAGGAAGGCCGCCCGAGCCATATAGCCCGAATCTTCCAGCAGGATGATGAAGAAAAACAGGATCAGAATCTGTGGCAGGAAGACCAGCACACTCCCCACCCCGGCGATGATCCCGTCGGCGATCAGCCCGCGCAGCAGGCCCGGTGGCAGGGCCGTGGAGATCAGGGCGGCCAGCTCGCCGAACCCCTGGTCAATCAGGGTCATGGCAGGTGCAGCCCCGGTAAAGACCGCCTGGAACATGAAAAACAGCAGGATCAACAAAAGACCCATGCCCCAGACCGGATGCAGCAGCACCCCGTCAATCCGACCGGTCAGAGTGTCGGGATGTTCCGGCGGTCGCACATGGGCGCGCATGATGGCCTGAGCTTGGCTGTGGGCGTTCTTAATCGTTGCGGCGTCGGGGGTTTGCCATCGGCTCACCTGAACCGAGGGCTGGGTCCGTAGGACCTCCTCGACCTTGGCCACCAGATCTTCAATTCCACGACGGCGGGTGGCGACGGTTGTGACAATGGGTGCGCCAATAGCCTGCGACAGGCCCTCCAGGTCGATCTTTAGGCCCTGCCTCTGGGCGATGTCGTACATGTTCAGGGCCAGGATCAGGGGGCGACCCACCGCCTTCAGCTCCAAGACCAGCCGCAGGACCAGCCGCAGATTGGTGGCATCGGCCACACAGACCACCACATCGGGCGGAGTCTCTCCTGCCAGTTGACCCAGCACCGCGTCACGGGTGACCGCCTCATCGGGGCTGCGGGCCCGCAGGGAATAGGTGCCGGGCAGATCCAGAACCCGGATACGCCGCCCGGACGCCGCCGTGATCTCGCCTTCCTTACGCTCAACCGTCACCCCCGCATAATTGGCCACCTTCTGCCGGGCACCCGTCAGGGCGTTGAACAGGGCCGTTTTGCCGCAATTGGGATTGCCGACCAGGGCGATGCGTGCCGGGGTGGCGGTGACCGGGCCTGTCATGGGGTATCGAGCCGAATCATCACGTCCCCCGCATCCCGTCGGCGCAGGGCGACCCGCATATCGTCCAGCTTAACGGCAATGGGATCATGACTGATTCCGCCCTCATGGATCACCTCGATCCGGGCCCCCTCCACAAAGCCAAATTCCAGCAGTCGCCTCTGCAGTTCGTCAGCATCCACGCCATGATCTGTCCCGCCACCCTGGGCCACCACGTCTGTAATCACCCCCTTGGCTCCCAATCTGGCATGTTTCAGCCGCACGCTGATCCCTGGCCGAGCGCAGGTCGCTGGATCATCCTTGGCAAGGGGGTTGATCATGAGATTAGGATTAGGCCTGTCCCGGTGCATGATCCGGCATATTTGCGAGTGATTATCATATACATATAGCCCCCTTGAGGCCCTGACGCAAATCTGGGGCTTGCAGCCGTCTCATTCACAGCTAGATTGCCCGCCCCGCTGTGCCCCAGTGGCGAAATGGTAGACGCGGTAGACTCAAAAGCACGCTGCCAATATAAAAAACCTTGTAAAAACAATAAAATATTGCTAAAATAAGACCTCGAAAACTAGCACAGTGTTAGCACATTTCGCGCTCGCTAGCACACCGAGGTACGATATGGCTGCAACCAGACACAAGTTGATGGACGGACGCGTGCAGGTCTATTCGCGTCCGAACACCCCCTACTGGTGGTGCTGCGCATCCATCTCTGGGAAGCAGCGTCGTGCATCTACTGGAGAGGTTGACCTCTCATTGGCGAAGGTTTCCGCACGGAACTGGTACCTTCGCGAACTTGGCGCATACGTCGCCAAGGACGTGCCGGACGGCCCCTCTGCTCGCGAAGCCCAACTCGACGGAATTGGAAAATTCCTCAGCGGCGAATTCACCCAAATCAACACCCGCCGTCGAAAGGACGGCGTCACCTTCGGCTATGCGGCAGATCAGTTCCTCAAAGAGGCCGAGGCGCTAACCGAAGGGGAGCGCAATCCCAAATATGTCTACTATAAGGAGATATATCTGAATGTGCATCTTCTCCCCTATCTCGGCGATAAGCTCGTCACGGAGATCACACCGGGCGTCGTCCAGGACTATCGTGTCCATCGGATGACATCGCGTGTGAACGCGAAGGGTGAGGCCAAGCGGCCAGCCCGCAGCACTATCCATCAGGAAATCGTCACCCTTCGACAGGTTCTCAAGACCGCCAGCCGCCACGGTTGGCTGCCTTATCTGCCCGACCTCTCGACGCCCTATAAGGCCAGCGGCAAGGTCGGTCATCGCGCTTGGTTCTCACCGGAAGAGTGGAAGCAGTTCTATGAGCACACCCGAAAGCGCGCGAAATTTCCGCCGAAGGAGCGTTGGCGGAAAGAGTGCGAGGATTTCCACGACATCTGCCTCATCATGGTCAACACCGGCCTTAGGCCTGACGAAGCCAAGCGCATCGAATTTCGAGACGTTGCCATCGTCACCGATGAAGCAACGGGCGAACGCATCCTCGAAATCGCCGTACGGGGTAAGCGCGGCACCGGATGGTGTAAGTCAATGCCGGGGGCGGTGTTGCCATACAAGAGGCTTTGCGAACGCAACAATTACGGCCCCAAAGACCTTGTCTTCGCCAAGCGTATGCGCGAATTGATGAATGCTGTTTTGGACGAATTGGACCTGAAAAAGGATCGCGAAGGGAACCCGCGAACCACCTATAGTTTCCGCCACACCTATATCAGTATGCGCCTTTCCGAGGGGGCGGACATTTACCAAGTCGCCAAAAACTGCCGGACCTCAGTCGAGATGATTGAGAAGCACTACGCAATTCACATTAAAAATATGATCGACGCCAGGGCTATCAACGTCCGGCGTCCCAAGAATACTCAAAGACACAAGAATCCGGCACGCCACAATAAGCATAGAGGTGAGGCCTCCCCTTACGATCCACTATAATGTCCGCGCCAAGCTTGGAAATCTCGTTGCTCTTTCGAACTAAGCCGCTATAAGCATCGCTTCTCGCCCCTGTGGTGGAATTGGTAGACGCGCCGGATTCAAAATCCGGTGCCGCGAGGCGTGTCGGTTCGAGTCCGACCGGGGGCACCATCCTTAGTCAATTATCTAGTTTCTCCAAAGTCGGATTATGGAGCAGTTTATCGCTGACCTGGATTGCGGAGAGGTCGACAAAGGCGAGTACCAACGCGCGAGCATAATGGACTCCAGAAACCCTCATCCGAACAACTGCTGCAGCAAGCGCCACGCCGATGCCGATCAACGTTTGCGGTGCGCTCTGATGCGCAATTGCATGCCAAATTAGGCAAGCCAGAAGTGCGGCGGCTAAGCCACGGCTGAGACCATAAGTCCGATTTGCTCCGTCGATGCGGTTCGACCGACCAGCAGTCCAAACTCGACCATATGCGCGCGTGGTAATTGAATACCACTCACGACGACTTAACTTGGCGAAATCGTAGGTGACACCTTCCATGGCGGACACGGCCCTTTCGAAAGCTGCACGCTGTTCCGGGGTTACGAGCCGCTGGTTGGGGCTCCTGACCCAATTCGTGGGCAGGCCGCAAGGGAACCAGATTATGGGTTCAATGAAGTTGCCGAGCGCTTGGATCAGATGGCCGAGTACAAATGCGACCACTACAAACAGACCGAAGTCACCGACGCTCAACCCTTTGTCACCCAGCAAGGCGCGGAATGCTGGCCATTCAACGGCAAGCGCCAGTGCGACCACGACCCCAGGCGTCATAATGCCAATCACTTCGTAGGCATCAAACGATTTGGCAACATCTAGCGGTTTGTCAGCCAAGTTGGCTCCACGGGTAGGGCGACCTGCTCCATGGATAGGGGGGGTGGAGCAGCCCGAGCGCCTGAAGCACATTGTGGAAGGGCGCAGTGCGAGAATTTGGCGTCACGTTCCAGTTGCCATTCACAGCCACGTCAATCCGAATTGTGCCGTCGCTGCGCGTCGTCATCACCCGCCGTCGCGGCTGCCCGAGCAACCCTGCTGGTTGTGTCCAATCCGGGATCCCCTTAGCGCGGCGCGAATACCAACCCGTCGTTTCTTGGGACTCGTACTCCTTCTGGCCATCGGAAAAGACAATTAACTGAGGAGCGCATAGCGTGAAAAGCTCCTCACACTTGCCGCTTTCACGACCGTGGTGTGAGGCCATGAAAAGGCTAACTTCCGGCAATCGAGCGCGGAACGCTGGGATCATCAGGAGTTTATTCCAACCTGCCGTTTCCAGATCGCCTCCAAAAAGCGCGGTGAATGCCCCGTACTTCACAAAGACTACGAGGCTTAAATTGTTGGTATCTGTAAAGTCGCACTCGTATTTGTTCCAAAAGGCCTGCCACTGGACGCCGCCTAGACCATCAAGCCATTCGCCATGAAAGCCTGGGCCGAGGGCTGACAGAATATTATGAGCTCGGGTGACCCCACGGCGCATACCGCTCGTCTTCATGGCCTTCAAAGCCTCGGCCGAAACGGTAGGGTTACTGCCTAAGGCTTTAATGCTTGTAGATTTCCACAGATCGTCGAGGTCTTCTACGTGGTCTTCATCCAAATTCATCAAAAGAAGAGTGTTTATTACTCCTCCGCCGTATGTAATTGAGGGAAACCACGGACGCGAAAGGCTCTGCCCACAATCGAGCATAAGCCGGTGGCCCTGCGGGCTTGTAATTACTACGCAGGCGCCGTGATCAACATCATGAATTTCAAGCTTCATTCCTAAGTTCTCGACCCGACGATTGGCCCACTGTAGACTTATGGTAAAGGTCTCGCATTTTTTCAAGATGTATGGGGCGGGCTATTAGCGAACCCAATATGTTGAGTAGGGAGCGGCCTGCCCAGGGGAACCACTTGATGGTCTCTACTTATGGCGGACGCCGGACGGAGCGAAGCAGCTTCGCCAGGGCGGCGAACATTGCCGCCAGTGCATAGAGCAGTTCGGTAACGTCAGAGACGATCATAGCGCCTCCGATCTAGCGAGAGCGGTGCGCGCGATCCGACAGCGCCCGACGAATTCGCTCCTGATTGACGAAGCTCTTGTCGCGTTGCTCGCCGGATTTGTGGCCAGCCCAAAGCTCGGCTTCGATGGTGCAGTAGAGCGTCACCAGCTCGGCGACGGTGCAGGTTGCCAGTTCGATGGTAGTCAGTGGTTCCATAATGTCCTCCTTGGTTTCAGCCGCGACCATCGCGGCCTTG
>NMUI01000400.1 GCA_002221445.1 Phenylobacterium zucineum | reverse complement strand
CTCACCGACCGATTTCATAGAGGTGGTTAGGTGAGGCTCTGAACCCGGATATTTCTCAAAGGCGAAGCGCGGGATCTTGGTGACCACGTAGTCGATGCTGGGTTCGAATGAGGCTGGAGTCGCCCCGGTAATGTCGTTCATCAGCTCATCGAGGGTGTAGCCGACAGCCAGTCGCGCGGCGACCTTGGCGATGGGAAAGCCTGTGGCCTTGGACGCCAGGGCCGAGGACCGGGAGACCCGAGGGTTCATCTCGATGACCACCATCCGGCCGTCTGCCGGATTGACCGCGAACTGCACGTTGGAGCCGCCGGTCTCAACGCCGATCTCCCGCAGGACGGCAATCGAGGCCGACCGCATGATCTGGTATTCCTTGTCCGTCAGGGTCAGGGCCGGGGCGACGGTGATGGAGTCGCCGGTATGGACGCCCATCGGATCAATGTTTTCGATGGAGCAGACGATGATGCAGTTGTCGGCCGTGTCGCGGACAACCTCCATCTCGTATTCTTTCCAGCCCAAAACGCTCTCTTCGATCAGCACTTCGGTGGTCGGCGACAGGTCGAGGCCCCGCTCCACGATCTCGCGGAACTCTTCCATATTGTAGGCAATGCCGCCGCCGGTTCCGGCCAGGGTGAAGGAGGGGCGGACAATGGCGGGCAGACCAACGAAATCCAGACCTTCCAGGGCCTCGTCTATGGTATGCGCGGCCTTGGACTTGGGGCTTTCGAGGCCCAGCTTGTCCATGGCGTCCCGAAACTTCTGGCGATCTTCGGCCTTGTCGATGACATCGGCCTTGGCACCGATCATTTCAACACCGTAGCGGGCTAATGCCCCGGAGGCTTCCAGAGCAAGCGCCGTATTGAGCGCCGTCTGTCCGCCCATGGTCGGCAACAGGGCGTCGGGTCGCTCCTTGGCGATGATCTTCTCAACCATTTCTGGCGTGATCGGCTCGATATAGGTTGCGTCCGCCACATCCGGATCAGTCATGATGGTGGCCGGGTTGGAATTGACCAGGATGATCCGATAACCCTCAGCGCGCAGAGCCTTACAGGCCTGAACCCCGGAATAGTCGAACTCGCAGGCCTGCCCAATGATGATGGGGCCCGCGCCGATGATCAG
>NMUI01000094.1 GCA_002221445.1 Phenylobacterium zucineum | reverse complement strand
AACAGGCTCTAATTCAAGATGTTAGAGTGGGTTGGATCAGACACCGGAAGGCGGCCTAATAAGATCGCCCGATCAGCACCTCTTCCACTCCCGGTTCGCCGGTGAAGATGCAGGCACCGAAGCTGGTGGGCTGATCCATGGGCGCATTGCGGATGGTCAGCTTCTGAGCCTTAAGGCGCTTGTCCACCGCTTCCAGGGCCTCCCCCGTCGGTCGCGACCAGGCCACCCGGACCCAGCCCTTGAAGCTCAAAGTGTCCTCCTCATCCTCGGCGGCGGCACCGAAATACTCGGCCAGGCCTTCAAAGCTGGTAATGTCGCGGACAATATTGGCGTCCAGCCGGGCCTTGGCCTCGTCATAGAGGGCCTGCTGAATCTGGGCGAGCAGGGCGGGCACCCCAGCCACAAACTCATCCCTAGGCAGGGCCTGACTCTTGACCTTGTCGCCATCGCGCAGGTCGTCCCGGCGCATGAAGCTGACCATGCCGGCGGCCACATCCCGGGGACCCAGCTCGACAATGATTGGGGCCCCGCGACGCACCCAGTTCCAGCGCTTTTCCGCCGACTTCTGGGCCTTGGTGTCCAGCAGGGCGCGGATGGGCTCGCCCAGGGCAAAGGTCTCGTTCAGCTGGGCCACCAGGGCCTGACCAAAGGCCAGGACCTCGGCGTCCTCGGGCTTGTCCCGCAGCATGGGCACCACCACGATCTGGCGCGGGGCAATGGCGGGGGGCAGGCGCAGGCCATCGTCATCGCCGTGGGTCATGATCACCCCACCGATCAGCCGGGTCGACACCCCCCAACTGGAGGTGTGGCAATAGGCCAGCTCGCCCGCATCGTTCTGGAAGCGGATGTTCTGGGCCTTGGCGAAGCTGGTGCCCAGATAGTGCGAGGTGCCCGCCTGCAGGGCCTTACCGTCCTGCATCATGGCCTCTATGGAATAGGTGGCGTCGGCACCCGGGAACCGCTCATTCTCCGGCTTCTCTCCGGCGATCACCGGCATGGCCAGTATGGTCTCGGAGAACACCCGGTACATTTCCAAGGCTTCCAGGGTCGAGGACAGGGCGTCCTCCTTATCGACATGGGCGGTGTGGCCCTCCTGCCAGAGAAATTCAGAGGTCCGCAGGAAAAGCCGCGTGCGCATTTCCCAGCGCACCACATTGGCCCACTGGTTGATCTTCAACGGCAGGTCCCGGTGGCTCTTAATCCAGCGGGAGAAGGCGTCGCCGATAATGGTTTCCGAGGTCGGCCGAACCACCAGGGGCTCTTCCAGCCTGGCCTCAGGATCGGGCGCCAGCTTGCCGTCGATCATCTTCAGCCGGTGATGGGTGACCACCGCCATTTCCTTGGCGAAGCCGTCCACGTGCTGGGCTTCCTTGGCGAAGAAGCCCAAGGGGATGAACAGGGGGAAATAGGCGTTGTCCACCCCCATGGTCTTGATCCGCCGGTCCATGACCTGCTGGATCCGCTCCCACACCCCAAAGCCCCAAGGTTGATGATCATGCTGCCACGCACCGGCGAGGGCTCGGCCATGTCGGCCTCGCGGACAATGGCCTGATACCAGTCGGGGAAGGTGAAGGTATTGCCGGTCATCCGGCTGACGCTGAGCGCGCGTTGCATAGGGGTCTCCAGTGGAGCCCCCTCTCTAATCCGGGTTCGCCTGTAGCGCAAAGCGCCCTTGCGCCTTTGCTCGGCAATGCTAAGCCGGAACCTCAAATTTCAAATCTCAGGGAGAGACAGATGAACCCCGTTGAATTTTCGGACCTGGCGGGTCTGGTCGGCCAGGAAGTCGGCGTGTCCGATTGGGTGGAGATCACCCAGGAACGGGTCAACCAGTTCGCGGAAGCCACCGGCGACCATCAGTGGATCCACGTGGACGTCGAGCGCGCCACCCGCGAAATCGGCGGCCCCATCGCCCACGGCTATCTGACCCTGTCCCTCATCCCCTTCTTGGGTGCCGGTATGCTGCCGATCAAAGGCGTCACCCGCGGCATCAATTATGGCTCGGACAAGGTCCGCTTCATCAACATGGTCCGGGTCGGCAAGCGCGTGCGTATGCGCCAGAAGCTGCTCTCGGCCGAACCCAAGTCCGGCGGCATGCAGCTGAAGAACGAGTGCACCATCGAGATCGAAGGCGAGTCCAAGCCCGCCTGCATCGCTGAAACGATTTCCGTCGTCTACGGCGGGTAAGCGCCACAGCCCCCGGCGTCGCGGTTGGCGGCGGGGGGTGAGCTGAGGACCGGAGCGCCCTCCACTCTGTGTAGCGCCTCAACGCTCAGGCTTGACATTTCCGGAAATCTGATTAAATTTCCGGAAATTGTTCGGAGCGGCGACTATGACACTTGCGACTCCACTGGAGCGCCACAGGGCGCGGCTGAAAGATGCGGGTCAAATCAGGGTTGAAGTCGTTGTCCCGCGAGATGACGCGGCGTTGGTCAGAAATCTTGCCGCCATATTGCGCGATACAACACTCGCTGACGACTTGCGGCGACTGTTGATCACAAAATTGGGCAATCCAAACGCCAGGGGCTTCAAAGCGTTACTGGAGTCCGCGCCGCTGGAGGGTATCGACCTGGAGCGCCAGAGCGACCTGCCGCGCGAAATAGACTTATGATCTATCTGATCGATACGAATGTTATTTCTGAACTCCGCAAACACCGACCCGCCGTGGCGCAGATTGTGCGCGCCGGTCCCGAAATCGAACCGGTTGTGATAGACGGCGAAGCTGAGGGCCTTGGCCGGGGCCTGATTGGCTGTGGGCCATGCTCGGCTGCGACCCAGGGCAGGACCTCGTCTTTGGGGAAACGGCGCTTCCGCGCGCAATTGAACCGTCCGCAGGTTTGAGACACCTAGAGTGCGTTCCGATAAGTGGGAACCGGTTATCGGAACGAAACGCACTCTAACATCTTGAATTAGAGCCTGTTTTATCCCTCTAGACGTTTCCGTCTAAAGGGAACAGGCTCTAGG
>NMUI01000093.1 GCA_002221445.1 Phenylobacterium zucineum | reverse complement strand
CAATCAGCGAACCAGACCACGATGCGACCGACATGCTTCCCTCCCTCAATCATAAGGAGAAAATCATACTCGCCAATGATATGCAACTGTAGTACTAGACTTCCGGCGCATGGGGGATCTGTGCTTTAACCGAGGTAAATCAAGCTTGACCTCTGAAAGATCTCCGATGCGCGCCCTTCTCCCGGTCTCCGCTGTCGTCTGCCTCATGGCCTTGCCCGCTGCGGCGCAGGACCGCAGTTTTACCGGGCGGGATTTGTTTGGCTTGCAGGCGGCTGCCGACCCGCAATTTCGTCCAGACGGCGGCCAGATCGCCTATGTGCGGATCAGCAATGACATTATGACCGACAAGGCTCGGCGGACCATCTGGTTGGTGGACCCCAAGACCGGCGCCCAATCCCCCCTGGCCGCAGAGGGTGGCGGAGCGGTCTCGCCCCGTTGGTCTCCGGATGGTCAAAAGCTGGCCTATCTGGCCCTGACGCCTAAGGGAGCCGAACTCACCGTCCGTTGGACAGCCGGCGGTCGCTCCGCACGGATTATGAGTCTGGATCAGACCCCCGGCGACATCACCTGGTCACCGGACGGCAAGACCCTGGCCTTTACACTTCTGACCCCAGAGCCGGGCGCAAGCCTGGGCTCAGCCCCGGCCAAACCCGAGGGTGCGGAATGGGCGGCCCCGCTCAAGGTCGAAACCCGGGTTACCTTCCGAGCGGACGGAGAGGGTGTCCTAACCCCTGGTTTTGCCCACATCTTCACAGTGTCAGCCGATGGCGGTGCGCCGCGACAACGCACCTTTGGCAGGTTCGACGACCTCGGCCCCCTTAGCTTCGCCCCCGACGGTAAGGCGCTCTATTTCGCCGCCAACCGACAGCCGGGCTGGGAGCGGGACCCAGTGAATCAGAGATCTTCCGCCTCAATCTTGCCGATGACACCCTCACGCCGCTGACCAAGCGGGTAGGCCCCGACCAGTCGCCTGTGGTCTCGCCTGATGGCAGGCTTGTGGCCTATGTGGGTTATGACGACGCCCGTCGGCGCGGTTACGAAAATCAGCGCCTCTATGTTATGGAAGCTGACGGTCGCAATAACCGCCTCCTGACCGGGGACCTTGACCGGTCAGTGGGCTCGCCTCAGTGGAGCGCCGATGGTCGCCGCATTTATGTGATCTATGACGATCATGGGACCCATAAGGTTGCCGGGGTTGGTCTGGACGGCAAGCGAACCCTGGTGGCCGATGGCCTGACCGGATCGGATTTCGACCGGCCCTATAGCGGCGGCGATTACAGCCTGGCCCGGACCGGTGCCGTGGCGGTCACGGTCGGTGATTCCACCCATCCCGCCGATCTGGCGGTGTCGCAGGGGGCGACTCTGAAGCGCCTGACCGATCTCAATGGCGACCTGCTGTCGGCTAGGACCCTGGCCAAGGCCGAGCCGCTGGTGGTGACCTCGTCCTATGACGGCAAACCCATCGACGCCTGGATGCTCGCCCCGCCGCAATTGGAGCCGCCTGGGGATGGTCAGGCCAAGGTTCCTCAGGCCAAGGTTCCTCAGGCCAAGGTTCCTCAGGCCAAGACCCATCCGCTTATTCTCGAAATCCACGGCGGCCCGTTCTCAGCCTATGGCCCCAATTTCTCAGCGGTGGATCAGCTCTATGCGGCTGCGGGCTATTTGGTGGTCTATGCTAACCCCCGAGGCTCAACCTCATATGGCGAGGCCTTTGCTAATGAGATTGATCGTAACTATCCCAGTCACGACTATGACGACCTGATGAGTGTGGTTGATGCTGTCATCGCCAGGGGTGGGGTCGATCCCAACCGGCTCTACGTCACAGGCGGCTCGGGTGGTGGGGCTTTGACCGCCTGGATCATTGGCAAGACGGGGCGCTTCGCCGCCGCCGCCACCCAGAAGCCGGTAATCAACTGGACCAGTGAAGTCCTGACCACGGACGGCTATGCCACCATGGGCCCCTATTGGTTCGGTAAGGCCCCCTGGGAAGATCCGCAAGGCTATTGGGCCCGCTCCCCTCTATCCTTGGTGGGACATGTGAAAACCCCGACCCTGGTGGTGGTGGGTGAAAACGACCTGCGCACCCCCGACAGCGAGGCCGAACAGTATTACGCCGCTTTGCAGCTCAGAGGGGTGCCGACGGCCCTGGTAAAACTGCCCGGTGCCAGCCACGGGGGCTATGCGGCACGCCCGTCACAGTCTGCGGCCACCACGTCGGCCATTATCGCCTGGTTCGAGAAATATAAGGCCCCCTAAACCCTGAACCGGGCGTCCGAACTTTTTTCGCTTTAATGGGAATCCTGGCCGGTCATTAACGAACTGGTGGGGTTCAGCCTCTAGCCTGCCAAGCAAGAAACAGGCCAGGAGGGCGATTTGGCGCTCGGTGCGCGATTAGAGCTTCGTCAAGGACAGGGGTTGGTCATAACCCCTCAACTGCAACAAGCCATCAAGCTGTTGCAGCTTTCCAATATGGAGCTTGAGGCCTTTGTGGAGGGTGAGCTTGAGCGCAATCCCTTACTGCAGCGGGACGAGCGCGACGCCGAGGGCGACCCGGAAGCTGTGTTCGAGGTCGCCGCCTCCGACGGCGAAACCTATGCCCTGGACCAGGTCCCCCTTGGGGGTGCGGAAGGGGCCATGGATGTCACCCATGAGTCCGAAGGATCGCGGGGAGAGTACGCGACGGGGGATGCGTCCGAGGCTATGCACGCGGGCGGGGCCATTGACTGGGCCAAGGCCGGGGCAGGGGGCAGTTTCGAAGACACCGATGATTTCGAACAACGCTTGTCCCATGAAAAAACCCTGGCCGAACATCTCCAGGAACAGCTTCTGGTGGCAGGGTTTGGCGGGATCGAACTGGCGGCCGCCACGGTTCTGGTGGATAGCGTCGATGAGGGCGGCTATCTGCGGTGCGATCTGGCAGAGACCGCTGAGCGTTTGGGATGCGATCTGACCTTCCTGGAAGACATTCTGCGAATGCTCCAGCGGTTCGAGCCGGTGGGGGTGTTTGCCCGCGACGTGCGCGAGTGTCTGATGCTGCAATTGCAGGACCGCAATCGCTGCGATCCGGCCATGATGGCCCTGCTGGACAATCTTGATCTTTTGGCCAGGCGGGACATGGTCGCCCTGCGCCGGGCCTGCGCCGTGGATGACGAAGATCTCCGGGACATGATCGCTGAGCTTAAAGCCCTAACCCCTCGCCCAGGGGCTGCCTTTGGCGGCGAACCCAGCCAGCCTGTGGCCCCGGACGTCTATGTGCGGGAAGGCCTGGGTGGCATGTGGCATGTGGAGCTGAACTCAGACACCTTGCCGCGCCTGCTTATTGATCAGCGTTACCACGCCCGGGTCAGTGCCGGGGCCAAGACGGAGCAGGAAAAGGTCTTTGTGGCCGACTGTATGGCCAGCGCCAGCTGGCTCATGAAAAGTCTGGATCAAAGGGCCAAGACCATCCTCAAGGTGGCTTCGGAAATCGTTCGTCAACAGGACGGCTTTCTGGCCTTTGGGGTGGAGCACCTGCGTCCCCTGAACCTCAAAACCGTCGCTGACGCCATCGGTATGCACGAGTCTACGGTCAGTCGAGTAACCTCGAACAAGTATCTCGCCACCCCCAGGGGTATGTTCGAGCTGAAATTCTTTTTCACTTCAGCCATCCAGTCGTCGGAGGGGGGTGAAGCCCACTCAGCCGAATCGGTGCGCCATCGGATACGCCAGCTGATCGAGAGTGAGAAAATCGCGGCGGACGTCCATTCCGACGACGCGCTTGTGGACATTCTCAAGGAAACCGGCGTCGATATTGCCCGCCGCACAGTGGCCAAGTACCGGGAAGCCATGCGGATCCCCTCCTCCGTGGACCGCCGCCGCCTGCTCAAACAAGCCTGAGGTCGGATCGCATCTAATCCTTGACAGGGCGCGCAGATCGGCGCGCACTCTGCCTATGCAAGTACAAGTCTCCGGCAAGCATGTCGCCGTCGGGGAGGCCCTGCGTGAGCGGGTCACCGACGAAATTTCGAGTTCAATCGCCAAGTATTTTGAGCGTGGCGGTTTTGCAGATGTGGTAGTCAGCAAGGAGGGTCACGCCTTCCGGGTGGACTGTTCGGTCCATCTTGACACCGGTCAGCACCTGGAAAGTCATGGTCTGGGCTCCGACGCCCATGGGGCCTTTGACGTGGCCCTCGGCAAGATCGAGACCCGGGTCCGCCGCTACAAGCGCCGCTTGAAAAGTCATTCGGTTGCCGCCAGTGCCAAGGCTGCTGAGACCGCGGCCTATTTTGTGATCCGCGCCCCGGAGGACGAGGATGACGAGATCTGGGATGAGGCCGATTCACCGCCGGTCGGTCAGGCCGTGCCCAGCGGTCTGGTCATTGCCGAAACCGAGAAGGAAATCTGCACCATGACCGTTTCCCAGGCGGTGCTGGACCTTGATCTGACCGAATCTCAAACAATCGTGTTCCGGAATGCCGCCCATGGCGGATTGTCTGTGGTATATCGCCGCCCTGATGGGAATATCGGCTGGATCGACCCTGAGCGCACCAAGCCGTCCAACAGTAAAGGGGCTTAGGGGCTTTTCCCTTCAGACAGAATCGTTTTGAGGGGAACGTTTCTCATTCAATAGGTTAGAGCATGTTTCGTTCCGATAACCGGTTCCCGCTTATCGGAAGGTCCTCTAACGGGCGGCGGCTGGCTGATTAGGGTGTTGTGAGTTAAAATGGGTTTTGCAGAAATTCCGGATCCGACCGCCATTGCGCCTAGGGCAACGGCGACGGACAAGCGTCAGGTTCTGGCCCTGATTTCGGATATTGCCGCCCGGAATTTCAGTCTCGACGCCGGAATGATCCTCGATGCCCTAGCCGAACGGGAACAGGCCGGCTCGACAGGCCTCGGGCGCGGCGTCGCCGTGCCTCACGCACGGCTTGAGGGCCTGGACCGGATGCGTGCGGTTTTTCTGCGTCTGGAGCATCCGGTTGACTTTGCGTCCGTGGATGATCAGCCGGTGGATCTGGTCTTCGCCCTATTTTCACCCGCCGATCAGGGTGGTTCAACCCATCTGCAGGGCTTGGCTCGCATTTCCAGGCTCATGCGTCAGAAGGATCTGCGCGAACAGCTGCGCCAGTCTCGCACGGCAGAAGCTATCCGTGCCCTCCTGGTGCAGGACGTCCGCCAGACAGCAGCCTGAGCCTCAAACCCGACATGCCGGTCTGGTAGGACCCAGCTATAATCGTTCCTTGGGTATCGCAGATGCTCTCGTTTTGAATTAGCGCCCTCTCATCCCTTTAGACGGACCCTTTTAAAGGGAACAGGCTCTAGCCGCGCAGCTTGCGCAGCAGGATATCCAAATCCCGGGCCAGGGCCGGGTCTTCCGCTCGCAGGGAGTCTATCCGCCGCACAGCATGAAGAACCGTAGTGTGATCCCGACCACCGAAGCGACGCCCGATATCGGGAAGGGACCGGGTGGTGATCTGTTTGGCGATCCACATGGCGGCCTGCCGGGGCCGCGCCACGGCACGGGCGCGACGCTCCGAAATCATATCCGCCTGTTTCAGACCATAATGTTCGGCCACAACCTTCTGGATCGTGTCCACGGTCACCCGCTTTTCCGTGCAGGACAGGTGAGGGCGCAGAATCGCCTGGGCCTCATCAAGGGAAAGACGGGCAAGGTCGCCGCCCACTCTGGCCACCAGGGTATTCAGGGCACCCTCAAGCTCTCGCACGGAATCGGTAAATCGATCCGCCATGAACTGCAGAACCTCCATACGCGCAGATGGCGCAAATCCGCCCTGATCAGCCAGGGTGGCCAGTTTTCGCTCGAGTATGCCCAGGCGCAGATTGTGGTCTGCGGGTTCAATCCCACAGACAAGACCTGCCTGAAGATGCGACCGCAGGCGCGGCTCCATATCGACCAGTTCCGAAGGTGACCGATCTGCCGTCATAACCACGCGGCGACCATCCTCAACCAGGGCAATCAGGGTGTGGAACAGCTCTTCCTGGGTAGACTGCTTGCCCGCGACGAAATGCACATCGTCAATGAGCAGCAGGTCGGCATCGCGCAGTTCGTCCTTAAAGGCCGAGGTTTGACGGTCCTGAATGGCCCGAACAAAGGACGAGGTGAACCGCTCAGCGGTCAGATAAACCACCTTTTTCTCGACCCCTGTCTGCATGGCCTCCCAGCCATGGCGTTCAGCAGATGGGTTTTTCCAAATCCGTAGGGACCGTGAAACAGAACCGGATTGAAATGCCCGTCCGCCCAGGATGCGACCCGCCGGGCAACGGCAAAGGCGAATTCATTGGCGGGCCCTTGAACAAATGTATCGAAGGTGAATCTCTCCTGCAGGCCATGCCGAACCGGCACCCTGACCGGCGCGGTCTGCATTGTTGTGATCTGAGGCACAGAAATCTCGATGACCTTAGACGCGGCTGGCATGGGCGAGGCCCCGCCCAGGGCCTCAAACTCCATTCGGGATTTCAGATCGAGATGGCGGCCCATGGGATCATTCTGAGCCCACAGCTCGCCAATACGACGCCAAGCATGACGACGAATCCAATCCCGTGCGACGCCGGTCGCCGCAACTAGGCAAATACCCGCACCCTGTTCCTTGAGGGCGGCTTGCCCGAGCCAGGATCCGAACGTCGCCTCACCCAGTTCATGCTTAAGCGCCTGACAGGTCTTGGTCCAGGCATCACCCGTTTCAATCCCGGTGATAGCTTCTGCTAGTCCCCCCCGTACAATGGTCACTGGCATCCCCTTATTTCCGATCACAAGCCGAGCTCCGCGCCCAGACCTGAACCGAGATCATCCTCAGTTTTTTGAGCGCGCGAGTTTAGTCCCGGAAGCGAGATGACATCTCACCGCCTTGGTTTTCCGCATCCAAGTTCAATTGGAAATACGCTCTACGAGCCAAACACTAGCTTCGACACTTCGCCGGTCAACGCAGATTCTTTGCTCGGTTTGCGGATATTTTTATTGACTCGACCTGACCCCTAATCCCGCAAGGGAATTCGGAGTTCCAGGGTCTCCGACATGAGTAAATTGGTCGCAGGGGCAGGATCGCAAACCCCAGACAGCAGAACGCCCGCAGACCGAAATCTGCAGGCGTCAAAGGCTATCTGACGGAACAAGGCCAGCGCACGGGAAGCCTGATCGGATCCCCAGAAACAAGGATTAAGCGACCGCCATCTTCTTAAGCTGAGCGGCCAGACGGGACACCTTGCGCGACCCGGTATTCTTATGGACAACGCCCTTGGTCACAGCCCGCATCAGCTCTGATTGTGCCTTGATGAAGGCATCCTTGGCCAGGGCCGGATCCCCTGCAGCAAGGGCTTCGTCAAACTTTCGCAGGAAGGTGCGAACGCGCGACCGGCGCGCCGTATTGATTTCGGTACGGCGGGCGATCTTGCGGACCGCTTTCTTAGCGCCGGGCGTGTTTGCCATGCTTCAGCTCTCAAAACGAACGGCGCGCCGCCGGTCAGCGGCGGGCGTCTAAATTGGAGGCGCGGATATACGGGAAGGCAAGCTGTGGGTCAATGCGCCATCAGCCTTTCTTCAAAGGTCCCGGGCCTGCACCACAGACGGCATCAGCTGCCTTTGAAATTCGGTCGCCGTTTTTCCACAAAGGCCGCCATGCCTTCCTTCTGATCGTCAAAGGCGAATAGAGAATGAAATAGCCGCCGCTCCATGGCCACACCTGTCGCCAGGGTGGTTTCCAGGGCCGCCTGCACCAGCTCCTTATTCATCATGACGGCAAGGGGGGACTGACCGGCGATTTTGGTAGCCGCGGAACGGGCCTCGTCCAACAATGTGTCTGCGGGAACCACCCGGGAAACAAGGCCGGCGCGCTCGGCCTCTGCGGCGTCCATCATGCGTCCGGTAAGGATCATGTCCATAGCCTTGGACTTGCCCACAAGCCGGGTCAGCCGTTGCGTACCGCCGATACCCGGCATGACTCCGAGATTGATCTCCGGCTGACCGAATTTTGCTGTGTCAGCGGCGATGATGAAGTCGCACAACATGGCCAGTTCGCAACCGCCGCCGAGGGCAAAGCCGCTGACGGCGGCAATGACCGGCTTGCGGAATTGGTCGAATTGTCTCGAAATCGCCCCGAACATGTCGCTCTTGAACATGTCCGAATAGCTCTTGTCGGCCATTTCCTTGATGTCGGCACCGGCAGCAAAGGCGCGTTCAGATCCGGTCAGGACTACACAGCCGATGGCGTCATTCGCGCCGACGGCTTCCAGGGCCTCACCCAGCTCCCTCAGCAAGGTGCTGTTCAGGGCATTGAGGGCGTCCGGTCGGTTCAGTCGGATGATGCAGACCGCCCCCTCAACATCAACAATCAGGGTTTCGAAGGTCATGAACGGGGTCCTCCCAAGCAGTTTCAACGGCCTTTACGGCCCTTGAACCGAATAGCCAAGGGCGCGGAGCCGGGCCGGGACGCCACCCGGTCCGATCAGGTGACCGACCCCGACCACAACAATGGTCAGGCCATGGCCCTTCAACCGAGCCTCAAGCGGACCGATCCAGGCCTGGTTCCGATCACTCACCAGGCGACGATAAATCTCCGGGGCCGCCTGGCGCATGGGCGACAGCACTTCGCGATCCAGACGCCGCACATCGCCCGCCGTCCAGGCGGCCACCAGTCGATCATAGGCCTTAGGGTCGGTCTGCATTTGCCGCAGCGAGTCCTTCAGGGAGGCGAGCTGATCGGCCATCGGGGCTTGGTCAAACATATCAAGTTGCTGTTGCGGTGTTTCAAACGCTCGCCTTTCTGCGGTCCGGGTAACCGCATCGGCCAAGATGCCTTCGACGCCGCTGGTGGCCGCGGCACCCGCGGCTTGAAACTCCGCCGTCCCCAACAGGATTTCAGCAAACCAGGGCTTGAAAGGATCAAGCTGTGTCGGGGAAAGCCCCAGACGCCGACAAACCTTTGCCAGCCGCGCCCTATCGGCGGGGGTCAGCATGGCCGCCAGGCTTTGCCCGGGAGGCAGTTTGGCCAGGGATGCCGCAGTTTGGCCTATCTGAGCTGAGGCGACCGGATCAACCGGGATTTCAAACCAGATATCATCGGCCGCAGCCAGGGCCTTGTTTAGAACCTCTGGACGCCAGGTCAGACCCTTTGGCAAAACATGCACGGACCCGAACAGGATCATTTCAGAGTCCGCATCCCGGACGATCCAGACTGGCGGGGTCGCCCCAGCGGTCGATCCCCAGAAGATCAAGATGGCCAGGGCAAGCATTGGAAGGGCAGTTCGACGCATTACGATCCTAGACTTGGCATGTCGGACAGAAAAAGGTTGACCGTCCGGCCTGAACCTCCCGTTGGATGGTGCCGGAACAGCCGTCATTGAGACAGGGTTTGCCCTGGCGGTCATAGGCCCGGAACCGGTGCTGAAAATAGCCGAGGGTGCCGTTGGCGGCGGCAAAGTCCCGAAGGGTTGATCCGCCTACGTCTATGGCTTCGGTGAGAACCTCTTTCACCGTGGTCGCCAGGCGCTTGAGCTTTACAGACTTGACCTCACCGGCCGATCGAAAGGGTGAAATCCGCGCCCGGTTCAGGGCCTCACAAACATAGATATTGCCCAGGCCGGCCACGACTCTCTGGTCGAGGAGTAGGGTTTTCGGCCCCTGACTCCGTCCTTTGAACATCGCGATCAAGCGATCTGCACCGAACGCGTCCGAAAGGGGTTCGGGGCCCATGGCGGAAAACCAGGGATGCCGGTCCAAGGTTTCGGTCTCAATCAGACCCATAAAGCCGAAGCGCCGGGGGTCGTAATAGGTCACCTGCTCACCCGCATCGGTCTGAAACACCACATGGGCGTGTTTGGGGTCAGGATCGGCGGCATAGTGAAAGTCGCCGGGCCGAACCGCCCCCTCTGCCCGGGCAATCTCAAATCGACCACTCATGCCCAGATGCATGACCAGGGTTTCACCGCGGTTGAGGTCGGCCAACAGATATTTCGCCCGGCGGCGCAGGGAGAGGATTTCTGCCCCGGTGAGCCGCTGGACAAACCCCTCAGGAAACGGGAAGCGCAGGTCCGGACGCCGGGCTTCAACCCGACAAAGTCTTTGCCCCTCGAACACCGGGGCTAGGCCCCGTCGAACAGTTTCAACTTCAGGAAGTTCAGGCATAACCCTGACTGGCATACCTCGCCGCAGTTAGGCAATGGTGGCACCTTGGACTGAGGCGCGCTATGAGGCCGACATGACCGCGACATTCGGATTTCGAGACGTTGATCCCCGTGAAAAGCCGCGCCTGGTCCGGAGCGTCTTTGACCGCGTCGCCCGCCGCTATGATCTGATGAATGATCTGATGAGCGCGGGGGTTCACAGACTATGGAAGGATGCCGTCGCCGCGCGGCTCAACCCCCAACCCGGAGAGGTCATTATCGACTGTGCTGGCGGTACCGGGGATATGGCCCGGCGTTTTGCCCGCATGGCCCGGGGGGCCCAGGCTCGCCGGGGCGGCGAGGATGCCCGAATTTTCGTCCTCGACTATAATGCCGAGATGGTTGCCGCTGGGCGTGAAAAAGGCGGCGCACCGGAAATGATCTGGGGAGTCGGTGACGCCCAGCACCTGCCACTGCCTAACGCCTGTGCCGATGCCTATGTGATTTCCTTCGGCATTCGTAATGTGACGGATGTTCAGGCCGCTCTGGTTGAGGCTCGACGGGTTCTTAAACCCGGGGGTCGGTTTCTGTGCCTTGAATTCTCGCGGCCTGCCACAGACGCCTTGCGGCGAGCTTATGATGCTTATTCCTTCACGGTGATTCCGGCCATCGGCGAGCTGGTGGCTAAGGATCGGGCCTCTTATCAGTATCTGGTGGAAAGCATTCGCCGGTTTCCCGATCAGAAAACCTTCGCGGGCATGATGGAAAAGGCGGACTTCAAGCGAGTCAGTTATACAAACTTCACCGGCGGCGTGGCGGCCCTGCACCAGGCTGGGCCATCTGAACCATGGCCGGAGTCCGACGCCTTCTTGCGGCTGTGTGGCGGTTGGTCCGGTTCAATGCCCTGCTGCCCCAAGAAGCTGACGGCCATTATCCCCCTGCCTTGCAGGCCCTGTCGCGGCTGTTGCAATGGCTGTCCGGCCCCCAGGCCCAGCGCGGCCGTCCGGGGGAACGTCTGGCCCTGGCCCTGGAGACCCTGGGGCCTGTGGCCATCAAACTTGGGCAATTGCTGTCAACCCGGGCAGACATATTCGGCCCGGCCTTTGCTGCGGATCTCTCCCACCTGAAGGATCGGCTCGAACCCTTTCCAACGGCGACGGCGCGTAAGGAGGTTGAACGCGCTCTGGGACGAAGCCTTGAAAGCCTGTTTTCCCGGTTCGAAGACCCGGTGGCGGCCGCGTCCCTGGCTCAGGCACACTCGGCCTATTTGGCGGATGGTCGTCATGTTGCGGTAAAGGTGCTGCGTCCGGGTATTGAGCAAAGGGTGGCCGAGGATGCGGCCGCTATGCGGTTAGCCGCAGGCGTCCTGGCCGGCGTCTCAGCGACCGCCCGCCGCCTCCAGCCCAAGGCCCTGGCTGAAACGGTGATCCGCTCAACTGAGCTGGAGCTGGACCTTCGCATGGAGCCGCCGGTTGCGATGAACTGCGCGAGGTCATGGCTGCAGATGGCTATATGACGGCACCGCAGATTATCTGGGAGGGTGTCGGAAAAACCGTCCTGACTCTGGAATGGGCCAAGGGGTTGCCCCTGTCACGCCCCGAAGCCCTGCAGCAGCCCGGCATTGATCCTCAGCCTTGGCCGACAACCTGATCCGTGCCTTTCTCGCCCAGGCGCTCGACCATGGGGTCTTTCATGCCGATCTCCATGAGGGAAATCTGTTTGTCGCGGCACCTGCACGCCTAGAGGCGGTGGATTTCGGCATTGTCGGGCGACTTGGCGCGGCGGAGCGGCGGTATCTCGCTGAGATCCTTTGGGGGTTTCTGGAGCGGGACTATGAACGGGTGGCCAGGGTTCATTTTGATGCGGGCTATGTTCCAAGGCACCATTCGGTATCCGCCTTTGCACAAGCCCTGCGCGCCGTGGGCGAACAGGTTTTCGGGCGACCCGCCAGCCAAGTGCCTATGAGCCGTGTTCTGATCCAGCTCTTCGAAATTACCGCCATATTCGATATGAAACTCCGGCCGGAATTGGTCCTCTTGCAAAAACCATGGTTACAGTTGAGGGCGTCGCCCGGGGGATTTGTCCAGATCATGACATGTGGCAGGCCGCCGATCCGGTGGTGCGCCGCTGGATGCTGCGGGAACTCTCACCCGCCGCCCGGGCCCGGCGTTTTCTGCAGGAGGGTGCGGAGGCCCTTCACACCCTGTCTCGCTTGCTCCAACCCCCGCAAAATCCCCCGGCAGTGATGATGCCCTCACCGGCACCCTGGTGGGTCTGGTTCAGCCTCGGTGCCGCCGTCATGGC
>NMUI01000399.1 GCA_002221445.1 Phenylobacterium zucineum | reverse complement strand
TTCAGGCAGGCGCCGATGTGCTTTACAGCGCCATAGAGCCCATCGCGGTCGGTGAGTGCGGCGCAGTCACCGTTTGCGGCGGCAACCGCCTCTGCCATTAGCTCTGGCCGGGTGACCCCGTAGTGACCCGAAAATGCCGATGCGACGTGAAGGTGAACGAAACTCATGTGCCACCGCTCATCATTCGAACACCCGAACAAGGCGCCAAGCGTCTTCGTCTACGTTGTGAGTCAGCTCGAACTGGCGACCCTCTTGGTTTGCGAAGGCCTCGATTCGCCACATCTCGACCTCGAGCAGACTTGCCCCGATTCCACGCTGAGCCCTACTCGATTCGAGCCACCAAGATCGCCTAGTAAACCATCGGGTCGGTCGTGTGCTGACGCGGTAGGTGCAGCCGCGCCAAGAGAACCCAATCGGTTCTCCGACGTTGTCTGTGGCAACCAAGATCGGTTCGTCAATGCGCAACATAAACCCTCCTTATTCGAACAAATGTTCGAATAACTAGAGTGTATGAACTGCCACCGACATCGCAAATTGGTGACGGCGTGTTGGGTGAGAATTAGCCCAAAAGTTAGGCGAAAACTAGAGCGGCTTGATCAGCGAAGGCTCGTTGATTCGAACCTGGCCAACCGCGGAACCAACCGGATAAAACTCAACCTCGCTAGCCAAGGCCTCGGATTCTGCCGCGGCGGCATCCAGTAGGAAACGATCGCCGGCAATGCTCGGGTCTAGCCAAGCCTCGAGCATTTCTGGGCCAAGCAGCAGCGGGTTGCGATCGTGAATGTGTGCCAATTCTGGCGCGGTGTGCTTGGTGATGGTTGTGGCCGAAAGTAGCCACCTGGTCGGGTCGGTCTTCGGTTTCGATTCGTCGAGCCACCACTCGTATAGGCCAGCCATTGCCAAGACGCCATCCTCGCCCGCATGAATGTAGAAGGGCTGCTTGGTTCCGTCTGGCTTAACCTGCCATTCGTAGTAGCCGGAAGCGGGGATAACACAGCGGCGGCGAATCAGCGCATCCTTGAAAGATGGCTTCGAATCGAGAGTCTCGATGCGGCCGTTAATCAGCGGCGCCGATGCGGTTGGGCCGCCGCTCCAACGAGGAACCAGACCCCAACGGGCGGCGTGAATCTCGCGGCGCAACTCGCCAAGCGGGTCGCCCTCGGCGCTCTTCTCGAGCGGACGATCGACGATGATGGCGATGTTGTGCGTGGGTGCGACGTTGAACGACGGAGTATCAACTTCGCCGATTACCTCGTCGGCCTCAAAGATGGTGAGAAGCTCGCCCAGCGAACGGGCCACCACGAAGCGCCCGCACATTAGTCGAGTGCCGCCGCGAGCATGCGCAAGCG
>NMUI01000092.1 GCA_002221445.1 Phenylobacterium zucineum | reverse complement strand
AGAGCCTGTTTTATCCCTCTAGAGGTTTCCGTCCAAAGGGAACAGCCTGCTAGACTGCCTTGACCTTCAAACGTGCCCCGTCAAGGCCGGTCACCTCCACCGCCGTACCCGCCGGAAGGTCGAGATCAGAGTCTGACATCGCCGCCCATTCCTTGCCATCGATAAAGACCCGGCCCGCGCGACCGGAGAACGCACCCACCGTCTTGCCGTGATGTCCGATCAGTCGTCCGGCGGCGTCATTGATGTCGCGGTCGTCATGCCCGGCCAGCTGCGGGATGAAACGCCGCCCCAGATAGGTCGAGGCAATGGTGATGGCCGCGAACAGCCCCATAGCCTGCAAGGGATCGAACGGAAAAACCATACTCAACACTGCCATGACGGCGGCGCAGGCGGCAGGCCAGAGCAGCCAGCCGGACCCGTTCAGGGTTTCAGACCCCAGCAAGGCCGCGACCAGGGCCGCCCAGGCCCAGAAGGGGTGGTTTGTGGCCAGGGTCAGCAATTGGTCCACGGCCTAGCTCCCGACCGTTGGCACCGAGCTTCCGCGCGGCCTGGGCGGCGGCGGGACAGCCGCTGCCTGGTTAGCACCACTGACAAGTTCACCTATGCCCGCAATGGACCCCACCAGGGAGGCCATATCGGCCGGAACAATGACGGTACGTTGTTGCGGGCTTTCGGCCAGTTTGGCAAAGGCTTCCACATACTTCTGAGCGACGAAATAATTGATGGCATTGACGCTGCCGGCCTCGATCGCGTCGGAAACCAGTTGGGTGGCCTTGGCCTCGGCACCAGCGGCCCTTTCTCGGGCTTCAGCGTCGCGGAAGGCGGCTTCCTTACGGCCCTCGGCCTGGAGAATGGCCGACTGCTTGGCCCCTTCCGCGCGGGCAATCGCCGCCTGCTTCTCTCCGTCGGCTTCGGTAATAACGGCCCGACGCTCGCGCTCGGCCTTCATCTGCCGGGCCATGGCATTGGTAATGTCCGGCGGCGGTTGCAGATCCTTGATCTCGATCCGCGCCACCTTGACCCCCCAGGGGCTGGTGGCCTGATCAATGACCTCCAGCAGGCGGGTATTGATCTGGTCGCGCTGGCTCAGAACCTCATCCAGCTCCATATTGCCGACCACAGTCCGCAGATTGGTCATGGTCAGCTGGGTGATGGCGAAGTCCAGATTGGTGACCCGATAGGCCGCAGCGGCGGCGTCCATCACCTGAATGAAGACGATGGCGTCCACCTGGACCGTCACATTGTCCTTGGTGATCACCTCCTGGCGCGGCACATCCAGGACCTGCTCCATCATATTGATCTTCCGGCCCACGGCCTCAACAAACGGGGTCAGGAAGCTGATGCCGGGCTTGAGGGTTCGGGTATAGCGACCGAACCGTTCGACCGTGAACTCCGTGCCCTGGGGCACGATCTTGATGGCCCCGAGCACCACGGTTAGGGCCAGAAATCCGAAAAAGCCGATCGCAATCAATTGGGCCATAGGGCACCTCCGATGAGCCAGAAAAGACACCCTATCCGGGTCTTGGGCTGGTGTCGCCTGTCACACTTGTTTCTGGTCAGCCTGATTATTTCCGGCTTGTTTCAGACTTTACAGATGTAGGTCGTGCCAAGCGGATTGCAAGCCTTCTGCCCCGCGCCATGACCCGTGCCGTTGCGACACGTGCCGCCGGGTTACAGGTCAGATAGGCCCCCTGCCGCGCCGCAAATCCGGTATTGAAGGCGTCCTGAAGTCGTCGGCTCAGGGTCTCGTCGGGTTGTTCAGTTGCCAGCAGCCGCATCATGCGGGTTCGCCAGACCTGATCGCGGGCACCTTCACAGACCTGGCGTAGGGCGTGGGCTTCGCCCAGAACATAGGCCAGGTTCACCAGGGTCTGCCGCGCGGCTGGGTCCCGCCCTTGCGCTAGAGCGCCGTTTGACATCCCCAGCATCACACTGAGCATCGCAACGGTCAGAGCATCAACGAGGGCAGACCTTCGCATTCCCACAATCTGCCCCGGACATAACCGAATGTCACGCTGCAGCCCGACTCAGGCTTTGATCCCGACATGATCGAGGCGCAGATGGACCGCGCCGCCTTCGGAGACCGTTCAAATGCGCCCCGTTATATTCGCCCTCTGCCTCGGCATCATAACCGGATTGACCACCGCAAGCGCCGCAAGTGGACCCGCCATCAAGAGCCCCGGTGCGCACAGACCCACTGCGCTCAAATCCGCCGCAACAAAGCCAAAGACCTTCAGCGCCGCAAACCCCAGCGACATTATCACCCTGTTCGCAAACCTGGGGGCCACCGCGGTCCAGACTAAGTCGGATGAGGGGATGGTGTTTCTGGATGTGACCGCTCCCGGCACATCCTTCGGCGTTCAGATGATCGACTGCGCCCCCACGGGCATGGCCTGTCATGCCATGGCCCTGTTCAGCGTCTTTGATAAGCCGGGAATTACCCTGGCCCAACTCAATGATTTCAACCGCAGCCAGTTCGCCTGCCGCGGCCTCTCAACCCCCGATAATCACCCCAGCGTCATGTACGCCACCCTGTTGGACAACCGCATGACCCAGGACCAGGTGAAGGCGCATTTCCGCGTCTGGCAGGGCTGCCTGAAGGGCTTTGGCGACTTCGTGGCGGATCCGGTGGAGTTTTGTCTAAGCCGCATGGGTAGAAACAACTCCGCTAACATCTTATGTGAACGCGGAATACCCGGCACCCCAATCTCTGATTTGGGCGATCTTCCAGGAGGCCCGCCATGATCGAAGTCCGCAGCTTTGACAGCCTAGGCGCCGCCGACCACGGCTGGCTGGACGCCCGGCATCACTTTTCTTTTGCCGACTATTACGATCGCGAACGTATGGGTTGGGGCCCGATTCGGGTGTGGAATGATGACCGCATCGCCCCGAACACCGGCTTTCCGCCCCATCCCCACGCCAATATGGAGATCGTCACCTATGTCCGTGAAGGAGCCATCACCCATCAGGACAGTCTGGGCAATCGCGGTCGCACCGAGGCGGGCGACGTGCAGGTGATGAGCGCAGGCTCAGGCATCCGCCACGCCGAGTATAATCTGGAGCCTGGCCCCACCACCCTGTTCCAGATCTGGATCCAGCCCAACCAGGCTGGCGGCCAGCCCTCTTGGGGGGCTAAGCCCTTTCCCAAGGGCGACCGGGCCGGACAATTCGTGACCCTGGCCTCAGGCATTGCCGGAGACGAAGACGCCCTGCCCATCCGCACCAATGGCCGGGTGGTTGCCGCGACCCTGAAGGCGGGCGAAACCGCCACCTACCCCTTGGGAGCCGAGCGGTTCGGCTATCTGGTTCCGGCCACCGGTTCGGTGGAGGTCAATGGCATCCTCCTCAACACCCGGGACGGTGCCGCCATCCGCGATGAAGCAAGCCTGACCGTCACCGCCCTGGAAGACGCGGAACTGGTTTTGGTCGATGCGGCTTAAGCCCGAAACTTCAACCCAAATCCCGTCACTCACCACCGCCCAGGTGTAGGCTGCGACATAGACCCTAGAGTGCGTTCCGATAAGCGGGAACCGGT
>NMUI01000398.1 GCA_002221445.1 Phenylobacterium zucineum | reverse complement strand
ACCCACCTCAAGCAGCTTGAGGCTGAGAGCATCCACATCATCCGGGAAGTCGCCGCCGAGTTTGACCGACCCGTCATGCTCTACTCCATCGGCAAGGATTCCGCGGTCATGCTGCACCTCGCCATGAAGGCCTTCTACCCCGGCAAGCCCCCCTTCCCCCTCCTCCACGTCGACACCACCTGGAAGTTCCGCGAAATGATCTCCTTTCGCGACCAGATGGCCGCGAAACTCGGATTCGACCTGATCGTCCACATCAATCCCGAAGGCGTCGCTCAGGGGATCGGTCCCTTTACCCATGGCAGCGAAAAACATACCGACGTCATGAAGACCGAGGGACTCAAGCAGGCGCTGAACCAATATCAGTTCGACGCCGCCTTCGGTGGTGCACGCCGCGATGAGGAAAAGTCTCGCGCCAAGGAACGGGTCTACTCCTTCCGTGACAAGAATCACCGTTGGGATCCCAAAAACCAGCGCCCTGAACTCTGGAACGTCTACAACGGCAAGGTCAACAAAGGCGAAAGCATCCGGGTGTTCCCCCTTTCCAACTGGACCGAACTCGATATCTGGCAGTACATCTACCTGGAGAAGATTCCGATCGTCCCGCTCTATTTCGCAGCGCCCCGCCCGGTTGTCGAAAGAGACGGCACCCTCATCATGGTCGATGACGATCGTATGCCCCTCAAGCCCGGCGAAACCCCCGAGATTCGGACCGTTCGTTTCCGAACCCTCGGCTGCTATCCCTTGACCGGCGCCATCGAATCCACCGCCGCGACGCTCCCTGAAATCATCCAGGAAATGCTCCTCGCCACCACCTCCGAACGACAGGGCCGCCTCATCGATCACGATCAGGCCGGTTCCATGGAAAAGAAAAAGAAGGAAGGCTACTTCTGATGTCTCATCAATCTGACCTCATCGCCAGCGACATCCTCGCCTACCTCGCCCAGCACGAGAAAAAGGAACTCCTCAGGTTCCTGACCTGCGGGAATGTCGATGATGGAAAGAGCACCCTCATCGGGCGTCTTCTCCATGATTCCAAGATGATCTACGAAGACCAGATTGCGGCCCTCAAGAAGGACAGTTCGCGGTTTGGGACCACCGGCGATGACTTTGATCCGGCACTCCTCATGGACGGCCTCGAAGCCGAACGCGAACAAGGCATCACCATCGACGTCGCCTACCGCTATTTCTCAACGACTCGCCGCAAGTTCATCATCGCCGATACCCCAGGCCATGAGCAGTACACCCGCAACATGGCGACCGGTGCCTCAACCTGCGATCTGGCCATCATCCTGATCGATGCCCGCCACGGGGTCCAGACCCAGACCCGTCGTCACAGCTATATCGTTTCGCTGCTCGGCATCCGCCATGTCATCGTAGCCATCAACAAAATGGATCTCATCGGATTCGATGAGGCCGTGTTCGAGAAAATCCGCGAGGACTACCTCGCCTTTTCGCAGAAACTCCACATCCCCGACATCCGCTTCATCCCCATCTCCGCACTCAAGGGCGACAATGTCGTCAACCCGAGC
>NMUI01000397.1 GCA_002221445.1 Phenylobacterium zucineum | reverse complement strand
CACTCTAACATCTTGGATTAGAGCCTGTTTTATCTCTCCAGACGTTTCCGTCTACAGGGAACAGGCTCTAGGCCGGGGCTCGCACAATCGACCAGACCGGACTCCCGCTCTATATGCAGGATCAGTCGGAGCGTTTGGCACCGTCCAGCAATTCCCGGGCCTTTTGAGCAATGGATTTAACCAGGGCTTTTTCGCCCTTGGTCTGGCCATGCTTGGCGCGGCTGGCGGCGGCCAGGGCCTTGGCGTTCGCCGTGGCCCTGGCCTTCTTGGCCTTGTTGAAATTGATGACCGTCATCGGCCTATCTCACGGCACCACAGAACCGCTGGATGCGACCACAGGCGTCTTCCAGCACGGTGTTTGAAGTCGCATAGCTGATGCGGAAGAAGGGCGAAAGGCCAAAGGCCTCCCCGAACACCACGGCTACACCCTCCGCCTCCAGCAGTTCATTGGCGAAGTCCTTGTCCGAGCCGATCACCCGACCCGAGGGCGCGGTCTTACCGATCAGGCCTTCACAACTGGGATAGACATAGAAGGCCCCTTCCGGGGTGGGGCATTTCAGGCCGCTGGCCTGGTTCAGCATGGAGACCACCAGATCCCGGCGTTCCTGGAACAGCTTGGCGTTGGGCTTAATAAAGTCCTGCGGGCCGTTCAGGGCCTCCACCGCCGCATATTGCGAGATGGACGAGGGGTTGGAGGTGGACTGGCTCATGACCTTGGCCATCAGCTTAATCAGGGGCTCAGGGCCCGCCGCATAGCCGATCCGCCAGCCGGTCATAGCATAGGCCTTGGACACGCCGTTCATGGTCAGGGTGCGGTCATAGAGGGCCGGCTCCACCTGGGCGATGGTCCAGAACTCCATGTCGTCGAACAGCAGGTGCTCGTACATGTCGTCGGTGAGAATCCAGACCTGCGGGTGACGCAGCAGGACGTCGGCCAGGGCCCGCAGCTCGGCCTTGGTGTAGGCCGCGCCCGACGGGTTGGACGGTGAGTTGAGGATCAGCCAGCGAGTCTTTGGGGTGATGGCCTTTTCGAGATCGGCAGGACGCAGCTTGAATCCGGTGTCGGCGGTGGTCGGCGCAAACACCGGCGCGCCGCCCGCCAACAGGACCATGTCAGGATAGCTGACCCAATAGGGGGTTGGAACCACCACCTCGTCGCCGGGGTTCAGGGTGGCCATCATGGTGTTGAAGATCACCGGCTTGCCGCCGGGGGAGACGTTCACCTGGCTGGTCTTATAGGTCAGGCCGTTTTCCCGGGCGAACTTGTCGACAATGGCCTGTTTCAGCTCAGGAATGCCGTCAACCGTGGTGTACTTGGTCTTACCGTCGCGGATGGCCTTAATCGCCGCGTCCTTGATATTATCCGGCGTGTCGAAGTCGGGCTCTCCTGCGCCCAGGCTGATGACGTCCTTGCCTGGGCTTTCAGTTCGCGGGCCTTTTGATCGGTGGCCATGGTGGCCGAAGGCTTCACGCGGGCGAGCGTAGACGACTCAAATGACATGACGGGCGGACTCCCGGTCGGAGGTGAAAGGAAACGGGCCGGGGTTTAGCCGAAGCCGGGCTCCAGGCATAGGGGCACCTTGACCGCAGCCATTCAAAAGGCGAGGCAGGCCCATGCGCAGGCTGATGACCTTCCTGACCACCATGGACCGCCAGGCTTGGCGGAGCCTGGCCATATCCTTCGTCCTGTTCGGCGGGGTGGGGATCGTCTTCCTGTTCGGCGCTCAGGTGCTGGGCTTCAGTGGCGAGGCGACGGTTGAGCGCTGGCTGGGCTCGGCCACAGGCCCCTGGGCCCTCCCGGCAGCGGTGGGGGCGTTTGCCGGTCTGGCCTTTCTGGGGGTGCCGCAGTTGGTGCTGATCGCCGCCGCGGTGGTGGCTTTTGGGGCCTGGGACGGCTTTGCTTATAGCTGGATCGGCACCATGGCGTCATCCCTGGTGGGCTTTTATCTGGGCCGGGCGGCGGGGGCGAGGCCGCTCAAAACCTTGTCAGGCGAGAGCATGACCAAGTTCATGGATCTGGTGGGCCGCAACGGCTTCCTGGCCAGCCTGATTGTTCGCTTGGTCCCCTCAGCGCCCTTCATCGTCATCAACATGGCCGCGGGCGTCACCCCCATGCGGGTGATCGACTTCGCCGCCGGCACCGCCATTGGCATTGTACCAAAGATCGCCCTGACCGCCTTCGCCGGAAACTCCATCGTCAAGGCCATGAAGGGCGGCGGCGGCGAGAGCCTGATCACCCTGGGGCTGGGCCTGGCCGTCTGGATCGGCATAGGCTGGTTCGCCCGCAAATGGCTGCGCGCCCGGGAGGCGGCGGAGCAGGAGGACGTCTGACATGTTGAAGCTCTACTACCACCCCGCAACCATTTCCCTGGCGGTCCAGATCGCCTTGGAGGACGCCGGCGCGACCTCGGAGTCCGAGTTCGTGGATTTCCGCACCAACGCCCAGAGGGCGCCGGACTTCCTGGCCATCAATCCGAAGAGTCGTGTGCCGGCCCTGGTCACGGATCGGGGAGTCCTCACCGAAACCCCGGCCATACTGGAGTTCATCGCCCGGACCCATCCGGCGGCGAACCTCGCCCCCTTGGATGACCCGTTCGCTATGGCGCAGGTCAACGCCTTCAACATCTATCTCTGCGGCACGGTGCATGTGGCCATAGCCCACCGCTATCGCGGCTATCGCTGGGCCGACGACCCTGACGCCATCAAGGCCATGGCCGCTAAGTCGCCTGAAGTGGTGGCCGACTGCTTCCGGGTGATTGAAGACGAGTACTTCAAGGGCCCTTTCGTCATGGGCGACGCCTATACGATCTGCGACCCCTATCTCTATGTCCTGTCAGGCTGGCTGGACCGCGACGGCATAGACCGCACCCAATTCCCAAAGGTCGACGCCCACTTCAACATGATGGGCGCGCGGGAGAGCGTGAAGAAGGTCAGGGCGGACTGGGGGGGTTAGGTGGTGTACCGTCGATGATTTCCTCCAAGTCGCGGGTTGCGCGTTCGGCGGCGACTGGTCTTGCTGGGTGTTCGGTCCCGCTAGAGCCTGTTCCCTTTAGA
>NMUI01000091.1 GCA_002221445.1 Phenylobacterium zucineum | reverse complement strand
ATTAGAGCCTATTTTATCCCCCTAGACGTTTCCGTCTAAAGGGAACAGGCTCTAAGTGCGGCCAGCTTTCAGTTTTTTCATCAGGAACGCCGGAATGGGGGAGGCCAGTTCAACTTCCGTGCTTAGAAAAATTTCAAGATCAGTAAGCGTCACGGGTTTTGAGATCATGAAACCCTGAACATGATCGCAACCCATCATCCGCAATAGGGCTAGAGCTCCGGGATTATTGACCCCTTCGGCTGTGACCACCATTTCCAGAGCATGGGCCAGATCGATGGTGGAACGAACCAGTAGTGGGTCGCGATGGCTCGACGTCAGACCGGAAATGAACATCTGATCGATTTTCAATTCGTTAGCTGGCAATTGCTTTAGATAGGCCAATGACGAAAGCCCTGAGCCATAATCATCAATTGCAATCTTGATGCCTGCGTCCGCTAGGGCGTGAAGATGGGCTAGGGCTGTTTCCGGGTCGTCGATGACGGCTGTCTCGGTAATCTCAATCCCAATCTGGCCCTCGGCCCGGGTCGCAATAGTTTCAATGGCCCAATCGATAAAACCCTTATCCGCCACGAGGCGGCCTGAAAGGTTGATATAAACCTCAATGGAGTGGCCATGTTCCGCCAGCAGGGCCTGTTCCTCAATAGCCCGAACCAACACCCATCGTGTCAGGTCGGCAACTAAGCCGGTCTCTTCCGCGGCGCCGATAAACTCATCCGGCGGGATCAAGCCCCGCACCGGATGGTTCCAGCGAATAAGCGCTTCGACGGAATGAATCGTATTGGATCTGGTATTGAGCTTAGGCTGATAAACCAAGAAGAGTTCATCACCCGAAATTGCCCGGCGCAAATCCCCGAGCATCAGCAATCGTGCAGCTGCTTTCGTACGGTCTTCCTCACGAAACCCCACGACCTTCTGGTGATAGCCTTGGGCATGGCCTAGGGCCAAGGCGGCGCATTCCATCGCCGAGTCCCCGTATACATCCAGGCTGGCATACCCTAAGGCGACATCCAGATCAAAACTTTGACCTTCGACCTCAAGACGAGAACCCAAGAGGTCCAAAAGCGTTTTTAGCTTTGCGGAGGCGGCGTCGTCATTGGGAGCCGTGAAGGCGAATTCGATATTGGTTCGACCGATACGACCGATCCGGGCTGACCCGATGTAATTGCGGATACGGTCTGCCGTGGCACGTAAAACAAGGTCCGCAATTTTTGAGCCGATATGACTCCTCAGCGTCGAAAAGCCGCCTGCCCCCATAAGCACCACATAGGCTGGCATTTTTGAGCGACCGCGTTTGCCGGGGGTAAGAAGCGATGTGGTAAGCACCTGTGACTTGGCCTGCATCTGCTGTGATAGAAGATTAAAGGCTCGGACCACCCGGGGGGACGCCTCACCGATATTGAGGGTCGGCTGTCCGCCGGACGCCAGAGACTCGAGCGCAATCGCTAATCCATCCGTGATGTGCCACGCCGCCGACGCATCTGTGTCGACTGTGTCCTGGGTCATGAGGCCTGACTTATTTCGTACCATGCAGCCCAGATGCGCACAGTTGCTTTAAGGGCGAATGAATCAACTCATACCATATAGTAAACGAGGGCACGGCGGCCCTGGCTGGGGAACTAGGACTCGAACCTAGAATGACGGTACCAAAAACCGCTGTGTTACCATTACACCATTCCCCAGCAGGAACGGCGACGAAGCAAGCTCCGCGCGAGGGCGTCGAGATAGCGTAACACTTCGGGATATGCAACGCCTCGTCGCTGGCTTGCGGCGGTTGGGTTGCTGCTCTATAACCCCGCTCCCTAGTCGGAGTGTGGCTCAGTCTGGTAGAGCACCGCGTTCGGGACGCGGGGGTCGCAGGTTCGAATCCTGCCACTCCGACCAATTTCCTCCGTATTAGTTCGGAAATTCGGGCGAAACGTCACCCTTGCGGATCCTTGCCGGACTGTTCGGCTTAATCAGCATGGCGCAATCCCTGGGCAGACCTCCAAAAAGCAGGTTAGAAGAGCTCTTCTTCATCCAGGATGATACATGAAACAGTTCCTGATCACCGCCGCAGGCGTCTTTGTCGGCCTCTTGATCTTTCTGATCGGTGTCCCCGCCGTGCTCATCGGTACGGCCTTCCGGTCTTCGGGGGGCGAGGTGGCACCGGATCAAACCGTTTTGAATCTGGACCTTCGCCGGACCCTGACGGATCAGGAGTCCGGCAATCCGCTCGCGGCCTTGCGCGGCGGGTCGCTGTCGGTGATGACGATCATCTCAACCCTGCGCCATGCCGAAACCGATGATCGAGTAAAGGCCCTGCTCATACGTCTGCCGGAAGGCGGCATGGAGCCAGCACAGGCCGACGAAATCAGATCTGCCATCAAGCATTTCAGAGCTGCTGGAAAGCCCGTCCTCGCCCACAGCCAGGGGCTCTACCCATCCGGCATGGTAACCTCGACCTATGAGGTCGGCACTGCGGCAGATGAATTCTGGATGCAGCCTGGGGCCTCCTTCCAGGTCACAGGTCTGGCCAATGAGGACATCTTCTTCAAACGTCTGTTCGACAAGTACGGCGTAAAGGCCGATTATGAACAGCGTTATGAATTCAAGAACGCCGTAAATCCCTATCTTTACGACAATTACACCGGCACCCATCGGCAGGCCGAACTAGGTTGGATGCGTTCGGTCTATGATACGGCAACCGCCGCCGCCGCCGTAGATCGCAAACAAACGCCGACAGCCATGACCAAGGCGCTGGAAGCTGGTCCCTATTTGGCTGAAGCCGCGTTGAAGCTCCACCTGATTGACAAGGTCGGTCAGGTCAAGGACGCCGAAGAGGCTATCCTGGCCAAGGCGGGAACCGAGGCCAAACTCTACGACTTCCAAGACTATGCCCACAGCGCCCGGGATATGGACACAGGTATGGGACCCGCTATCGCCGTGGTGGAAGCCGAAGGGCCTATTGTGACCGGTATTGACGGCGGCGGCGGCAATCCGTTCTCCGGGGACTCCACCATCTATTCCGACGCCCTGTCCAGCGCGCTCTATAGCGCCATTGAAGATCAGGATGTGAAGGCCATTGTCATGCGGGTAAACTCCCCTGGCGGGTCTGATACGGCCTCAGAGCAGATCCTAGCGGCCGTGAAGACCGCAAGGGCGGTGGGCAAGCCGGTGGTGGTCTCTATGGGCACCTATGCGGCCTCTGGTGGGTACTGGATCAGCTGCCAGGCCTCGGCCATTGTCGCCCAACCCAGCTCCTTGACCGGCTCAATCGGTGTGTTCGGCGGAAAGTTCGCCTTGGGCGAAGCGCTGGCACGATACGGTGTGGATGTCCGACAGCTCAATGTCGGGTCTTCATATGCCGGAGCCTTCGGCATGGGCCAGGAATTCACGCCCCAGGCGCGAACCGCCTTCGCCGGTTGGATGGACCAGATATATAACAACTTCGTCGTTCGGGTCGCGGAGGGTCGCAAACTACCGCAAGCCCGTGTTCGGGAAATCGCTAAGGGCCGGGTTTGGACAGGGGAGCAGGCTCAAAAACTCGGTCTGGTGGATCAGGTCGGCGGCTTTTATGACGCTGTCGAGAAGGCGAAAGGCTTGGCCAATCTGAAAGGCGAGGTCCGGCTCAAGCCTATGACTGCTCCGATGACCCCGATACAGGCCCTCCAGCACGCCCTTGGCGTCTCAGCGACTTCTGTACGTACCCTGGCTGCTGCCGCCTGGATTCTAGGTGACCCGCGCGCCAAGGGCATGATTGATCAGATTGCTGATGAACGTCTGCGGGGACAGGTCGGCGGCGCTGCTGTGCTGACGCCGAGGGTTATCAATTGATGCGCCTACTTATTAATTGAAAAACGTCATGCTGGAAATTCACCCATGAAGATGCGTGCTGGCTTTAGTCTTTCTGTCCCGCTTTTGATCATGTCCATCGCGGTGCCTGAAATCGGCGCGGCGAAAGAGATAAGCCCTGACAGGGCGGCGGTTTTCAAAGACTTGCTAAATTGCCGGAACAAGTCTGACCCTACGGAACGCTTGGCCTGCTATGACACCGCTGCGACTCGGTTCGAAACCGCAACCACGCAAGGTGACGTCGTGGTGGTGGACCGGGAGCAGATCCGCTCTATAAAACGCCAGTCCTTTGGTCTGACCCTGCCGAGTTTTGCGATTTTTAGCGGTGGCAATAGAACCGAGGAAATCGATACCCGCATTGAGCTCATTCTCGACCATCCTCAGACTGGCGAAGATGGCCACCTGCAGTTCGTCTTCGAGGACGGGGCGGTCTGGCGACAGTTCGACGATGGTGAAATCTTCCCAAGGCCGCGCAAGGGCATGAGTGCGGTGATCACCCGCGGTGCCGTGGGCGGATTCTTCCTATCCCTGGAGGGAAAACCCGGTTTCAAGGTGCAGAGGTTGCGCTGAAACTAGGGATATTGGGTTAGCGTGAACCTCCCGAAAATGATCCAACTCTGGCTGACCACCAATGCTGGGAATGAGAGAAAATGACGGACACACCCTCTACCTGGATAGACATTAACTCCCCAACCATGCGGGTCATCGCCGCCAGAGACCCTGACCGGGCGCTGGACATCCTCAAGCGCGCTCTGCAACTTGATCCGAAAAACCTTGGTGCCTGGCTGAACTATGCTGGCTTGTTGCGGCGGAGCGGTCAGGCAGATGCTGCATTGGATGCGGTCAATCACGCCCTCGACGTCGAACCGCGCTCGTTCCATGGCCTGCTGATGAAGGGATCAATCCTCGAGGCGCAGGGCGATCTGCCCAATGCCGGGCGCAGCTATGCGGTCGCCCTGGTCTTTGCGCCGCCGCAGGCCGAGCTTGACGCGCCGACTCGGACCGCCTTGGCCCGGGCGCAGGCAGTCTATGACAAGTATATTGACGATTTCACCTCCGCCATGTGGGAGACCGTCGAGGCGAAGTCACCCGCCGTCTCCCGTCAGGAACGCAAGCGGTTCGATCACTTCGTCCATGTGATCACCGGAAAGGCCAAGGTCTATCAGTCCCACCCGACGGACTTCCATTTCCCCGGCCTGCCCTCCATCGAATTCTATGACGACAACCTGTTTCCCTGGATGCCGGAGATCGAGGCCAGGTTCGAAGACATTCTGGATGAACTGCATCAGGAACTGGCCCGGGGCCTGGAGGCCTTCTCGCCCTATGTCCAGCTGCCCCTGGGCGTGCCGGTGGACCAGTGGGCCGATCTCAACCATTCTCAGACCTGGACCACCCTGCCCCTGAAGGCCCGGGGCAAGGTGATCGCCGAGAATGCGCCGCGGTTCCCCAAGACCTTGGCGGCCCTGGACATCCTGCCCCAGCCGGTCGTACCCAACCGTTCCCCCGTGGCGGTTCTGTCAGCCCTGAAGCCCCATACGCGCATTCCGCCGCACCATGGGGTGTCTAATACCCGGCTGGTCTTCCACCTGCCCCTGATCGTACCGGACCATTGCGGATTTCGGGTGGGGTCCGAAACCCGTCCTTGGGTTCCCGGCAAGGCCTGGGTTTTTGATGACACCATCGAGCATGAGGCCTGGAACAACAGCGACGACTTGCGGGTCATACTGCTGACCGACGTGCGCAATCCCTACGTCACCCCTTACGAACACGATCTTTATGCTGAGGTGCTGGCGGCTATTGATGAATTCCACAATGAAGCTGCGGCGTATACAGAGGCACTTTAATCCCTATCGCAGCTGAGGCCCCCTGTGGATCGCCAGGAACTCTTTAATAATATCAATCAGAAGCTTGCCGCAGACGATATCGAAGGTGCGGTCGACCTCGCTGAAGTGGCCGTGGCCTTGGGTGAAACTCACCCAACCCTGCTGAATCTTTGTGCCCACCGGCTGGAAGTGAATGGCGACTATGCCGAGTCGCTGAAGCTGCTGGATCAGGCGCTCCAGATCGACCCGAATGATGTCAGCATTCTCAGCGCCATCGGGCATTGCTGGCTTAAACAGGCGGCACCCCGCAATGCCCTGAGATCCTTCTCCGCAGCCTTGACAAAAATCCAGGATTTGCGCCAGCTCATCATGGCGCAGGGCTCGCCCTATGGGCACTTGGCGACTTAAAAGAAGCAAGGACCGCCCAGGCGCGTGCGGCAGCCCTGGACCCTTATTACCCGGACCCAAGGGGAGCTCTCGCCCTGCTGGCGCTTCATGAGCGGAAGCCCGACGAAGCTCGGGCCCAGGCCAATGCTGCCCTGAGACTCAATCCGAAGGAGCCTGCGGCATACTTAGCCCTTGCGACCCTCGACAATGAAGCGGGTAATCATGCCGATGTTGCCGCGCGGCTGAAGAGAGAAATTCATAATCCACAAATCGCACCCTTGCAACGAGCCCCCTGTGCCGTCTGCTCGGCGATGCTCTGGACAGTCTTGGACAGTATGACGACGCTTTTGCCGCCTATCTCGAAGGCAATACCCTTCAACGCCGCATGTTCGCGCCCCAACACGGCGGCGATGAAGTCGAGAGTGCTGTAGGACTCTGCCAACGCATAGCGCGTGAATTCACAGCTGAGGTTGCAACCTTCCCGCCACCGCACACAATTCCTGGCCCAAATGTGAACCACGTCTTCCTGCTAGGGTTCCCACGATCCGGCACGACCCTTCTGGAGCAGGTTCTGGCGAGCCACCCGGATGTGGTCGCGCTCGAAGAAAAGCCGACCCTCAATGACGACATTGCCGCCTTTTTCCTTGAGCAGGACTCCCTTGAAGCCCTGTTGAACCTAGATGAAGCGGAAATCGCGAGGCGGGTCGCCGGTTATTGGGAGCGGATTGCGGGTTACGACCTTCAGGTGGAGGGCAAGACCTTCGTCGATAAGCAGCCGTCCATGACCAGCTATCTGCCGCTGATCGCCAAACTATTTCCCCGGGCCAAGGTTATTGTAGCGCGGCGGGATCCCCGAGATGTCGTCTTGAGCTGCTATCGTCGCGGCTTCAATATGAACCGGACCATCTATGAGTTCACAGACCTTGAGCGCCTTGCGACGTTATACGCTGCGACCATGGAACTGGCCGAAATCTATTTCGAAAAGCTGCCCCTGAAGTTTCATGTCCACAGTCACGAGGACATGATCGCCGATTTCGACGGGCGGATCAGCGCCCTGTGCGACAGCATCGGTCTCGAATTCGACATCAACATGCGCAACTTCGTCGAGACGGCCAAGGCACGAGATATCCGCACCCCCAGCGCCAGTCAGGTGGTTCAAGGTTTGAACGCAGGCGGCGTCGGCTATTGGCGAAACTATGAGGTGCATCTCGGCCCCGCGATCGCGATCCTTAAGCCCTGGATCGAACACTACGGCTACGCCTGACGCCGGGGCCCTACCCCCGTGATACCCGCAGAGGCCGGTATCCAGATCATAGAGCATTGCATTTTCCGAGAGGCTGCTCCTGGGACATGACAGCGGACACCGGACGAGCCGGTCAACTGCACACGAAAAAGGCGGGCTGGCTTTTGCCGTCCCGCCAATTTCAGTTCTGGGTCTCTGCGTGACCTAGAAGTCGGCGCTGACACTCATGAATACGTTGCGGCCCAAGGTATCATAGAGCTGCGGGAACATATTGCCGTTACCGCCGCCGAAAGCACCCGTGTTGACCGAGTCACCTCGCGGTGGATCCTGGTCGAACACATTGTTTATGCCGCCGCGAAGGGTCAGGCCCGTGCGGACCTTCCAGGAAGCGCTGAGATCAATATAGTTTATGGCCTTAATCTTGGCATCAATCTTGTTGTTAACACCCTGATTAAGGAACACATTCGTCGAGTTACCGTCATATTCACTGGACCCGATATGCCGCCAAGTCAGAACGCCCGAGACATTCCAAGGGGTTGTCCAAGTCAGCTTGGCGCGATGGCGCCATTTAGGTTGAGGTACATTACAGGTCACGCCATACAGACCTGCGCACTCGTAGGTGCCGCCACCGGAAATCGGCTGAGTGACAAAGTTCTTGGTATAAGTGCCCACCAATCCGATACTGATGCCGCCCCAATCCGGGAGACCAATTACGTCCAGATCGGTCCGATAATTCGCTGAAACATCAAGACCCTTGGTCTGAATAAAGCCAGTATTGACGTTTGTAGAGTCAACATAGCCGGAACCGAACAAAAGGCCCGTGGTCGGATCGCGATGCACCGCATTGCAGTAGACCGAGGCACCAGTTGAAAGGCAGTTGCCTAAGGTCACCGCCGCGCCACCTAGGCCGCGCTGGATAAGGTTACGGACGCGGATATTCCAATAGTCGATGGAGAATGTCAGTCCCGGCGTAAAGCGTGGGCTGAACACAGCACCGTAGGTGTAAGTATCTGCTGTTTCTGGAGCGAGTAGGGGATTGCCACCAGTTAGAGAGCCGCACTGCGACGCCGGGCAGGAATCGATCTTGCCGTACTGGGCAGGCGTCACACCTGATCGTTGACACACGGCAAGAGACTTAGCCGGTGATATGCCTGCACAGGGATCCTGACCATTCCAAAGGTTTTGAACCTGTGCTTCAAACAAGTTGACAATGTTCGGAGCTCGAACTGCGCGGTTATAGCTGTAACGGAACCGAACATCATCTGTCGGAGCGTACTCACCCTCAGCCTTGAACGTATTGGTGTTCACGCCGGTGTTGTAGCGCGAGTATCGATAGCCAGTGGTGACCGCCAAGGATTTGACCCAGGGCTTGTCTTCTACAAGCGGCAGCCGAGCTTCGCCGAACAGTTCATAAACATCAAAGGCACCAGAGACATTCTTAGATTGACTACCGCCGGACAAGTCGCCGATGGTGTATTCATTATCAACGTTATACTCTAGGCTTTCGCGACGGTATTCAGCTCCGAGCGCGACGCCAAGGCCGCCATCTGCCCACGGGCTTTTCGCCCCGTATTGGCCCACGTCACCCGTGATCGAACCGGAGACGATCTGCTCAATCGTGTTGCCGTTCCTCAGGCCGGGGGTCAGTAGATAATTATATGCCGATTGACTGATACCAGCACCCAGCGCCTTAAAGATATTCAGCGGAACGCAGTCACCACCGGATACACATTTCCCTGTTGAGGGATCAACTAACAATGCCTTCTGAATCTTAGCCAAAGAGGCATAGCCCCCCTGAGTATCCTGATAGGCAGAAGTTCCGTATTGGGCATAGACGTCATAGTTCCAGCTATTACCCAAATCTCCGCGCAACCCGAAATTGATCTTGTAGCTCGAATGGCTGAACGCATCGGTTCGGGGCACGGCAGCGAATCGATAACCGGCCAAAACACGACCAAGCGCCGGAGTGCCCGCTGCAGCGCCGCACATGGCGGTCTGCTGAGACGCTGACATCAGCGGGTTGTTACAATTGACCTCGAAGTAGCTCTGCCCAACAACAGCACCGCCACCCGCAAACAGACCTGATGGGGCATATTGCGCGGTCGAACGGTCGTCTGCGAACATGAATTCCGAATAGAGCTCAATCGCAGGGGCCAGTTGATAATGCGCGAAATAGCCCGCTGTATAACGATCATCCTGCCGCTGCAGATAGCTTAAGGTATTGAAATTATATCCAAAATTTCCGGACGACGACGGGACGAATGTATTCGTCAGGTTCGGGTTATCGGACTGACGGACCGCGGTCCCAGGTGTAACACCGGGTGCATCGAGGAAGGTGAAGCGACCATAGGCACCATTTGAGGACCCAAAACACTTGTAGGTGTCATAGGCCGAGTTGACCGAGTTGGCACCAGGGTAAGAGTAGAGACCGCAGGCCGCAAAGTCGCGTGTCGACTGAGTAACCGGTTGGGCGTTGAAGTAGGTCGCGTAGACCGTGATATTGCCCTTGTCGTCGTCAAAATTCGACCCGAAGATTACCGAAGCACTGGTCTGACCGCCGTCAGTACGGTTTCCAGGAACAGCATACTTGGAGGCGAGCAAGGCCGCCTTTGCGACTGAATCGTGCTGGTTGTGCTGATTGAAGCTGTACTGGGCGTCCATGCGCACGCCCTGGAAGTTCTTGATCATCAGGAAGTTGACAACACCGGCCACCGCGTCGGCACCATAAACCGCTGATGCCCCTCCGGTGACGACATCTACTCGCTCCACCAAAGCCGCTGGAATCGTATTCAGATCGGCAACGGGGGTTTGTGGATCACCCGGTTGTAGGCGACGACCGTTAATCAGAACAACCGTACGGCTCGTACCAAGATTCCGCAGGTCGACCGTGGCGGTGCCGTTGGAGTTAATAGACTGACCGAGGTTCTGACCGCCAAACACCTGCGGCAAGGAGTTGGTCAGGGTGTCGATGGTAGCCGTACCGGCGACCTTCACATCTTCCTGGCTGACCGTCACCAGCGGGCTGTTGGAGGTCAGATTCGGCTGGGCAATGCGCGATCCGGTGACCACCACTTCCGACACTTCGGGCGCTGCTGCAGTGGCGGCGTGGGCTGAGCCCACCACCAAGGCGGCGCTGCAGATGATTGACGAGGCCAGCAGCCTCTCGCGCAGGGATTTAACTTGCAATGTCTTGGTCCTCCAACGGAGGCGAACGCACAATTTGCGGTCCGCTTCCCCAAAAAAAACACTTACGCCGATGGAAAAACGTCGTTGTGCTGGAGTTACGGGGCATAGACTGCCAGGGTCAACGCACTTTAACACATCTCAACGGAATAGACGTTGATCTGTCGCATTTTGGTCACAGATCAGACCCGATTGGTGGCCATGAGCTTGAAATAGACGTGTTCAAGACCTCGCGAACGCCCCACTTAGAGCGAGAATTAAAGCACTGATCAGCGAGTCGCGGCCCGCGGGACCACATCAAACGCGATGGTGATGCGGCGCTCAGGTGAGGTGAAGGGGACAGTCCCGTGCCACATATAGCTGGGAAACAAGGCCAGAAGTCCCGGCTTAGGTTGAATGAAATGCTCTGGACCCAACTCAGGTCGGGTGGGTTGTCCCGGTTCACCGAATTTGATCCAGCCAGCCTTTGGATCAGGCGAGGGCAAAGACGGCATTTCTACATAGAAGGCGGAGGATAGCCAGCCCTCGTGATGGATATGGTTAGCATGAAAGCCTTCCGGACGCAAAAAACGGACCAGCTACCCGCAATCCGGTAATCGCCCATATTGCGACGCCCCAGGACCCCGGGGGCTGCGCTCGCGCGGTGCATGTGAGCCCGGATCGGTGCGTCAATCGCCTTGAAAAACGCCCGCAATGTCGGATCGCTTGATCGCATCAGATTCTGAGCGGTCTGACTGCCGTTGCGCAGGGATTGATCGAAGGGCTCCTTGCGGAACCTGTGCAGGGTCGTCAGGGCTGCCGCCAAGTCGCGGAGATAGGTCTCTAGGGTGGGCCAGCCCTCCGGGGTCTCAATCTCGTAAGGCCGAACATAGGCCTCATAATCATAGAGGGACCTATATCGAGGATCGCCCATCAGCCGATAGGCGGTGGCCAACCGCGCGGTCGCGGTCACATTGTGCGGATCGAAACTGAGGATATCTTCGACGAGTCCGGCGGCCAAATCTGCATGACCAAGGGCTAGGTTCGCGTCGCACAACCGCGCCCATATACCTGGATGTGCAGGGTCAATCGCCCGGGCGGCCTCCCCATGTTTCAATGCCGCCGCCGCATCCCCAAGAGACAGTTCCAGATCACTGAGGAAGAGGTACAATCCCGCGTCTTCGGTGCCAGCCTGCAAAGCTTGCTCTAGGATGGCAATTGCACCTAGGGGATCACCCGCCGTTTGATGAAGCTTAGCCAAGGCAGTAATAGCCCCAAGATCGCGCGGCTCCTTAGACAGAACCGCCCTTTGCGGTGCTGCGGATTCCTTAAGATCACCGGTAAGCATCCAGATCAGCTGGGACAGGTCACGATGAATATCAGGTCCGGCAATTCCTCGTTCCACCGCCTGACGAAACACATCCTCGCCCTCGGACAGTCGCCCCATGCCGACCAGGGCCCGGCCGCGCACCAGCCAAGGCGCTTCACCTTGGGCCCCAAGCCGGAAGGCTGCTGCTGAAGCGCGTTCGGCTTCCGGCCACATCTGCAAGTCCGCATAACCAGCCGCCAGATTATGCCCCAAAGTGGGATTTTGCGGACTTGCCTTGACGCCTTGCTCAAAAATATCGAGAGCGGCCAGCGGTTGCCCGGACGCACGATATACTTGAGCCAGGGCAAACTGGAGGCGCAGGTTCTTTGGGTCCATATCAAGCTCGGCCTGCAGAATGGGAAGCGCTTCGGCGGGGCGTCCCTGGGCGGTCAAGGCAGTCGCCAAGCCCTCCAGGGCATCAAGCACAGGCTTGGCAAGAGGCTGTCCTGACGCACGCGGCGGGGAGAGGGCCAACACGTCACGATAGGCTGTTTCGGCTTCCGCAATCCGGCCAACGGCTGCCATTAATTCACCCTGAGCCAGGATGTAGACTAACTCCAAAGGGGCCAGTCTGCGCGCCGTCGCAAGGGCAAACTCCGCGCCGGGCACATCGCCCGCGCGCCGCAGGATAAATCCCATCAAACCATGCAACTGCGCATCCGGAATGCCTGCCTGCACCCAGGGGATCAGCATGTCCCGCGCCTCTGCGATGCGGCCTGCCTGAAAGGCCGCAGCTGCAGCTCTATAAGCACCATCCGGCGTTGATGAAGCAGAGGTCATGGGACTTAACCTGAGGGCGGTGGAGCAAAGCGCTATTGCGGGCTCGGCGATAGAACCTACCTGTCCTTGGGGTCAATGGCGTCGCGCAATCCGTCGCCAATGAAGTTGAACGACATCAGGGTTGCCAACATGGTCAGGGCCGGAAAGACCAGCAGCCACCAGGCCAGCTCCATATCCTGCGCGCCCCCGGCGATCAGGGTGCCCAGGGAGGCAGCGGGGGGCTGTACCCCCATTCCGAGGAAGGACAGAAAACTCTCCGAGAGGATGACCGCTGGAATGGTCAGAGTCACATAAACCATCACCGGACCAAGCAGGTTCGGGACAATGTGCCGGACAATAATCGCCCCCTTGGTCAAGCCTGCGGCCCGGGCAGCCTCGACAAACTCTTTCTGCTTCAGCGACAGGGTCTGGCCACGGACAATCCGGCTCATGGTCAGCCACTCCACCGCCCCGATCGCCACAAAGATTAACACAATGTGGGACCCGAAGGTCACCATCAGCAAGATCACAAAAAAGATGAAGGGCAAGGCGTACATGACATCGACAATGCGCATCATCACCTCATCCACCACGCCGCCGAGATAACCGGCAAGCGCCCCCCAGGTCACGCCGATCACCAGGGAGACGCCCGTGGCCACCAGACCGATCATCAGCGAAACCTGCAAACCGCTGAGCAGTCTTGCCAGCAGGTCACGCCCCAGGGCGTCAGCGCCTAGAATATGGCCTTGGGTTAGGGGTGGGGCCCAGACGTCGCTCTTATTCACGGTATTGTCGGTGAAGGGAATAACCCTGGGGCCTATCACCGCCGCCAGGACCAGGATTGCCAGCATGATTATGCCGGTCACAGCGGCGCGGTTGCGCATAAGCCGACGCAGGGCATCATCCCATAGACTGCGACCCTGAACCGCCGTCGGGATCGACCTGGTCGGGATATCGAGATGGCTCATGACAGGATCACCCGAGGATCCAGGGCCGCGACGACGAGGTCCGCCAGCAGATTCATGAAAAGGACCAGAGCGGCATAGAAGATCACCATCCCCATGACGACCGTATAGTCCCTCTGCATGGCACTGATCACAAAGAACTTCCCTAAGCCCGGCAGGGCGAAAATCTTTTCCACCACCAGCGATCCGGTCATTAGGCCCGCACTGGCAGGTCCCAGATAATTGACCAGGGGCAGGATCGCGGCGCGCAGGACATGATGTGTGACAATGCGATGGATCGGCAAGCCCTTGGCCCGGGCGGTGCGCACATAATTTGAGCTTAGAACCTCAATCATGCCGGCCCGGGTAAACCGTGAGATAATCGCGATTTGCGGCAGGGCCAGCACAAACACGGGCAGGACCAGGTTTTGGATCTCCCCGCCGTTCCAGCCCCCGTTTGGTAGCCACTGAAGACCGGAACCAAAGATCAGAACCAGGAGGGGTGCCGTCACAAACGTCGGAATACAAACCCCTAAGATCGCCACGCCCATGACGCCATAGTCGAACCAGCCATTCTGCCTCAGGGCCGCCATCACCCCCAGGGATAGACCTGTCACCGAGGCCAGGGTCATGGCTGACACGCCGAGAATCAGGCTGACCTGATAATTCTCCTGCAGAATCTGTAGCACTGACTTGTCTTTATACTTCAGGGATGGACCGAAATCCCCGTGGAGGACATCAACCACATAATCGACGTACTGGGCCGCGACCGGCTTATCCAAGCCGTATTTGGCTTTGACGTTTTGTTCGATTTCAGGAGAAAGTCTGCGATCAAGGTCAAATGGACTTCCCGGCGCGGCGCGCATCATAAAGAAGGCAATCGTGACCACCAGGAACAGGGTCGGTAGGGCCACAAGAAGCCGGCGACCGATAAAACTCAACATACAACGAAACCATACGCTTTGAGACCTTTTGATCGGTCGGACATTGCGAAACTTTCACTGCCCCCCGATGATGTCAATTCTGCCAACCGGACCTGCCCAAATGTCAAAATTCAGCCGCGTTACCGATCAGATTTCCGTCGCACCCCAGGTGACCCTAAGCGATATGGTCCTGGCCGCAGCCGAGGGCTTCACCCTGGTGATTAACAATCGCCCCGATGGCGAGGACCCGGCTCAACCCTTAAGCGCCGATATGGAAGCGGCCGCCAAGGCGGCAGGCCTAGCCTACGCCCACATCCCGGTGCGGGGCGCACCGACCTTGGATCAGGTGGAGGCCGAACGACATCTGCTGGAGCACCATAATGGGCGGGCTCTGGCCTTCTGCCGGTCTGGTACGCGGTCGATTGTCACCTGGTCCCTGGGTCAGGCCCTGGCTGGCGACCGGACCCGGGATGACCTGATCGCCCTGGGGGAAGCCGCAGGCTATGACCTTTCAAATGTCCTGCCGCGCTCATGATCCGTCGCAGGGATGGCGATCCGAACAGCCCCAGGGGGAACCGGTGTGGAGGCTGTCCTAGCCACCACCAGCTGCACCGCCATGAGACACAGCACGGCAAAGGCGATCGGCTGGAGCCGTTTTGAAACAAATATCGCCAGATTGACCATCACCTGCGCCCAGAAACCGGAAAACTGAGTCCCTCAGCGCAAGGACCGGGCCGCCCCAATCGGAACCTCCCCCAAAAAGGACCTGCCCATGATCCCCTATGTCCGCGAGATCAAATTCGAGTACGGTGTCTGCGATCAGGTCTCTCCCCTGATCCGACGGGTTGTGGCCAATAATCCAGGGCCCTTTACCTATTTAGGAACGGGCACCTACATTATCGGCAGGGGTGAGGTCGCCGTGGTTGATCCGGGGCCGGACCTGCCCGAGCATCTGGAGGCAATCCTGGCGGCGACGTCGGGAGAGACCATCACCCACATACTGATCACCCATCATCACGCCGACCACTCCCCCCTGGCCGGCCCGCTGAAGGACCGGACCGGAGCCATCATTTATGGCTGCCCGGTCGAACTCCCCCAGGCCAAGGACAGCGTCATCACCGAGGCCGGGGCCGATTTTGGTTTCGCCCCCGATGTCAGCCTGTGCGGCGGCGGTCAGATCCTGTCGGGCCCAGGTTGGACGGTGGAGGCCATAGCCACGCCGGGTCACACCTCAAATCACATCTGCTTCGCCCTCAGGGAAGAAAACGCCTTACTCTCTGGCGACCATATCATGGGCTGGTCGACCACCGTGGTTTCGCCGCCGGATGGGGAAATGACCGCGTATATGAGCAGCCTTGAACTGATCAAAGCCCGGGAATTCACCACCCTTTGGCCCACCCACGGCCCACCGATCCGGGAGGTGACCCCCTTCATCGCAGCCTATATCGACCACCGCAAGGAACGGGAGGCCCAGGTTCTGGGGGCCCTGAAGAACGGGCAGACCCGTATCAAGGAGATGGTCCCCGTCCTCTACGCCGCTGTCGACAGCCGACTACATCCGGCAGCGGCCAGATCCGTCCTGGGTCATATGATCGACTTGGTAAACCGTGGCCTTGTGGTTACAGACGGCCCGCCGGACCTGGATGCGGACTTTCGGTTGGCTTAGAATCTTGTCTCGCCGGAAGGAATGCGGACCACCGCAGGTCCAGTTGTCGCATCCTGGGGCCGGGTCAGAACCTGATTGGCCCAGGCATAGAACCCGGCCGTGGCCAGGGCCAATACCAGGATCAGCAGCGCCCTGACCCCATAGCGGCGGACATCTTTTGCCATCAGGGTGCTGATGACCCCGATCGCGGCGGCCGCGACATTCCAGGGTGCCAACCCACGAGCGAAGGCCAGCAGGGCTGATCCCGCACCATCGGACCCGCTGATCGCGCCGATCTGAGACAGGGCGGCAATGGACAGCATGATAACACTCGGAAGCAGGGCCGACGCCAGGGCGAAATTCAGATAGTAAAGCAGCCAGGGACGCGATTTTAAGGCTTCCGCCTTGGGTTCTGCTGTGGCGGCCGGGGGATCGACCTCTGCCCCTGCGGTGACCTCCACAACCGGCAGGTCAGCCAACTCGGATTCAACGGCGGCGGCGGGGCTGGTGTCTGGATCTGATCGGGGCCCGCCCGCAGGCCCGCTGCTTTTAGGGGCGTAAATCTTGGGTTCAGGGGCGGCCGCCAGGGCCTTGGTGACGGTCGCCGCCGCGGCGGTCGCCGGTGCCGCTGGCAGGACATAATCAGCCATGCGCTGGCGGATCAGCTTCTTGTCAATCTTGCCCGTTGCCCCAAGGGGAATGTCGTCCACAAACACCACATCGTCAGGGGTCCACCACTTGGCGATCTTGCCGTCGAGGAATTTCAGGAATTCGTCTTTGGTCGCTTCAACCCCGGCCTTCAGCTTGACCAGCAGCAGCGGACGTTCATCCCACTTGGGGTGGAAGACCCCGATCACCGCGGCCAGATCGGCCTTGGGATGTCCAGCAGCGATATTCTCGATCTCAATGGAACTGATCCATTCCCCGCCCGACTTGATCACATCCTTAGAGCGGTCGGTGATCTGCATGAAGCCGTTGGAGTCCAGAGTCGCCACATCGCCGGTGTCGAAGAAGCCGTCCTTGTCCAGAATGTCGCCACCATCACCCCGGAAATATTCCCCCACCACAAAGGGGCCCTTTACCATCAGCTTGCCGAAGGTGTGGCCATCTCGGGGCAGGCGCTTGCCGTCATCATCCTCGAGCTTAAGGTCAATGCCCAGTGGCGGGCGGCCCTGTTTAAGCTGATATTTCAGCTGATCCTCAGGGCTCATGGCAGCGATTATGTGATTGGGTGTGGCCTGGGTGCCCAAGGGCGAGGTTTCGGTCATGCCCCAGGC